>UQVN01000020.1 GCA_900544525.1 uncultured Eubacteriales bacterium
CTCCTCTTCTATTTGGGATGAAACTGCTAGTGCAACTGAAAGAAATAAAAACGATCTACTTCTGCTTGTATTCTCAATATATTTTGTTTTTAAATCTTCATCTATGTTATAAGGAATCCGTGGCTCAGTACTAAAAAGCACCATATCCATATTACAACTAGGATAATTCTCTTTAAGTATTCTATATAACTCAAAAATCCTATTTCCTAATGCATTATATTCCCTGCACCCAACAAAACAAATATTCTTATCTTTTTCCAATAAATTTATTGCCCCCGAGTAAGAATCTAATCCACCTGAGAATAACGAAACAGCATCAAATTTTCCCTCTATGATATCATACTTCTTTTTAGTGACATAATTCCTAAATTTCAGATTTGTTTTTCTGAAATTTACTGTCCATATATCACCGCTCAAAAAGTTTAATATATCTTCTAACTTAGTTTTAACTTCACTCCATTTCTTAAGCTCCAAGACAGGAATTGAAATATGTATCTCTCTTGTCCAATTATCCTCTACTTCTCCTGCCCATACGCCAACACGTGGTACCCTTTTATCTGCTGCATAAACGCTAGCCGCTACTGTTATCAAATCTTCGTAAATATTTTCCAAATTCTTTCTATTAAATCTTCTCCAAATTTCTTCAAAATTTACTTTTAAATTTGACTTAGGTCCTTCATCCAACATATCAAATCTAATTGCATCTTCAAAACCATTATTCGGAGTTTCCTCTGCTGCCTTATTAATCCATACTTTCATACAGTCCCTCCATTCTTTTTAAATCTGCATAACAATCTTTACATACAGACGAAATATATTTCTGCCCCTCTTTACTGGTATAATCTAAATCAAGTTTTTTCTCTAATTGAATATCCGCCACGATTCTATTTTCAATTGCTGAACCCACATCATCCATAACCCTATCATAGTCTTTAGATAACTCTGAATTTGTAAATATTTTTTCTGCGAAACAAGTTTCAAAATTCTTAATAGCAAATTGAATAATAAATTCTATTAAAAATTCCTCACTATTAATTTGTTCAAAATCTTTAAATGTTTCTATTTCAAGCCGTTTCAATGTTTCTGATAAGCTTTCGCGTATAATCTGCATATCCGTCGTAGAAAAATCTCTAGCGAAATAATCAATAAGTCCTTTATATAACTCATTGCCTTTTTTATCCAACAATGAATCTAAACCTATATCCTTAGCTGCATTTTCTACTCCATATTTGTTAGCTGCACTTATGAAATTCATAAGTCCGCCTGCCACTACAGAAACATTACTCCTACCCAAATGTGTGGACATATATGCATCTGCATATTTTGAAATCGCCTTGCTAATTCTAACACTGCTTCTTGAATCTTTCATCATCCTAGTAACAGCCCCCTTAGCCTGACGCCATTGCTCATTTTTGGGTGGGATATAGCCTTTTGATGTTCCCATACTTCTCCTCCTATTTTTTCTGTGTAATTACGTCTACCACATCCTGCGCCAGTCCCTTATCCTTCAAGGATTCAATTACATCTGAAAATCCCGATTTGTCAGTCTGGTACATAGAACTCAAAGCCGTTGCTTTCTGCAAATTAATTTCTGCAATTTTCGTCTTTTTTAAGACATCCTTGATTTCACTTCTATATTCCGGATAGTGAATATAAATTGGTTGCATTTTTTCTAGTAATTTGCTATTTTTCTTAAACTCTTCTATAAGTGCATCTAATATCTTTGCATATTTTATGTCTTTATTCTCCTTAAGTTTTTCTACTATCCGACTATATTCAGTAGTACGCTTTGATTGTAGAATTTTATTAAATATCGTTAACTCTGCCTTCCCTAAAGAATCCGATACACTCACATTTATATCTAATGACTCTCTAGTTAAATAGAAATATTTAAGCAAATCTTTTTCATACAAATCAATAGGATCTGACTTCAACCATCCAATAAGCTTTTCGTCTGACCATTTTCTGTACTCTTCCGGTAATTCTTCATCATTTCTTGAAATATTTGTTATACTCTCTAATTCTTTTATTTTAGAATTCTTCTGATTTTCTACAGCCCATTTATATAATTCTTTAAATCGACTCATATCGATATATTCCAAGGCCATAAGTTTTGCTAGAATTGCATAATCAAATGTTCTATCTGTTTTGTAATATATTTCTGCTAAACTTTTTCTTATCAAAAATGAATTAAGAAAACGTTTTGCTTGTCTTGGATTACCCTTTAATATACTTGCGATTACATCACTGGTTTTACCAATAATGTCAAACATTTTCTCAAATTCATCTATTGTCCCCTTATCCAATATAGTATAGTCATATTGTTCAAAGGCTGATTTTACAAATTCAAGATCAATTTTTATTCCATTTACAAAAATATTGGCTTCTTTAACTTTAGACAATAGAATATCTAATTGATTCGCTTTTATTGAAGGAACTCCTTTAGATAAAAAAAGTTCGCATATCAGCAATAATAAATAATTTTTTATATCTGTTTCAGATAACTCCGGTATACTTATCGGTAGTTGGATAATCTTTTCAATATAACTATCTGAAAAATCTTCTGAATCCTCTGTTATTTTTGGATATTTATTTTCAATAGAATATTTCATAACTTGATTATCTACCGCTATTATAAATGTCGTTTTAGGAACAGATAAAAATAATTTTACAGCTTCCAGTGTTTCTATTACACGTTCAGGTGTACATCTATCCAAATCATCTATCATGACAATCAGATTATCTATTCTAGATTTATCAATTAAATCACTGAATTCTTTTCTAAAAAGCCGAATATTTTCAACAGTAGTATCCTTATCTTCTTCCACTTCCTTCTCATTCCAGACTTGTTTTATATCATCTAAAATTTCCTTTCTTTTTGTTTTTGAAAAATATTGTGCCATTGTAAGTGTAGTTGCAGCCGGATTTATTACACTCATAACTAAAGGCATCCCATGTTTTATTGCCGTTGCCCCTAATTTCATAAAATTAATTCTTCCGATCAAACTCCTTATCTCATCCTTAAGTCCTTCAAAAGCAGGCTGATTATCCATAAGAGTTCGAAGCAAACTTTCCATAATCGCACTCTTAGCATCATCATACCCTTCAAATATCCAGGAATTTAATGATATGCAAACAAATTTTTTCTTTGTTTCATCTCTTTCTTCAATATTTTTTTCAACTAATTTTAATAGTGTCGACTTTCCAGCCCCCCATCGTCCAAACAATCCTATCGTCAATGGATTTAACCGTTCATTCGCCGTTATATTTGTAATTAACTCCGCAAAAGGACTATATGCCAACAAATCAATTTGAGATTCTTTATCTAACCACATATTACTATCCCCCTTTTCAATTTATCTATATTATACAACTTCTGCTTTATATCTACAATTAAATTTGATATTTCGTCCTAAAATATATAACGCAAAGTATACATAACTTGTGACTTTATTTTATTACCACTTTTCTTCTCCATCTCCTTTCTTTTCTCTAAAACCCCATTTTTTCCCCTATTCCTCTATAAAAAGAATAAAAAAACAGAGCAAAAACTATCCATTTTTTCGCTCCATTTTCTCACCAAAACCACAATATCTTGTGGTTTATAGTACCTATTTTTTGTTTTTATTACAATTTGTCAATACCACTACATTCTCCACATGTCCAGTCCATGGGAATAAATCAAATGGATAACAGCCTTTTGGCATGTATCCTTTTTTCTTAAAATAGCGAATATCTCTTTCTAATGTCTCTGGATGACAAGAAATGTAAACGACTTTTTTTGGCGCCATCATCGCTAATGAATCGATAAACACTTCTGTGCTACCACTTCTTGGAGGATCGAGAAATACGACATCGGCTTTTTGTCCATTTTCCGCCATTTTTACCATAAATTTGCTAGCGTCTTCACAGTAAAATTTTGCATTTTTTATTTCATTTCTCTTACAGTTAAAAATGGCATCTTTTACGGCATCTTTATTGAGCTCTACTCCGATGACTTCTTTTGCCTTTTTACTTGCAATAAGACCAATGGTTCCAATTCCACAGTAAGCATCAATGACTTTTTCTTTTCCACTTAGTCCAGCTAACTCCATAGCTTTTTCATAAAGGTGTTCTGTTTGAATTGGATTAATTTGATAAAAGGATTTGGAAGAAATTCGGAACGTACAGCCACATAACACGTCTTCAATATAGCCTTTTCCGTATAGAACGTGTTCTTTCTCTCCAAGAACCATGCTCGTTCCTCTTCCATTAATATTTTGAATTACCGTTGTAATTTCTGGATGTTTTTGTCTTAATGCTTTTACAAAATTATTTTTTGATGGAAAGACAGGAGAGGCTGTTACTAATACTACCATAACTTCCCCTGTTGCAAATCCTCTCTTTACAAGGATATGGCGCATCAGTCCATATTGGGTATCTTCATCATACACTTTCATTTTAAAGGATTTCATTAATTCCTTAATCGTTCCAATAATTTCATCCGCTTTTTGGTCTTCGATGAGACAGCGATCGATAGGCACTACAATATGGGTTCCTTCTTTATAGACTCCTGATATAATTTGGTTCTTTCTATCTCGGTCGAGTACCGCATGGACTTTATTGCGATAAAAATATGGCTCTTCCATTCCTTGAATTGGATAAACGGTACAATGGCGTTTCATAAGCCCATTGACCCATTTTTGTTTTTTCGCAAGTTGTTCTTCATAAGAAAGCCCTTGATATTGGCACCCACCACATTTTTTTGCATAAGGACAGACCATACTTCCTTTGTTAGATCCTTTTTTAAATTCTTTTTTTCGTTCTTTTGCTGTCTTAGAAAGTACACTCTCTTTTCCTTTATTACTCTCTCGATTCTTTTGAATCTCGTGATTTCCTTTATGACTTTTTACATCCTTTTTTTGCTCGGATCGTTTCTCTATTCTGTTTTCTAATTTTTTTTCTCGTTGTTTCCACTCTTTTTTCATTTTCATCTACTCTTTATTCACTTTATTTTTTATAGTTAACAGTTCCTGCCCCTTTTTAATATTCAGAACCTGTCTCTTCCCCTTTTATGATTTTTACAATTTTACTTGTTCCTAGACGCTCTGCTCCTAATTCCATAAACTTCTCTGCATCTTCAAGGCTTCCAATTCCGCCTGCTGCTTTTATTTTCACATCGCTTCCAATGTACTTTTTAAACAAAGCAACATCTTCAAAAGTAGCTCCTGATGTAGAAAAGCCTGTAGAAGTTTTAATGTAATCGGCTTTTGCCTTTGTTACAATCTCACACATCTTTATTTTTTCTTCTTCGGTAAGAAGGCAAGTTTCAATAATAACTTTTAAAATTCTTCCACCACATACTTCTTTTATTTGCTCGATTTCTCTTTGTACATAGTCATATTGTTTTGCCTTTAATGCGCCAATATTAATGACCATATCAATTTCGTCTGCCCCATTTAAAATGGCATCTTTTGTTTCAAATACTTTTGTATTGGTTGTCATATTTCCATTTGGAAATCCAATTACCGTACAGATTTTTAATTGATCTTTGACATACTTTTTGGCTTCTCGCACATAACAAGGTGGAATACAGACAGAAGCTGTGTGATATTTGATTCCATCATCACAAATTTGCTTTATTTCTTCCCATGTGGCAGTTTGCAATAATAATGTATGATCGGCTACACTTAAAATTTTCTCTCTATCCATGTAATACTCTCCTTTTTCTTCTATATTTTTCTTATCTTTTACTGTTCCCTATCTCTTCACTATTATTATATAGCAGTTTGCATCGCTTCACAGAAAAAGGACTGTTTAAAAACAACTTATTTTTTAACAGTCCTTTTTTTCTCATCGTCAAAACTTATTCTATCATAATACTATAGGCACCACTAGCATTTTTTGTTGTTGTCTTTGATACTTTTATATAATACGTCCCTTTTGGAAGCATATCTCCTGTTTTCATCCGAACAACACCATTAGGAGGATAAAATTTACTATTGCGAATCGTTACTTGCGAATTAGCGGATACCAATTGATACTGTAACTTCTCGCTGTTATAGCTTGTAATAATCATACTCAATTTTTGTTTTTTGGATAATGTCACTTTAAACCAATTTTCTTTTGACGTAGAATCGGTTAAATAAAGAATTCCTTTTTTTGTTTTTTTCTTCGTTAAGGAAACAGCCTTTGCTTTACTTGTTCCTGCCTGTGAAGCATAGGAGTAAAAACGATAGCGAATTCGATAACAAGAGTTCATGTCTTTTACCCGAATATAATAAGCTCCCTTTTTTAACGCATAGTAAGTGGAATATTCATTACTGGCAGATAATGTTGATTTTTTTGGATTTAAGGAAACCTTTTTACTATTTAAGATTTCAACATTCATCGTCTTATCTTCAAACACTTTTCCATGAATAACAATTCTTCCGTTTTTTGGAATTTTTATTTTATATAAAACTGTTTTTCCTGCTTCGGTTGTATAAGTACAAGCAGAAACTCGATTGCTCAACGTTCTTTCTGTATCTCCACGATAAAGAACAGCATTTCCTTCAATGGAAATTGGACGATTCGTCTGTGCTGTCTCAGCGGTCATTGTATAGTTTCCCGCTTTCTTAATTGGAATCATTACTGTATTTGTCAATTGTTCTGGTGTTAATGTAATGGTCTTTATTTCCTCTTGGCTCGTTTGTTCCTTTAAATGAAGAACAATCGCTTGCGTAATCGCCTCTGTTCCGTTGTTAGCAGATACTTTTAATTGTAACTGACCAATATACGGAACTTTGAAAGAAACTTCCGACGTTGTTTGAAGTGCTTCAATCGTTGTCTGAAAGGCAACGGCTTCCTCTGATATTTCCTCTCCATACTGTAGACCTACTGGCACAGTAATATTCTCTTGTTGTGTTTGTTCTTTCGCTTGATCTTGATTTTCTTCTTGTTCCACTTGTGTATTTTGATTCACTTCTTCTGCGCCAATAGCTATTGTTTGTCCACTCATCCCCATAACAAGGGCTAGGACAATTGCTATCTGTTTTATCCTCCGCATTTTTTTCCTCCTATTGCTGTAAAATCACCATTTTTTTCAGTATACTGTTAATTGGATCTTTTTGTCAAGACATTCACAAGAGAAAAGAAAAAATGATAAGAAATGCCTTTCCTAAGCCTATCACATTCCCAAACAGTCGTTAACGATTGTCTAATATTCTACACCTTTTCTACTTGAAATTCCTTGTTCAAATGGATGCTTTATTTTTTTTATTTCCGACACATAATCTGCTAATTGGATTAAGTTTTCACTTGGATTTCTTCCAGTTAATACGACTTCTAATTTCGTCGGTTTCTTTTTTAGTTCTTCAATTAAAAGTTCCTCTGATAACAGCCCGGCATCAATCGTATAAAGCGTTTCATCTAAAAACAATAGATCATACTCTTGTTCTTTTGCTTTCTGAAACATCTCGATTAATTTTTTATTGTTCTCTTCTAACTCTTGTTTTTTCTCTTCTTCTGTCATCTGAAAAGAAAACTTCACTTGATCTTTTCCTTTTTCACAAGTAATGAGAGGAATCTGCTCTAAAATATTTCTTTCACTGCTCGTATTATTTTTCATAAACTGATAGAGCAAAACTCGTTTTCCTGCGCCTGCAAATCGGATGGAAAGTCCTACTGCTGTTGTCGTCTTTCCTTTTCCATCACCACAATATAAATGAAGAAGACCTCTTTCTTTTTCCATCATAAATTCCCTACTCTTCCTTTCCTAAATTTCTAAAATACGATACACCTCTTCCATATCAATGGAAGAACGAATTAAATCCGCTAGCTTATCATACTGGCTATTTTTAAACTGTTCAAAGGATTGTTCCTCCTCTTTTTCCTCCAGTTGAAAATAGGCTTTTGCAAACATTTCATTATCAAAAATACCATGAAGATACGTTCCTGCTACCATTCCATCTTCGCTGATACAGCCATCCATCCTATCATCTTCTAATATGGAAAATGGCTTTGCCCCATCTTCATAATTGGTTTTTCCCATATGAATTTCATATCCATGGAGTTCTTGTTCCTGCCCTTCTTTTCTCTGTTCTTGAAAAAGTACCGATCCACATGCTAACTTTCCCTTTATTTGTGTTCTTGTCTTCCCTTCTAAGAAAATAGTTTCAAAATCAAGAAGTTCCATTCCTTTCATAGTTCCACCATATTCCACATGATTTTTATCGTCTAATCGTTTTCCAAGCATTTGAAATCCCCCACAAATTCCAAATATATGGGCTTTCCCTTTTTTTCTTAAAATGGCTCCTTCTAGTCCAGTTTCTTTTAACCATTTTAAATCTGCCATTGTATTTTTTGTTCCTGGTAATAAAATATAATCTGGATTTTTTAATTCTTCTTTTCGTTCCACATACCGAACAGAAATACCATCATAAAAATCTAATGCTAAGAAATCGGTAAAATTTGAAATATGAGGAAACCGAATGATTGCCACATCTTTTCCTTCCAACTGTTGCTTCCGATACAACTGACTTGATAAGCTATCCTCATCATCTAATACAATTTCTTCCATTGGTATTACACCTACCACTGGCTTCTTTGTCAAATCTTCGATCATCGTAAGCCCTGACTCTAAAATCTTTTTATCGCCACGAAACTTATTGATAATCATACCTTTAACTCTCTCTTTTTCCTCCTCCTCTAATAACTCAATTGTGCCATATAAGGAGGCAAACACACCACCTCGATCAATATCAGCCACTAAAAGAACAGGAGCATTTACCATTTTTGCCAAACCCATATTTACAATATCTTCGGATTTTAAATTGATTTCTGCTGGACTTCCAGCACCTTCGATCACGATGATATCGTACTCTTCCTCCAACGTACGATACGCTTTCATAATATCAGGAACGAGTCTAGACTTCATTTTAAAATAATCCTGTGCGGATAAATTCCCATACACTTCTCCATTTACAATCACTTGAGACCCCATGGCAGTTGTTGGTTTTAATAAAATAGGATTCATAAATACCGTTGGCTTAATTCCTGCTGCTTCCGCCTGCATTGCCTGTGCTCTTCCTATTTCTAAGCCTTCCTCTGTAATATAAGAATTTAACGCCATATTTTGTGATTTAAAAGGAGCAACTTTATATCCATCTTGTGCAAAAACGCGACAAAGTCCCGCTGTCACAAATGTCTTTCCTGAGTTTGACATCGTCCCTTGAATCATAATACATTTTGCGGGCATAAAATTTCCTCCTTCAATGCAGTAATCAAACGCTTGTTGTCCTCTGCTTTTTTAACAGCAATTCGATAATAATCCTTTGTTAAATTACGATAATTACCACAGCTTCTTATTAAAATTCCTCTTTTCAGCAGGCGCTCATGAAGCGTTTCATCTCCTATTTTTTGAAATAAAATATAATTGACTTCACCTTCTATTACATGGAATCCTAACTGTTTTAACTCGTTTATGAGCCATGTCCTTTCTTTCGTCACATAGTCAATTGTTTTCTCAACAAATGCCTCCTGTCCTAATGCATAAACTCCTGCAACTTGTGCTAAATGATTAACACTCCATGTAGGACCTTGTCTTTTCATCTCTTCTTTCGTCACAGCATCGCTTAAAATTCCATAACCAATTCGAATTCCTGGCATTCCATACATTTTTGTAAAAGAATGTACCATTGTAACATGTGGCTGTTGTTTTAAATAGACATCCATTGTTCCTTCTTGCTTTTTTAAAAACTCTGAAAAGCTAAAATCCAATAATAGTTTCACATGACATTCTTTTGTTTTTTCCACAATTTTTTTCAAAAGTTCTTCGTCTATTACTTTTCCTGTTGGATTATTTGGAGAACATAAAATTAAAAGATCATAGGAGGAATCAATACAATCTAAAAATTCTTTTGTTAATGTCAATTCCTTATCCCCTACGTTTCGATTCATATAATAATAGACAAGTTCTACTTCTTTTATACTATCCTCTTTTATCTGAGCCTCTTTTGCATCTTCCTCTTTCCCAAAAAGAACTTCTCTTTTCTTTATCGTTCCATAATAATTCGTTAAAATTTCTTCGTACTCAACAAATGTAGGCACAGGCAATAAAATCTTTTTTGGACGCAATGCCACAAAATAGCGATAAAGGACATCCGCCCCTCCGTTCCCACAATAAATTCGGTGAGTTGGTACTTTTTCAAACTCCGCCAATCTTTTTGTAAGCTCTAAGCAATCGGGATCTGGATAATGAATTACTTCCTCCATTGCCTTGATCATAGCTTCTTTCATTCCCTCTGGCATTCCAAAAGGATTAATATTTGCCGAAAAATCCAGCCAATCATTTAAAGGCTTTCCTGTCTGTTCGGAAGCCTTATGTCGATATCCTCCATGTAATTCCATATCTTTTCCTTTCTTTTTTCTGTTCTACTAATCCGCTTTGAAAACGGTTCTGCTTGCGTTTGCACAAATGAAAAAAATTTGTCATTTCAAATTGATACCTGCCTTAATAGAACATAGAATATACGAGTCCAATACAAATAATCATCAATATAGTAGAGCCATACATTAAATACTGGGTTCTTTTAATATCCTCTATTTTTGCAGAACGAATATTATCACCAATCGTAGGTTTCTCCACTGGCTTTCCAAAATAATTATGAGTTCCACCAAGTTGAATATTCAATGCTCCTGCTACAACCGATTCCGTCTGAGCGCTATTGGGACTTAAATGTTTATAGCGATCTCTTGCATAAACTTCCACCCCTTTTTTTCCATCATATCCAAGTAACGCACAAACGGCTAAAATTAAAAATGCGGAAATGCGCGCTGGAATTAAATTACATAAATCATCACATTTGGCAGATACTTTGCCGAGATATTCATATTTTTCATTTCGATATCCAACCATAGAATCTAATGTATTGACCGCTTTATATGCCATTCCAAGAGGTGCACCTCCAATAGCAATAAAAAATAATGGTGCAATCACACCATCCGATGTATTTTCTGCAATCGTTTCAATCGTAGCCTTTATTACTTCTTCTTTTGAAAGCTCTTCGGTATCTCGTCCAACAAGATAAGAAAGCTCTTTTCTGGCCCCAATTAGATCTTCTTCTTTTAATTTTCGATACACTTTTAATGTCTCCGTCACAAGGCTTTTTGATGCCAAGATTCGATAAATAAACCAAATTTCAATTCCATGTCTTAACAATGGATGAAAAATCCCTGCAATATACAAAATTCCCCAAATAACGAAATAGGAAACGAAAACCGTTGTGCCACAAAGAATGCCCCCTGCTATCACTTCTTTTTTCTTATCTCCCTTCGTCATCTTTTGACACCACTTTTCCATAAAAGTGATATAAGAACCGATCCTTTGAACAGGATGTTTTATACTATGCGGATCTCCTAAAATACAATCTAAAAAAAATCCCCCTATAATTTTAAAAAATAATGTCATCCGTCTTTCACCTACTACTCATCTTCTTTCGTTTTTTCATCATTTCTTACTCCTCATCATACTCACTTACTATTTATTTTACCTTTTGTTCGGAAATATAATTTTCTATGGCATAAAAAAATCGTTCCATCGCCTGACAGTTACTTCGGAAATGAAAATGTGGATATCCTGCATAAATCCTATCTGTATGATATCCTCCGCTCCAACTTCGGCTTTTATCTGGCTTTTCTACTTGAAAGGCAGATAACTCTTTTTCTTCTTTTGAGTAATGAAATTCATGGGCTTTTAATCGCTCTCCTTTTTTTGCTAAAAGACCATCTTTTAGCGCAACTAATTCTACATATCCAAAATGCATATTCAATTTTTTCGTCATTACAATTTCTTGAGAAATAACTCCTACGAAAGGATATGTTTCTCCTTCCTCTAATCGTAACGTTTCACAAAGATACAAATAACCTCCACATTCTGCAATCATCGGTATCTTTTCCTTTACTGCTTTTTGAACGCTTTTTATCATAGATTCATTTTGTACTAATTGCTTTGCATAAAGTTCTGGATATCCTCCTACTAAATAAATGGCATTTGCCTCTTTTGGAATTTCTTTTTCTGTTAATGGGCTAAAAAATAAAATTTCTGCTCCTTGCTCTTTTAAATATTCGATATTATCTTCATAGCAAAAGCAAAACGCTTCATCTTTGGAAACAGCGATTTTAAGCTTTTCCTTGTTTTTATTTCTTTCTTCTTTTCTCTTTCCTTCTTTTTCCAAATCTCTCTTAAAGGCAGGAGGGACATATGTGTTTGCCAACTGCAAAATCGTATCAAGATCAAAACACTGTTCTGCTAATTTTCCTAATCGTTCAATGATTTCATCTAAATTTTCAATCTCTTCTGCTGTCATTAACCCTAAATGGCGTTCTTTAATTCGAACACCCTCTTCCACTGGCAAATATCCAACGACTAAAATCCCTAGCTCGTCTTGTAAAAAAATTTTAAGACGTTCATACATGGGTTTGCTACATTGGTTTAAAATCACACCACAAATTCGATTTTTCTTATATTCTTTCATGCCTTTTATCACAGCTGAAAGAGTAGCTGACATCCCTCTTGCTGATACGACTAATAATACAGGGAGATGTAATTTCTCTGATATTTCATAGGAACTAGCACTGGAAGAAAGTCCCATTCCGTCATAAAATCCCATAACGCCTTCTACAATAGCAAGCTCACTTGTCTTTGCATAGCGATAAAATACTTCTTGTAACTGTTCTTCTTCCATAAAGAACCCATCTAAATTATGGGAGGATTTTTTTGTAATATGACAATGTAGCATCGGATCAATGTAATCTGGTCCACATTTAAATGGGGCAATCTTCATCTTTCTTTCATGAAATGCTTTCATTAAAGCACATACAACGGTTGTTTTTCCACATCCACTTCCTGTTCCAGCAATTAATAAACCACCAAAAGTATCTTTCTTATTAGCTTTCTTAGTACATGGATTCTCCTCTTCCCTACTTTTTTTATCCTTTTTTTCTTCTTGACTTTCTTCTTTTGGTCTTCGAATGATTAAAACAGGGATATTCGCTTCTTTACAAGCCTCTATTTTTTGATCGACTCCTCCTGCTTTTCCACTTTCCTTTGTTACAAGAATTTTACAATGATATTTTTTCAGTAATGCTAACGTATCTTCTTTCGAAAACGGAGGGTTCTGATAAAGAATATGACTTTTATCAATCGGCAAGTTTTCACAAGCACGATAAGAATAATCATGATCTAAGACTCTTGCATAAATTCGTTCTCTTCCATTTTTTACTTCTTTTAGGTAAATAGATAACGTATTGCTCCCTGTTGTCAATAATAGGTTATCGTCTTCTTTCATTCCATTTAGGTGCGCAATGGCTTCTCCTATTGTATCCACAAATGTAATTTGTTCATAATCATACTGCATCGTTTCTCGTTCCACTCTTTTATAAGGGATTTTTAATTGCTCACAAGCCTCTTTCACATTTTTTGTCACAACGACTGCAAAAGGGTGAGAAGCATCGATCACTTCTACTGGAGCTTCTTTTTCAAAGAAAGATAGAAATCCTTCTTTTTCCAGTTTTCCCTCTCTCACTTCAATTGGATAAGCAGAAAGCATTTTTGTTCCGAGAGAAGTTGCCGTTGTAGCGATCACTTGTTTTCCCTCTGTTAATAATTGTTCAATCACTTTTCGACTTTCTGTCGTTCCCGCAATGACAATGACTTTTTCTTTTTTCAATTTCCTGCCTCCTCTCCATCATTGGCATAGAGTTCTTTCTCTCATGTACAGTTATTATCCTTTTTTATTGTTCTTTCGTATCATTGCTTTCTTTTTTGATAACAACCGTTGTCAAATATTCATATTCCCTTTTACTATCCAATGGACCAATGTACTCTCCTTCCATGCCAACCTGACTCATCACATAAGCAGTCATCGCTTCTTCTTGTTCTTCTAATAGCGTCTCAATCTCAGAAATAAATCGAGATGCTTTCATAATCACTAAGTTATCAAAAAAAGGAAGCACCTGTTTGATTTGTTCGATTCCTTTTAATGATGGAATCACCATCAATGACTCTTTTCCTTCCGCAAGGGAAATACCAGCTAACGAAGCCCCTGCACAAAAAGACGGGATTCCCGCAACCATTTCTGTATCATATCCTGCCTTTTTTAACCGATCGCAAACATAAAAAGCAGTGCTATAAATCGAAACATCTCCAAGGGTAATTAATGCTCCACTTTTTCCTTGTTCTAAATAGGCTGCAATCTGTTTCGTTGCTAATTCCCAACCTTTTTCTTGTTCTTTCCGATCTCTCTTCATAGCAAATATAACGGGAATCACCTTCTCCTTAGGAATGTCTACCACTTGTTTTACAATTCCAAATGCCTTGCTATCCTCTCCTATTTTTTTAACGGGAATAAAAACATAATCCACCTCTTCTAAGCGTTTTTTCGCCTGTAATGTTAAAAGAGAAGGATCTCCTGGTCCAACTCCAATGCCGTATAATTTTCCTCTCATCGTATTTCTTCTGCCTTTCTAATATGCTCTACATAAATTTGTGCTATTTCATCGTATTCCCCAAGCCCCTTCATACAAGTTTTCACTTGATATCCTTCTTGTTCCAATCGATTTTTCCAAGCACTTTTTTTCTTTCCTATCATATCATTTGTCACATGCCCACCTGCTACAAGAAGCAAAGGAACAATGGTAACTGTATGAATTTCTCGCTTTTTTAACTGCTTTATCACATCTTCAATCGTAAAAAATCCTTGAATGGTTCCGATATAAATATCGTCTCGCTTTCTTTGATCAAATTGGCACTTCATTTTCTCATAACAGCCATTGGCATAATGGGAACTTCCATGCCCCATTAAAACAATTGCCTCTTGCTCTTTTCCTTTTGGAAATTGTTTATGATAAAAGTCTACGCATTGTTTATAATCTCGTTCTTCTGCTAACAATGGTTTTCCAATTTTCAATCGAGGGAATTTCGTCTGAAATTCATAAATTTGTTCCATCATTTTATGAAATTCTAAGCCTGCAATCATATGTGTCGGCTGACAAATCACTTCTTCATATCCTTCTTGCAATAGATACTCTAATAATTGAAGTGGGGTTGCTACTTCGTTTCCCTGTCTTTTTAACTTGGCTACAATACGAGCCGAAGTAAAAGCTCGAAAACAATCATACTCTAAGAAATGCTCTTTTATATAAGATTCTATATGTTCAATCGCTCTCATTCCTGTTGGATAAGAAGTGCCAAAACTAATAATAACAAGCGCTTTTTTCATATTCTTTTCCCTTTCTACTTTCCTTTATGATTCTGCTAAAAAAAGCGTCACTGTGTTTTGGGATTCCATCACATGATAACTACCTAGTGTTCGACTTTTGCTAATTCCAACTTGTAATACTTCTACCTCGTTCCAACTGTTCAATAAAGTAACTGCTTCTGCTATTGTTTCTAATGTAACCGCTGATAAAATCACGCGGATCCCTGTCCTTCTACTTTTGATCTCTTTTAATATTTCAGCAAGTTCCCCTTTGCTTCCTCCAATAAAGACACAATCTGGAGTTGGCAATTCGGAAAGTACTTGTAATGCCCTTCCTTCCACAATATGCAAATTTTTACAATCAAACTTCTCCTTATTTTTTTCCATCAAAGAAAGTGCTTCCTGTTGATATTCCACACTATATACTTCTCCATAAGGAGCTTGTCTTGCACATTCCACACTAATAGAACCTGTACCAGCTCCTAAATCCCATATAACACTGTCTTCTTCGATACCAAGATGATGAACCGCAAGCACCCGCACTTCTTCTTTCGTCATTGGTGTTTTCCCACGGACAAACTCTTCATCTTTTAAATAAGAAAGAGGCTCTCTTTTTTTCGGATTTAAATTTTCAATAATCGCCACACAAAGGGCTGGATAACTTCTATTTGCAATCTCCTCTGGAACTCCCTCTTCCAAAATTTCTGTATCATAAGTTAAATTGGCTCCAATATAAAATTTCACATCTTTCACTTGATATTCCAAACAAACTCGTGCTAAAAAATCTGGGCCTTGTTCCTTACTACATAAAAAGAAGTTATAGCGATGGGCCATAATATTTGCCACAATAGTTCCGTGTTTTATTATTCTTCCATGAACACTCATAATATTCGCTTCTTCCATTGTAATTCCAAACGATGCTCCTAACATTTGCAAAGAACCAACGGCTGGAATAATTTGAATATACCATTCTTTACTTCTTTCGTCGTTTTGAATGGAGCGAGTTAAGCTATAAAGCAATGGATCACCAGAAACTAAGACACCTACGTCTCCTTCTCGTTCTAACTCTCCTATCAAAGCAATTGTACTTTCTACACTTCCCATCGTATATCCATCTTCTCTTCCAACTGCTTCTAACATTCGCCTTGCACCAATGATATGCTCTACTTCTTCAATCTTCTTTTTCGCAATCGGTAACAGATACTCCGTATTTCCAGGTCCTAGTCCAATCATGTAAACAGTACCCATACTATCACCTACCTTTCTTCTAAAGAATCTCCAATAATCGTTCCATTTTTATCAAATAAGATAACTCTTACTTCCATTGCATATCCGGTTCGAATCTTAGCGTGATATGCCCCTCTTTTCGCAATTTCTTGCCAAATATCCATAAGATTTTCTCGTTTTAAAATCTCGATTGCCTTTTCCGTTGTCTTACTTTCATATAACTCTTTTAATACTTCCTGCCTGGCTCCTAAAAGCCCTGCATGGGTGCATATAATCTCATTTCTTCCATCCGCTACATGACTGTGGGTATTCATAATTCCTGCGGATAGCTTCATTAATTTTCCAACAGCACCTGCTAATACTGCCTTTTTAAACCCAAGTTCTCCTGCCTGTTCTAACATAAATCCAACGTAATTACTCATTTGAATGGCATACTTTGGTTCTTTTAAATACTTTCTCGCCATTCGCTCTCCTGCAAGCCCTGGAACGAGTAAAATTTCTTCATTTCCTTGTTTTCTTCGCATTTGTAACTCGTACGCAAGAGAATCTTTTAACGCCTCTTCACTCATAGGGCGGACAATTCCTGTTGTTCCTAAGATAGAAAGCCCTCCAATAATTCCAAGTTTACCATTTAATGTTTTCTTTGCTAACTCTTCTCCATTGGGAATGGATATCGTAACAATAGCATGACGTTTTCCGATAATTTTTTTAATTTCATTTTGAATCATCTGTCTTGGAATAGGGTTAATAGCCGGCTCTCCCACTTGAATTTTTAATCCCTCTTGTGTTGCAATTCCAATGCCAACACCTGCCCTAAATTCTACAATGCCATCCTCTTCTGCTCCAATCTCTACGATAGACTCTACATGGCAACCATGGGTAACATCGGGATCATCGCCCGCATCTTTTATCACATAACACTTTCCATATTGTTCTGTCTTATGAACAGAAAGTCTTAAAACTCTTTTGATAGGAGTATCGATTTCCACGACACTAGGACAAGTCCCTGTGGTCTGCCAGATGACAGATGCAAGTGACGCAGCAGCCGCACAAGAACCCGTTGTAAATCCTTCTTTTAATTGTTTCATTTTCCTATTCCTCTCTTTTCTCCTCCTTTTCTGTTTCTTTTTTTGCCTCATAGATCATAGCATTACAGATGGCTGCGGCAATATTACTTCCGCCTTTTCTTCCACCTGCTACAATATAAGGAACTTCCTTCATGGATAATAATAGCTCTTTTGATTCTAATACGTTCACAAATCCAACTGGTGCTCCAATAATAAGAGCTGGCTTTACTTTTCCTTCTTTTACTAATTCACAAATACGGATTAACGCTGTCGGTGCATTTCCAATGGCAAAAATCACTTCTCCAGTAAGTTGTGCCCCTCGCTCCATACAAACAATCGAGCGAGTCACCCCTCTTTCTTTTGCCTCGTTTGCTACATCCAAATCCGCCATATAACAATGAACATCTCCTCCATAAGAAGATAGCACTCTTTTATTAATTCCTGCGGCCGCCATATTCGTATCCGTCACAATATGAGCCCCTCGTTTTATTGCTTCCATTCCAAGACGAACGCTATCGGTTGAAAATTTTAAATTATCCGCATAATCAAAATCGGCAGATGTATGAATACAGCGCTTAACAACAGAAAACTCTGGTTCTTTAAACGTTTTTTCTCCTAATTCTTTTGTAATAATTTCCATACTTTTTTGTTCTATTTCATGTGGTTTCAATTTTATTTCCTCATCTATTCTCTATTTTATTTGTTCTACTAAAGATAAAGCTCCATTTTATTTTCCCTTCATCTTTCTTTTTACTTTTTATTGTATCATCTTTTAGTCAAAAAAAAATCACAAATTTCTTTCTTAATATGAATAACTTTGAAACAAACTCACATTCTTCCCATAAATTTTACAGGGAAGGAAAACTTTAAAAGCCAGTTTCCCTCTTCCTTTACCAATATGTCTTGACATATATCTTGACATTATGTTTATTTTATGACATAGTAATAATAATTACATATGAAATAGGAGGATTCTATGAATACAAATGCTCTTTTCGAAATAAAATCAAGAATTGAACAACTAAAAAAAGAAAAAAATGCGGTTATTTTAGCCCATTATTATACCCCAGCTGAAGTACAAGAAATTGCTGACTATGTGGGAGATTCTTTTTATTTAAGTAAGCTGGCGGTTGATTTAAAAAAAGAAGTTCTTTGCTACTGTGGTGTTTCTTTTATGGGAGAAAGTGCAAAAGCTTTAAATCCTGAAAAAGTCGTTGTTATGCCCGATCTAACTGCGGATTGTCCAATGGCACATATGGTAAATCTTGAGCAACTACAAGCACTAAAAAAACAATATGAAGATCTTACTGTTGTCTGTTATGTAAATTCCACTGCGGAAATTAAAACATATGCAGATGTCTGTGTCACTTCTTCGAACGCAGTTTCTATCGTAAAAAATCTTCCCACAAAACATATCTTCTTTATTCCCGATCAACATCTTGGAAGTTATGTGGCATCACAAGTGCCTGAAAAACATATTATTTTAAACGATGGCTACTGCCCAATTCACCATGAAATAAAAAAAGAAGACGTAATGAAGCAAAAAGAAACCCACCCATTGGCAAAAGTTTTAGTTCATCCAGAATGCCCTTCTGATGTGGTTTCTCTTGCTGATTATGCAGGAAGCACTTCTGGCATATTGAACTATGTAAAGGAAAGCGATGATAAAGAATTTATTATTGCTACAGAAATTGGTATTTTCTATGAATTACAAAAAACAAATCCAAATAAAGTTTTTTATCCAGCTACCGAACATCAAGTTTGTAGTGATATGAAAAAAATTACACTAAATAAGGTACTATCCGCTTTAGAGACACTTTCCCCTACTGTGGAAATGTCCAAAGAATTAATGAAACGCTCAAAACAGCCTCTTACTCGTATGTTAGAACTTACAAATTAATGTATGTTACAACAAAGAAAGGATCGTGATGACAAATGAAGCAAAGACATTACGACGTTGTAATCGTAGGAACAGGTGCAAGTGGGCTTTTTACGGCTCTTTCTTTGCCCTCTCATATAAGAGTTCTCATGATCACAAAAGATGCTATCGATCACAGCGACTCTTATTTGGCACAAGGCGGTATTTGTGTTTTAAAATCTCCTGATGATTTCAATAGCTACTTCGAGGATACAATGCGTGCAGGACATTATGAAAATAATAAAGAGGCAGTAAAAATTATGATCGAATCTTCTCCAGAAATTATTGAAGATTTGATTCGTTTTGGGGTCGCATTTGAACGAGACGAAAAAGGAAACTTACTCTATACAAGAGAAGGTGCTCACTCCAATTACCGTATTCTCTATCATGAAGACGTGACAGGAAAAGAAATCACCTCTACTCTTATTCAACAAGTGATTGATCGTCCCAATATTACTATTTTAGACTATACAACTATGATTGATCTTATTGTAAAAGAGAATACTTGTTATGGTATTATCGCAGAGGAAAAAGATGGCTCGCAAGAAGCCATGATTGCAAAATCCACCGTTTTAGCCACTGGAGGAATTGGTGGACTATTTGAAAATTCTACGAATTTCCCTCATATTACAGGCGATAGTTTTTCTCTTGCATTAAAACATCAAATTGAACTAGAAAATCTTCATTATATACAAATTCACCCAACGACTCTTTATTCTAAGAAAAAAGGTCGAAGATTTTTAATATCTGAATCCGTTCGAGGAGAAGGAGCGATTCTTTTAAATGAAAATCGGGAACGCTTTACGGATGAACTAAAACCAAGAGATGTTGTCACTTCCGCAATCAAAGCAGAAATGGAGAAATTTGGAACAGACCATGTTTATTTAACCCTTCCTTCTATGACAAAAGAAAAGGCACAACAAAGATTTCCAAATATTTATCAGGAATGTTTAGAAGAAGGATATGATTTAACAAAAGATCTCGTTCCTGTCACCCCATCCCAACATTATTTAATGGGTGGAATTAAAGCCTCCATCAATGGTGAAACTTCCATGAAACAACTCTATGCTGTTGGAGAAACTGCCTGTAATGGAGTTCATGGTGCCAATCGTCTTGCAAGCAACTCTCTTTTAGAAAGTCTCGTATTTGCAAAACGAGCCGCGAAAGCCATTACAAAACAAGTACAAACTCTCTCCTTTTGCTGTCCGCTTACACTCCCTTCTATTTATCTCGATGAACGAAGCCGTGCTATGGAGAATTTACAGCTTATTAAAAAGGAATTACAAAGAAAGGATCCGATATTTTATGAAAAATGGTGTCACTTTTCGAGTGAATCTCGATGAATATTTATTACGTGCCTTAAAAGAAGATATTACAAGCGAAGATGTTACAACAAATGCCGTTATGCCTGTAGAAAAACAGGGAAAAGCGGATTTAATTTGCAAAGAGGACGGTATTTTATGCGGAATTTCTGTTTTTTGTCGTGTGTTTGAGCTTCTTGATAACACCTTTACTTTCTCCACAACTTATAAAGATGGAGATTTTATAAAATCAGGAGAACGAATTGGGATTGTAACAGGGGATATCCGCTCCCTTCTATCAGGAGAAAGAACTGCACTGAACTATTTACAGCGCATGAGTGGAATCGCCACTTTCACCCATGAATATGTAAAGGAACTAGAAGGCTATTCCACCAAACTTTTAGACACAAGAAAAACGACTCCAAATATGCGTCCTTTCGAAAAATATGCGGTAAAAATCGGCGGTGGTCACAATCATCGCTATAATTTATCCGATGGCATTTTATTAAAAGATAATCATATTGGGGCTGCTGGTAGTGTAACAAAAGCAATCCAAATGGCAAAATCCTATGCTCCTTTCGTTCGGAAAATTGAAGTAGAAGTGGAAAACCTCTCTATGGTAGAAGAAGCTCTTAACGCAGGAACAGATATTATTATGTTGGACAATATGGATAATGATACGATGAAAGAAGCCGTGAAAAAAATCGGCAATCGTGCCCAAACAGAATGTTCTGGCAATATAACGAAAGAGCGTCTAAAAGAAATTGCAGAAATTGGTGTCACTTATATCTCTTCTGGAGCTTTAACTCATTCTGCACCTATCTTAGACTTTTCTTTGAAAAATTTAAAACCCATAGAATAAGTTTTTATGAAAATAGACTCTCCTTGAATAGGACTGTCTTTTTCTTTCTAGATCTTTTCTTCGAAAAATGATATACTAGATTTTATACGGAAAAGAGAGAGTGAAAAAAATGGATACCAACTGTATCATACCATTAGATTTATCAATTCAATTATGGCAAAAAGACAGACTTGTCTTTTTAAAAAACGAGAAACGGAAGTAGAATCATTCTACTTCCGTTTTTTCACTTTATCACAACACTGAGATACTTTAAAGAAATGAGGTTATTACAAATGAAACGTTTACAAAATCTATTGCTGATTCTTCTTGGCAATACTGTTTATTGTTTGGCCGTTGTTATGTTCATACTGCCAAACCAATTAATTACAGGTGGAACAACGGGACTTGGTCTCTTTTTCAATCATTCTTTTTCCATTCCCGTGGAATATACAGTAGGAATCTTTAATATTATTATGTTCCTTCTTGGCGCTCTCATCCTTGGTATCCCATTTGCGCTTACTACTCTCATTAGCACGTTTTATTATCCAATCATTCTTGGAGTGCTACAAAAGATTCCTGCTCTCCAAAATATGACAACGGATCCTATGCTTTCAAGCATTATGGGCGGAATTATGATCGGATTTGGTATTGGAATTGTCATTCGTGCTGGTGCTTCTACAGGTGGAATCGATATTCCCCCTCTCATTCTCAATAAAAAATTCCGTATTCCCGTATCCGTCACTCTTTATGCATTGGATTTCACTATCTTAATTCTTCAAATGTTTTATACAAATAAAGAAAAAGTGCTTTATGGTATTAACGTATACGATTGTTCTCGATCGCATTTTATTAATGGGAAAATCTCAGACACAAGTGAAGATCATTAGTAAAGAATATGAAAAAATTAACTGTGCGATTCAGACAAATTTAGATCGTGGTACTACATTACTCCATATGGAATCAGGGTATCTCCATAAAAATTCGTTTGCTATTTTAACGATTGTGTCCAGTCGAGAATTAAATAAATTAAACGAAATCGTTATGGGTATCGATAAAAATGCATTTATGGTAATCACTCAGGTCAATGAAGTCCATGGACACGGATTTACAACGGAAAAATTACATTTATAAAGGATAAAAAAGCGGTGAGAAACTAATCGTTGTTTCTCACCGCTTTTTTATCCTTTATTTTTCTGACTGAAACCATTGACAAACAACATCAATAGCTTCCTTTTCTTCTTCTCCATCACAGATAACTTCTAATATCTGTTCTGGCTCAAAGTCTGCAATCATAACACTAATGACTGATTTTCCATTATAAGTTACATCATTCACTTGAAAGTGGATTTCACAAGCAAATTGATCCGCCATATTAACAAAAGAAACTGCCCTTTTTGCTGGATCCTCTTTTTCTCTTGTGATCTTAACTTTCCTCTTTATCATATAAAACTAAACTCCTTTTAAACTCTATTTTA
>UQVN01000021.1 GCA_900544525.1 uncultured Eubacteriales bacterium
AAGAAAAAATCGCCAAAACCCATTGGATTTGGCGACTTCCTTTTATTTGCTAAATTCTAATAATTCAAGACCTTCATTTCTCTCTAATACCATACGAATCGTCCATTGATTGGAGAATAAAAGCAATGGATTTCCTTTTAAGTCTTTTACTTTCTTCACATCAGAGACACCTTTTAACTTATTCATATCCATTTCTCGATCTTTGATCCAACGAATATCAGAGTAAGGAAGTGTTTCCATTCGAATTTCACAATTATATTCATTTTCTAATCGGAATTTCAATACATCAAACTGAAGAACACCAACAACACCAACGATAATTTCTTCCATTCCTGTATTGTATTCTTGGAAAATCTGAATCGCACCTTCTTGGGCAATCTGATTGATTCCTTTAATGAATTGTTTTCTCTTCATTGTATCCACTTGACGAATTCTTGCAAAATGTTCTGGAGCAAATGTTGGGATTCCTTCATATTCAAATTTTTCATTTCCTGTGCAAATCGTATCTCCAATAGAGAAAATACCTGGATCAAATACACCAATAATATCTCCAGCATAGGCTTCTTGAACAATATGTCTTTCTTCCGCCATCATCTGCTGTGGCTGTGATAGCTTAATCTTCTTTTTGCCCTGCATATGATATACTTCCATTCCAGCAGTGAACTTACCAGAACAAATTCTCATAAACGCAATACGGTCACGATGCGCTTTATTCATATTTGCTTGAATTTTAAAGACAAACGCAGAAAAATTATCACTAAATGGGCTAATTTCTCCAATATCAGACTTTCTTGGAAGTGGAGATGTTGTCATAGCTAAAAAGTGCTGTAAAAAGTTTTCCACACCAAAGTTGTTCAACGCAGAACCAAAAAATACTGGTGTTAACTGCCCTGCACTGACACGTTCTTGATCAAATTCATCACTAGCTCCATCCAATAATTCAATATCTTCTAACAACTGATCGTGTAATGCATATCCGATCTCATTTCTTGTATCTTCTGAATCAACAGGAATTTCTTGTGTCTCAGCGACTTTTTGTCCGCCACTTGATACCGCTTTGAACGTTGTAATCATTTTTGTATTTCGATCATAAACTCCCTTAAATTGTTTTCCACAACCAATTGGCCAATTGATAGGACAAGTACGAATACCGAGTACATTTTCAATTTCATCGAGAAGTTCAAATGGGTCATTTGCTTCACGGTCTAATTTATTAATAAAGGTAAAAATCGGAATATTTCGCATAACACATACTTTAAATAATTTAATTGTCTGCTTTTCTACCCCTTTTGAAGCATCGATTACCATAACTGCAGAGTCTGCTGCCATTAATGTACGATACGTATCCTCTGAGAAATCTTGATGCCCTGGTGTATCAAGAATGTTAATACAAAATCCATCATAGTTAAATTGAAGAACAGAGGAAGTAACAGAAATTCCTCTTTGTTTCTCGATTTCCATCCAGTCTGAAACTGCATGTTTTGATGTTGCTTTTCCTTTTACGGAACCTGCTGTATTAATTGCGCCACCATATAAAAGAAATTTCTCTGTCAATGTTGTTTTACCAGCATCTGGATGAGAAATAATTGCAAATGTACGACGTTTCTTTATTTCATTTGTTAAATCAGCCACTATAAGACCTCCTGTAATTCTATTTTATCATTATGTTCTCTATTTGTTCGTATAAATACGCATAAATATCATCTTATAATAGGAAAGGAAGTTTTGTCAAGATTTAGAAAAAAGAAAATCGCCATATAAGAATAGATTTCTCTTATATGGCGAGCATAAAAAAGTAAGAAGGTAAAAAAAACACTTTGCTACTTTATTATTTTTCTTTAAGAAAATGGATATGCTGTTATACCGTTTCCATTTTCGTTCATTTTGTAGACTCTTCCATCTTTTTCATCTACATAAAAAGTTCCAACCTTTTTATCATTTCCATTTCTTGTATCATGGATTTCAAATTCATATCCTTTATGGCCATCTTGGTAAGCAACGGTTTCTTTTTTTACATTTCGAACTTCATAAGAAGCATCATTGTCTTGAGCTCCAAGCTGTCCTAATAAATAATCATGGGCATCTTCATAAGACTTAAAACCACCATTTACAACGTCACCAACGGCATTTCCAATTCCGTTTGCTACGTCTCCAACAGCGTTTCCAATTCCATTTGCTACATCTCCAACGGCATCTCCAACACCATTTGCCATATCACCAATGACACCATCACCTCTTCCAGAAGTTCCAACATCACCATCTACAGTTGTATCATTTGTTGTGCCATTTGTTGTATTATCTGTTCCATTGGTAGTTGTAGAATCCATTGGTACCTCTGTTGTACCATTATTATCAGTTCCACAACCTACAAATGTGAAGGAAACCATCATGGCTGTCATTGTTAATGCTACAAGTTTTTTTGTTAACTTTTTCATAAAAGCATCTCCTTTACTTTATCTCTTATTTTGTTTCTTTGTTTAGTATGGATCAGTTTTTTACTTTTATGAGAAAACAATTGAATTTCCATATTTTACAAATTTTATAGGCGTGTTAGACTTTGAAACGCTCCAAACACATTTAATCTGCCATATCCCCACTCTCGATTTGGATACGTCCGTTCTCCATCTCGTACCGCTCCACGGATTAACAGCTTTTTCACTTCATTTGTCGCCATATTTTCCACATTTCCCCTGATAATTCCCCATTCGAATAAAAGAGCTGCTGCTCCCACTCCAATGGCTGCCGATACACTGGTCCCTGATTTTGTTGTGTATCCCTTTCTTATATTCGGTCCATATACATCAACTCCTGGTGCCGCAAGATCCGGTTTTACTCCGCAGGCTCTTCCATACCCTCGACTAGCTTCTAAATATAAACTATTATTTAAATGGCGATAGGCAGTCATCGTTAAAACGGATGGAGCCGCCCCTGGAACAACAATTGTCGTATCGGGATCGGGACGAATAAAATAAGTTCCCTCGGATACAAACCCTTGAATTGGCAACCAGATATGAAATCCCGCATCATTTAATTCATCACAATAAACATCGAGAGTCCAAATTCCCTTCGTCGGATTTCGAAACGCCAATACAATAACTTCATCTCCTGTAGCGCTTTCTACAAGCTGATAATCAACCCGAACTCTGGTTCTCTCTAAAATCAACTGGACTTCTCGACTTTCCGATAGCCCTGGAGGAATTCTAGAAATCACCTCTCCCCCTGGGGAACGAAGTGCAATGGAATATGTGTTTGGAGAACTTCCCCACAACTCCATAGAAAAGCCTTTTTCTTCTCCCACATTAATTTCTACCGTCTCAACTCTCTGCCCTTTTCTCCCTGGTCCATAATAGTGCCTCCTTGCTTGCCCTTCATTTCCTGCACAAGCTACTACACAAACTCCACTGTTTTCTGCAACAGAAGACAAATAAGAACTTAACGCACCTTTTCCTTCTTTTCCTCCTTGATTGCTCCCAAACCCAATACAAATTACAATTGGGCGAAACTGTTGTCTTGCCACTCCGATCAAATATCGAATTCCCATCATAATATCGGTTTCTTGATATACAATATCATCCGTATAAATTTCTTGAAATTCCATCAAACTCTTTTTTGCTTCTTTTAATTTTACAACAACAAGTTCAGAATCGGGAGCAGCTCCAATAAAATCTGCCTCCTCATCTCTTTTTCCTGTAGCAATCCCTGCCAAAAACGTGCCATGACCATTTTCATCAAAACTAGGAACGATTTCCCTTGGATTTTCCGATTGTAACGCCTGATCCAACATCTCTCTTGTATATTCTGCTCCATAATAAAAATCCTCTGGTGGAGTACCATCTCGAATGGTCTGATCCCAAATAGAGACAATTCGGCTACTTCCATCTGCATTTTGAAAGATCGGATTGGTATAATCGATCCCTGTATCAATAAATCCAACTAAAACTCCTCTTCCTCGCAGATCTAGAGCTTCTAATTCTTGTACTCTTATAATTCCACTTTCTTGTAAACTACTCTGATCCATGAGTCCAAAACACTTTGGAATTCGATGATATCCATAATGAGAAATACTATATGGTGGATATTGCTCTCCATCAATATGAACGATGGCATAGCGGTAGTTGACAAATTGAATGCAGGTTGTTTCATATTGTTGATAAATAGAGCGAATCTCATTATTATATTCCACAATTAAATCCAAATAAGAATCCCCATAGATCGCATTTTTACATTGTTCACCATTCATTTTCTTATCCTTTTATTTGCTTACTTTATATATTTTTATTTCATAAAAGAATAAAAAATACTCCTACTTTATAAAAGCAGGAGTATAAAAAGTTGAATTCGCACTTTCTTATCACTATGATTGGTGATTTGGCAATGCTTGTACTCCTCTCATTTCAATAATTGGAGCACCTTTATTTTCTAAGTATTCTCTTGTAATTGTAACTCTTCCAATATTATCATCTTTTGGAATCTGATACATAATATCTAACATGAATTTTTCGATAATCGCGCGAAGAGCTCTCGCACCAGTTTTCTTTTCAAGGGCCTTTTCCGCGATCACTTCTAATGCACTATCATCAAATTGTAAATCCACTTCATCTAATGCTAATAACTTTTGATACTGTTTTAAAATCGCATTTTTTGGCTCTTTTAAAATCTGAATTAACATTTCTTTATCAAGAGCATCTAAAGAGCAAATAATTGGAAGTCTTCCAATAAACTCTGGTATCATTCCAAATTCTCTTAAATCCTCAATTGTCACTTGTGATATTAAGTTTGTTTCATTGTCATATTTGTCTTTTAGGTCAGAACGGAACCCAATGGAAGATTGTTTTGTTAAACGTTCTTTAATAATCGTTTCCAACTCTGGGAAGGCACCGCCACAAATAAATAAAATATTTTTTGTATTAATGCGTTCAAGAGGTACCATCGCATTTTTATTGCTAGCACCAACTGGCACTTCCACCTCACTACCTTCTAATAACTTAAGAAGCCCTTGTTGCACGGATTCCCCGCTTACATCACGACTAGTTGTATTGCGTTTTTTTGCAATTTTATCAATTTCATCGATAAAAATAATACCTCTTTCTGCCTTTTCCACATCGTTATCTGCGGCTGCAAGCAGTTTTGATACAACGCTCTCTACGTCATCGCCAATATACCCAGCTTCTGTTAATGAAGTTGCATCCGTAATGGCAAGAGGCACATCAAGCATATTGGCTAATGTCTTCACAAGATATGTCTTACCAGAACCGGTTGGTCCAATCATCAATATGTTGGATTTATCAATTTGAATTTCATCCATTGTGTTCGTTGCAACGCGTTTATAATGATTGTAAACGGCCACAGAAATCACTTTTTTTGCATACTCTTGTCCAATGACATAGTCATCTAACTTTGCTTTAATTTCATGTGGTGGTGGAACATCCTTTAAATTAAATTCTTTTTTTGCCTTCGTATCCTCTTTTTTCTTCTTTACTCTTTGAGATTTTGGCATAGAATTTAACATATTTAACTGGGACATATCAAAATTATTCATATCAATAAACTGCACATTTGGGGAATTATTAAAACCATCAAATGTCTTTTGCATACATTCTGGACAAATATTAATATGATTTGGCAAGTGAATGAGCTTGTTCTTACACTGGCTTTCACTTCTTCTGCATAAAAAACAATATTCTTCGTATTCTTCTTCTTTTGATGAATCTGTTCCCTTTTTTGTATCTTCTTTCTCTTCTTTCTTTTCTTGATCCATCGTATCAAAATCTTTTTCTGACATTTTTCCTCACTCCTATTGTCTATTGTTGTCGCCCTTAAGAACGGCTTGCAAAATATTCGTGGAAAAACATTGCTGTTTCTTCATCATCAATGTCCGCATAAAGCTGCATATTTGCAATAACATCTTTTAGAAAGACAGCCCACTCTTTTTCACGTTTTACATCGATTTCTCCCTGTTCCATAAAAATAATTTTGTCTTTCTTATTTTTTGCTTGATAGCAAAATTTAAACCAGCTTTCACCTTCTTTATCTCCATCGAGCTTAATCATTTCAAGACTCCAAGAAGATGTTTTATAACAATAATCATTTTCACGAATACATACGATTTGATGTAATTCTTCTTTTAATTTACGCTCAATCACATCTTTTACAAAATACTGACGATTTTCATATAAAAGTTCTGTGACCGCCATAACAATTAATTCATTTTGTGTTCTTCCTACCGCTTTTGCAAGTTTTTCTAAGTCATCTGCTTGTCTTGTTTCTAAACGATAAGTTTTTTGGATTGTATCCTTTGGAGTAATTACAGGCATATCAATCCCCTCCTTCTTTTTTCTGTTTTGTGTTTTTTAATTACCAAATATCTCTTAAAATAGAAATTCCTTTTTCAATTTCTTCCTCGGATAATCTTGCAAATCCAAGAATAAAAATCGGCTCCTCTTGTCCTTCCTCCAATTGATAATCTGCTAAAGGATAGACCCTGATACCTTGATTTTTTGCAAGCAAAAGAAGCTCTTCTTTCTTCTTTTCTCCATGATATTGAACTAATAAATGTAATCCCGCACTCTCTCCAAAAATGCTAATCCGAGATCCAAATTGCTTTAACGCATTGACTAAACAGTCATGTTTACTTTTATAAATCCCTCGCATTCGGTTCAAATGACGTTCATAATATCCTTCTTTCATAAATCGAGTAATCACTGCTTGATCAATTCTCGAAACTGTGGAAGAATAAAAAGAGAATTTCTCTTTGAATCTTTTGTAAAGGCTTTGTGGAAGCACCATATAAGAAACACGGATGGCAGGTGCAATCCCTTTTGAAAAAGTTCCAAGGTAAATCACATTTCCTTTCCTATCGTTTCCTTGTAATGCTGGAATTGGACGCCCTTGATAACGAAATTCACTATCATAATCATCTTCAATAATATAACGCCCTTCTTGCTGATTTGCCCATGCCAATAATTTCAAACGTCGATTAATTGGCATAACAATTCCTGTCGGATATTGATGAGAAGGTGTCACATAAGCAACACTACATAATGATCGCTCTAGGTCTTCCACAACCATGCCTTGTCCATCCAAAGGAATTCTCTCACTTTGGAACCCAAGGCTTTGAAATACTTTATAAGCCTGTGGATAAACTGCATTTTCAAATGCAATTTTATTCTCATTGCCTAATAACATTCCGAGCAGTAATAATAAATAATCCATACCTGCTCCAATAATAATTTGATTTTCTTGACAATTGACTCCTCTTGATTGGTGAAGATAAAGGCGTAACGTGTTTCGAAATTCACGATCCCCTTGTGGATTTCCTGATTGAAACAACTCGCTATTATCGGTAATCATCACTTCTTTCATTAATTTTCTCCACTGATTATACGGAAAATTATCCATATCTACACCATTGGGAGAAAAATCAATGGCATATTGATTCCTTTCCTCTTCTTCCTCTTCTAGCCAATCATCCTCTAACGGCTGTCTTGGTAGGGCTTCTTCTAACTCACAAACAAAATACCCTCTTTTAGGAATAGCGGCAATATATCCTTCTGATACAAGCTGTGCATAAGCCATATCAACTGTATTTCGACTAATTTCTAAATGAGACGCTAACTTTCTGCTAGAAGGTAATTTCTCATTTTTCTTCAAACTACCACTTTTTATCTCATCTCGAACATATTTATAAATCTGTTCATAAAATGGTATTTTTTTCTGATGATCCAGTTCAATCGTCATCATAGTAGCCCCCCTCTCATCGAAATGCTATGATGTCTCTAAGTACTATTATCCTTTATATTGTTCTATCGTAATATGATCAATAACAACCGGTTTCTTTGGAGCACTTGACTCATCAACACTTGTTTGTGCAATTTCATCTACAACGTCCATTCCCTCATACACTTGTCCAAAAACAGTATGCTGTCCTTTTAACCAAGGAGTTCCTCCATTTTCTTTGAATTTCTTTATTTGTTCCTCTGTATAAGAAATATTAGAAGAAAACATACCATCCTCTACTGTCTTTGCCTGTACAATAAAAAACTGACTTCCATTCGTATTAGCCCCTGCATTTGCCATACATAAAGCGCCTCGAATTGGAAGTAAATCTTCGCTAAATTCATCTTCAAAAGCAGTTCCCCAAATGCTTTCTCCACCCATACCAGTGCCCTCTGGATCACCGCCTTGAATCATAAAATCGTTGATCACTCGATGAAACGTAACGCCATCATAATAGCCTTCTTTTGCATGGGTCACAAAATTTTCAACAGCTTTTGGTGCTTGTTCTTCAAAAAACCTCACCTTAATATCTCCATAATCTTTTACAGAGATAGTGGCAACGGTTTCTTCCTTTTTTGGCATTGCTAACTGATCGACAGTTTTCTCTGACGCTGTTGACTGCCCAGTAACACCTCCACATCCTGCTAATACACCAACCATTCCGGTTATTAAGCCAACTGTCACTAAAAATTTCTTTATCATTGTTATATCCTTTCTTAAAAAAATTATTTTTCTTCTAATTTGGATTGCTTTTTCCTATTAAAAAAGGAACACTTTTGACTGACATAGTCTCATTGTATCTCACAATGTAAAAAAATTCAACTGATTCATACATTCTTCACATTTTTTATAATCGAAGCATTTTCACTGGACTTATGCCGTTTATGAAACAAAAAATACATTGTAAATTCTCTTCCTATAGTGCTCGCCTATGGTAAAGTGTGTATTGCTAGAAATAGCTTAAAGTGGCAAAAAATGTGCAACCCACACGTTATTCTGGATGGGAAATTAGGCTCTTGTTATATAAAAGACGAGAAGAACTATGGATTCAGTATCTTCTCGTCTTTTATCGGCTGATTCTATCTATTGTCTATTCTTATTTTTCATCATCACGGAATACAACTGTTCCTGTTTCTGGATCCATACTTTCAACAATTGCTAATGATTCCACACGGACACCAGCTGCACGAATCATTTCTCCGCCTACTTGAAAACCTTTTTCAATGCAGATTCCCGCTCCGCATAATGTAGCACCAGAATCGAATACAAGTTGAGATAATCCTAAAAGAGCACAACCATTTGCAAGGAAGTCATCAATAATTAATACATTATCTTCTGGGCTTAAAAACTTCTTAGCAACCATAACATCATAGGTTCTTCCATGAGTAAAAGACTGTACTTGTGTGGAGTATACTTCTCCCTCAATATTTTTTGATTGTGATTTCTTCGCAAATACAACTGGAACATGAAAATGTCTTGCAACAATACAAGCAATTCCAATACCAGATGCTTCGATTGTTAAAATCTTATTGATTGGGCAATCAGCAAAAAGTCTCTTGAACTCTTTTCCAATCTCTTCAAATAAATCGATATCCATTTGATGATTTAAAAAGCTGTCCACTTTTAAAACGTTGCCTGGTTTTATAATACCGTCTTTTCGGATTCTTTCTTTTAAAAGTTCCATGATACACCTCTATAATTATTTTTTCAAATTACCCTCAATGAATAAGGGCATAAAAAAAGAAATTTTATGCCCTTATTTATTGAGGGTATTGAAATTATATATCGAATCAGCAAAGATTGCAAGTAAATTATAAGGATTTCTTTCGAATTTTAAAAGAAATCCTCGACTTTCTTACAAAAACCATTAAATACTTGTATACAAGTTCTGTATTTTTTACATTTTTTTCAAAATCATCTCTTCTCGAAGTTCTAAATACTCTTTCATAGAATGATAGTTGCCTGCCATTTCTTCTTCTGTTAAAGCTCTCACTACCTTTGCTGGATTTCCTAACACAAGACTTCCATCTGGTATTTGTTTTCTCCCAGTAACTAAACTTCCAGCTCCAATAATACAGTTCTTTCCAATCACGGTATCATCTAATATAATGGCTCCCATTCCAACTAATGTATAATCTCCAATGGAACACCCATGAAGAATAGCACCATGCCCCACTGTCACTCCTTCTCCAATGACAGTCTTACCTCCGTGATTTTGGTGAATCGTAACATGTTCTTGTATATTCGTATTTTTTCGAATCACAATCTCTCCTGCATCTCCTCGAACAACGGTATAATACCAAATGGATACCCCTTCTTCTAATGTGACATCTCCAACTATAATTGCTCCTTCTCCAATTTTTGCATCTTCATGTATTTTAGCACTCATACCTTTTTCCTTTCTCTAACATATTTTTTATCGTCTCCGATTTTCTCCCCTTTGTCAATCGCTTTTTTCAAAAACAATGCAAAATAATGTAAAAAAACAACTATGCCATATTCTCTTTCACAATCAATGTATCAAATCCCGCTTGGCGAAGTTCCCTTTCTATCTGTCTTGCATCCTCTAACGTATCCACAGTTCCAACACGAACAGCAAAATAATTTTTCCAAGGTACGATGTTTACCTCATACCCCATCTCCTCTAATCGCTTCGCTTCGTAGCCTGCATTGGAATAATTTCGAAACAGCCCCGTTTGAACGCTATATCCCGTTCGTGGTTGTAGCTCTTTCAATGTTTCTGTAATTCCTTCTGCAATTGCCTGTGCTGTTTCATTAAAATCTTGATCAAATAATTCATTATCTTTATCACTATCAATGAATCCAACTTCCAATAAAAGCGCTGGCATTTTTGTTCCTCGTAATACAGCTAAATTTGGCCGAACACTAACACCTAAATTCTGATAACCCACTTTTTCCAATTCTTCATTGATATTTCTTGCCATAGCAGCCTTCACTCCGCTATCCTCATAAAGTAATGTCTGCACGCCAGAATACATATTAGGACTTTTTGCCGCATTTCTATGAAAAGACACAAATAAGTCTGCATCATTTCGATTGGCAATTTGAGCCTTTTCTATGGGACTTTGATAAACATCTGTCGTTCTCGTATAATGAACGTCAAATCCCTCTTCTGATAATAGTTTTCCAACGGCTAATGTTAACCGTAATGCATCATCTTTTTCTTTTCTTCCATTATATTGTGCCCCATTATCGTATCCTCCGTGTCCTGCATCTAAATATATTTTATAAGCCATTTTTTATTCACCTACATATTTATAGTATACCTTATTTATATGCAGATAGCCAAACAAATGACAATGAGCAAACGCCATCACTGTTCCATATAGGAGCATGGATGCTCTCACATAGCTCGTTGTCTTGTGTAAAAATACCAGTCCATAATCTCTACTGGCAAAAAGTTTTCTATTTTTCAAATCTTCAATTCCATTTTTTTTGTTGTTGAACAGACTATCAAATTGCTTCAAAATCGTATCTAATACAACCATATTAGAATGATAAATTTCAATATGGAGTGGTTTTTCAATGGTTTTATACTGATACCAAGTATATGTTTGAATTGTCTTTTTCAAGCACTTACTTAATTTTTTATAAATCTCACTCCTTTTGTTTTCTTCATAATCATGAAATGTTAATGAAAACTGTGTGGAATTTTTTAAACAATAAGAAACAAAACTCTTGAATTTCTCCCCCTTTATATCATTATCAATCAAAGAATAAGGAACCATCATATTCTCCTTTCTGTATGGATAAGTGTATATTTTATCACTAACAGGGCCAATTAATTTATGCTAGGAATGGGATGAACTATGCTGTTTCATAGTTCATCCCATTCCTTTAAAATATCTTTAATTGCTCTTTCCATGTTGCAACCGTTGGAACTTTAACACGATAAGAAAATGTTGTAATATCTGGAATATTATAATAAAACATCACTTCTTCTAAATACGAGTTAAGTTCTTCTTGAGCAATTTTCTTTTCTTCAGAATTTTGAAGAGCATTTAAGTCTTTCATCATTCCTTGCACATATAGAGTTTCTTTTGGATTTCTAACTCACGTCATATCTACTATTTACTGGTATGTTAAAATCGATTACATTTGCCAACTCAATTACATTTTCATAATTATACCATTCATGGAATTATCTGTAAATATTAGTTTTCTATCAAAACAAAACTAATACACTCACTATCGGTTTTTTATTAATCTTAAAAATATTTTTCAAAATTTTCTTGACATTATACTTTTATAAGAGTATATTAAATACAATTCCGATAAAAATAGTATGAATTGAGAAAGGAGAAAATACCATGACGAACTTAAACTTAAACATCAACCTTAATAATGCCATGTGTTGTTGTCCATTTATGCCAAAATGGATGACTATTTCTTCTTGCTCTGAACTATTAACATAGCGATTCTATCCCTATGTTATAACTAATTATCAGAATTTTAAAGAAGTGGTCTATCCCAAAGTAGATCACTTCTTTTTTTTCGCCCAGGCAACTATCAAGTAGTAAAACTAGAGAAAGGGGGTGATAGTCAAAATGCAGCAATCAATACGTTATCAAAACAAAAAATAATAGGAGGGGAAATTTATGAGTTGTACTTTAAAACAAGAAGACATTCAAAAAGTGAAAGGAAAGGGGTTTTTGCATAATAAGAACACCAATCAATTTAGCGCTCGTGTAATCACGAAAAATGGACGCATTACTGCTGAACAAAGCATTGCTGTAGCACAGGCAGCACAAAAGTTCGGGATAGGAATTGTGTGCAATACAACACGCTTAACGATTGAAGTACCTGGAATTGCATTTGAGCAGATTCCTTCTTTTATCCAAGCGATCCAGAGCTGTGGCCTTGATGTAGGTGGAACGGGGCCAAAAATCAGACCAATTGTCGCTTGCAAAGGAAGCACTTGTCGCTTTGGGCTATTGGATTCCTTTGGATTATCCGAAAAAATCCATGAACGATTTTATATTGGATATCGAGGGGTCACTCTCCCTCATAAATTTAAAATTGCAGTTGGTGGTTGCCCTAATAACTGCGTGAAACCTGACTTAAATGATGTGGGAATCATTGGACAATTACGCCCTAATTACGATAGTTCTTTGTGTAGGGGCTGTAAAACTTGCCAATTAGAAGTCAACTGCCCTATCCACAATGCAAAATTAATCGATGGTATTTGTCAGTTAGATCCTAGTCACTGTAATGCTTGTGGAAGATGCGTTGGAAAATGCCCGTTTGGCTGTAATCCAACTGGAACATCTGGATATCGTATTTATATTGGAGGTCACTGGGGAAAAGAGGTCGGACGAGGACATTTAATCAAAGAATTTTTTCAAACAGAAGAAGAGGTTTTAACTATGATTGAAAAAATTATTCTATTTTACAAGGAACAAGGTAAGAAAGGCGAACGCTTTGCACATACGATACAACGATTAGGAATCGACTACGTAGAAAAAGAAATTGCAGGAAATGCTATTTTAGAACGTAAAAATAAGATTCTTTTTAACGACTAACATATTTTTTATAGAAAAGGAAACGAGGGATATAGGATGAAAGAAAAGAATAAGAAAATATATAAAAAGCTCGAAATGATTTTTATTTGTTTCATTATTGGCCTTTTGGCAACAAAATCACTCAATTGGCAAACAATCGCATTTGGTCGTATTGTAATTGGTGCTCCAATGGTTGCTCTTTTAATCTCTATGATATTATGTAACCTACTTCCTACTTTGGATTCCGATAGAAAATCCGGAACTACATTCGCAAGTAAGAAATTTTTAAATTGGGCAATTATACTGACAGGAGCAACCTTAAGTTTTAAAGATATTTTAGGAACTGGTATCAAAGCATTACCGCTGATTGTATTCAATATATTTTTAGCATTTACGATATCTATTATTATTGGGAAAAAAATTGGTATTCCTTTAAACACTTCTATTCTTGTAGGTGGTGGAACGAGCATTTGTGGTGGAACGGCAATCGGCACTCTTGCAAGAGTTATAAAAGCTCATGAAGAAGAAATTGCATTTGCTATGACTGCTATCTTTCTCTTTGATACGCTGGCTGCTTTTTCCTACCCATATCTTGCAGACATTTTGCATCTATCTTCCAATCAGTTTGCATTTTGGGCTGGCACTTCCATTAACGATACTTCTTCTGTTGCTGGGGCACAGGCCACCTATATGGGAATTCATAACCTAACTACTTATAATGGCGCTATTAACGTAAAACTAATTCGAACAACGATGTTGATTTTTGTAGCACTTGCTTGGACAATAATCGGTATCGGAAAACAAAAAGGAGAACTTTCCGAAAGCCTTGTAGGGGTAATAAGAAAAACTTTTCCAATGTTTATTTTAGGCTTTCTTATCGCCATTGGATTCAACACAATAGGATTATTCAGTATCAAATTGCCTTTTTTAAACAGACCTCTTTCTGACTTCATCGGTGTAATAGCAAAATTTCTTTTTGCAAGTGCATTAGCTGGCGTTGGATTTAAAATTAAATTCAGTGAAGTTTTCTCAAAAGGCAGTAAACCTATATTGTTAGGTGGAATAACTTGGCTTAGTGTCTGCCTATCCTCTTTATTATTTATTTTTGTATTCTCAGCCTATCAGTAAGCATACGAAACACTCGAATACAAATTTCATAAGTTCCTGATATTCATGGATAGCATCCTATAACATATCATGCAAACTATTGTTTTATTATAATATAATAAAAAAGAGAAGTTTAAAAACTTCTCTTTTTTTCATATGTTATTTTAAAAACTGTGTCGTGATTTCAGAAAGCTTCATACCATTGGAACCTTTTAATAACATACAATCACCTTTTTGTATATGTCCTTTTAAAAAGCTTAGTAACTCTTCTCGATCCATAAAAGATTTTCCTTTTATTGTAGATTTTGTTTTCTTTGCTTCCTCTAGTAGATAGGCGGATAATGTACCATATGTATATAGCTCTTCAATATTATTTTCTGCTAAGAAAGCACCTACTTCTCGATGATACTGTTCCGTCTTTTCTCCTAACTCTAACATATCCGCAAGAACTGCAATTCTTCTTCCCTTGCAAGGAATTTCGGAGAGAACACGAATACTTGCTTTCATAGAATCTGGACTCGCATTATAGGTATCATCAATAATGGTATAATTTTCCAATGAATATATTTTTTGACGGGTTCCTTCAAACTCTTCAAACTGATGGCATACTTGCTTCATTGGTATTCCTAACCATCCAGATACCGCAAACGCAGAAAGAGCATTTAATACGTTATGCTCACCTAAGACATCCATTGTAATCTCAAAACTTTCGCCCTTATAAGAACAGGTAAACTTTGTCTTACCCTGTTCAATGCGAATATTTGTGGCACGATAATCACAGTCTTTTCCTGTTCCATAGGTGATAATCGTTCCTTTTAGTTGCCCTTTATGAGCCATTAAAATAGGATCATCTCCATTTAAAACAATAGCACCTTTCTCTGTAATATGGTTTGCTAATTCCATTTTTTCTTTACAAATATTATCTTGTGTTCCAAGATTTTCAATATGTGCCACACCAATATTTGTAAATACAGCAATATCTGGTCGGATCATTTCTTCTAATGCACTCATCTCACCAAATTGGCTCATACCAGCTTCTAATACTGCGACTTCTTCCTCTCCTGTCATACGGGCAATGGTAAGGGGAACTCCCGCTTGGCTGTTGTAATTTCCTTCTGTATGAAATACCGTATATTTCGCTTCTAACGCTCTTGTTACCATCTCTCTTGTTGTCGTTTTTCCAACACTTCCTGTTATAGCAACAACAGGAAACTCCATCTGCATGCGATACCATTTTGCTATTTTTTGCATAGCTTCTATGGTATTTTCCACCCGTATCCATGGATGAACATCTTCTTTCTCTTCGTGTTGTTGTGTCAAAGTAGCCCCGCCATTTTTTAATGCACTTTCAATAAACTGATGTCCATCTACTCGTTCTCCTATAATTGGAACAAAGAGCATATCTTTTGCCATCTTTCTAGAATCGATGCAAAAGTTCTTAATTGTTTCCATCTCATTTCCGCAAAGGAGTGTTCCTCCTGTGATTTCCACAATCTGTTTTATTGTAATCGGTCTCATTCTTTTATTTTCCTTTCCACATAAATTAAAGGGATTTCTTTTCCTCTTTTTCTTTTCGATAGCGTTCAATTTCTTCCGCTTCACTAAAATGATATCTTTTCCCTTCAATTTCTACATACTCTTCATGTCCTTTTCCTAAAAGAGCGATAATATCACCTTTTTGTCCATGATCGAGTGCATAATGAATCGCTTCTCTTCGATCCGTAATTGCAATATATTTCCCATTAGAACGCTCTACTCCAACTTTGATATCTTCAATAATCGCTTCTGGCTTTTCAAATCTAGGATTATCAGAAGTAATAATGGAAAAATCTGCAATCTTTCCTGAAATTTCCCCCATATCATATCTTCGATTTCTATCGCGGTTTCCACCAGCTCCAAAAAGAGTAATGAGACGTTTTGGCTGGTATTCCTTTAATGTTGTAAGTAAACTTTCGGTACTTACTGCATTATGGGCATAGTCAATTAATACTGTAAAATCATCAGAATATGGTACTATCTCCACACGACCACGAACACGAATTTCTTTTAATCCTGATAAAATTGCTTCCTCTTCAATGCCTAAATTATAGCACAGTGCTAATGCAGAAAGAGCATTATACACACTAAAACGTCCTGGAATATTTACTTTTACTTCTCCTTCCATTTTTCCTGCCACATGGAAAGAAACTCCTAAAAATCCTGACGCAGATAATAATTGCATATTGGAAGCTCGATAGTCATCTTTCTCTTGAAAACCAAACGTTTCCACTTCACAAGTATGATTTGCAAGCATTTCTTTTGTATGAGGATCATCTCCATTTAAAATACCTTTTTTACATCTGCTAAATAAAAGGCTTTTTGCATGAATATAATCTTCTAAACTATCATGTTCTGCCGGTCCAATATGATCTGGTGTTAAATTGGTGAAGATACCATAGTCAAAGGTGAAGCCCGCTACACGATTATATTTTAATCCTTGAGAAGAAACTTCCATTACCACATATTCGCAGCCAGCTTCCACCATTTTTTTAAAGTAGTATTGAACATCGTAGGACTCTGGTGTTGTATTGGATGTTTTATAATGCTCCTCTCCAATCACAACTCCAATTGTTCCAATCACTCCAACTTTCTTTCCAGCTCTTTCTAATATTTTTTGAATCATATAAGAAGTTGTTGTCTTTCCTTTTGTTCCAGTGATTCCAATTGTCGTTAACTTTTCATATGGGCGTTCAAAGTATTCTGCTGCCATACAAGCTAACGCGTATCTTGTATTTTCTACTTTAACAACTGTTACGTTCCCTTCTACTTCCACATCTTTTTCTACTACAATGGCTTTTGCCCCTTTTTGAATCACGTCTTGAATAAAATCGTGACCATCCACAACGGCACCTACAAGACAAACAAAAATATCTCCTTCTTCTACTTTTCTAGAATCATATACTAAATGCTTTACTTCTATCTCATCGTTTCCTTTTACACATACATATGGAACTTGCACTAATAATTGTTTTACTTGCATAATTCTCTCCTTTATTTTCCTACTTTTCCAAATGGAAGTCATTTTTTTTTATTATAATTCTTTCTACAAACGAATGCAACGATGAAATAATCATAAGACATTCTCTCTCCTCACACTATGCAATTCCTATTATTTTATCTGCATATTATGTTTTTTATTAAGATATTTTATTCCATTCTCAATAGTTGTATTAACTTCTTTCTCTCCTCTTCTTCTTTTTCCTTTTTTCCCACTAAAAAAGCGATGCCATCCACCGTTTCTATTTCATAGGCTTCTTCTGTATTCACAATCTTTACATAAACATCACTATTAGGAATATAATCTTTTAAATCATGAACTCCAATGGCAATCACTTCCGCTTTGATTCCTTCTTCTTTTAATATCTTTCTCACTTTCATCGCTACCATTTGAGAAACGGCAATTCCACTTCCACAAGCGACAATCACTCTTTTCATTTCTATTCTCTCCTTCCCACTTTTTTCTTGTCCCTTACAAACGTTGAGAGTTTTTTTACTTGGCTCATTATCTTTCGCATAAATGCAAAAACAGCCGTCATACCATGTGTTTTCACGAATGTATGCCGACTGTTTTAGTACTATCACATAAAAATTTCTTTTCTATTACTTTTAAACGGTTTATGCTAAATATTCTTTAATCTGTGTATAAATTCCATCTGCTGTTAAACCATATTTTTCTAATAACTTAACTGCTGGACCTGATTCTCCAAAACGATCGTATACACCGATTTTTTTAACTGGAGTAGGAGCTTTTTCGCTTAATACATCGCAAACTGCACTTCCTAAACCACCGATTACAGAATGTTCTTCTACGGTTACTACTTTTCCTGTTTCTTTTGCAGAGGAAATAATTAACTCTTCATCTAATGGTTTGATTGTATGAATGTTAAGAACTTTCGCTTCAATGCCATCTTTTGCTAACATTTCTGCTGCTGCTAACGCTTCTGATACCATTAAACCTGTTGCAACGATTGTTAAATCTTTTCCTTCTCGTAAAACAATTCCTTTACCAATTTCAAATTTATAATCTGCATTTGTATTGATAACTGGAGCTGCAAGACGACCAAAACGTAAATACACAGGGCCATCATGTAAGTATGCAGCTTCTACTGCTGCTTTTGCTTCAATATCATCAGATGGATTTAATACAACCATTCCTGGAATCGTTCTCATTAAAGCGATATCTTCGTTACATTGATGAGTTGCACCATCTTCTCCTACAGAAATTCCTGCATGAGTTGCACCGATTTTTACATTTAAATGTGGGTATCCAACAGAGTTACGAATCTGTTCAAACGCACGACCTGCTGCAAACATAGCAAAACTACTAACAAATGGAACTTTTCCAGATGCTGCTAAACCAGCACCAATTCCTACCATGTTACCTTCTGCGATTCCACAGTCAATATGACGTTCTGGGAACTCTTTTTGGAAAATTCCTGTTTTTGTTGCACCTGCAAGGTCCGCATCAAGTACAACAACATTATCATATTTTTTACCTAATTCCACAAGAGCATTTCCATAACTTTCTCTCGTAGCAATTTTCTTTACTTCTGACATAATGCTGTACCTTCCTTTTCTAATTCTTCCATTGCAATTGCATATTGTTCATCATTTGGAGCAACTCCATGCCAAGATGCCTTATTTTCCATGAATGAAACACCTTTTCCTTTAATTGTTTTTGCTACAATTACTGTTGGCATTCCTTTACATTCTTTTGCTGCTTTAAATGCTGCATCAATTTCATCGAAGTTATGCCCATCAATATTGATTACATTGAAATTAAATGCTTTAAATTTTTCATCAATTGGGTATGGAGAGCAAACATCCTCAATATTTCCATCAATTTGAAGACCATTGTTATCCACGATCCAAACCATGTTATCTAATTTCTTTGCACCTGCAAACATTGCGGCTTCCCAAACTTGTCCTTCTTGAATTTCACCATCACCAAGTAATGTATAGACGCGGTAATCTGCTTGATCTAATTTTGCATTTACTGCCATACCTACTGCAGCAGATACCCCCTGTCCTAATGAACCACTGGACATATCAACACCTGGAATGTGTTTCATATCTGGATGTCCTTGTAAATAAGAACCGATGTGGCGAAGTGTTTTTAAATCTTCCACTGGGAAAAATCCTCTGTTTGCTAATGTTGCATAGTATCCTGGAGCAACATGACCTTTAGAAAGTACGAAACGATCACGATCTGCTTTCTTTGGATTCTGAGGGTCGATGTTTAATTCCTCAAAATAAAGATATGCGAAAATATCTGCTGAGGATAAAGATCCACCTGGATGTCCTGCTTTTGCACTGTGTACGCCTTCAATAATCCCTTTACGGATTTTGTTGGCAACGATCTGAAGTTGCATTTTGTCCATTTTTTTTACCACCTTTATCTATTTCGTTGTGTTTTTTGCATACTACCACTAATTTATAATTCTATCAAAGATTGCTCTATTCGTCAACGCGATCCCCCTAGAAATAAATTTTTTATAGTATATTTTTCTTACTTTTACCATACATTTAAAAAAACGTTATGTGTAAATTATGAATTTCTCTAACTATTCACAATCGCCTTATGCAAGGTATCAAAATTTCATAGAAGAAACGATTTCTTCTTATGAGTTGCCTCCTAATTTTTATAAGAAAGAACAAATTGGAACAAGTTCTCATAATAATCCCATTTTTTCTTATCAGCTAGGCTCTGGTGACTTTTGCATTTTAATGACAGCAGGAGTTCATGGAAGAGAAGCTATCAACTCCTTTGCCCTCCTTACCATGCTCAATCACTATTGCGCTCATCTCACTTGTAATGCCGATTGGTTTTCCACCCATCGAATTATCTTTATTCCTATGGTAAATCCCGATGGCTATTTTCGTTCTCTAACAGAAGTGACTTTTAAAAATAATGGAAATGATGTTGATTTAAACCGTAATTTTCCTTGTAAACTCTGGAAAAAGAAATGGAAAGAAGATATGCCTGCTAGTGAAGTGGAAACAAAAATGCTCATACAGCAGTTCCATATTCATAATCCTCATCTTTATTTTGATATCCATTCTAGAGGAGAAGGTATTTATTATTATCGAAATACAATGCCACCCTCTTATAATCAAACTCAAGGGGAAATCGCAAGCAAACTCTCTTCTATTACAGGATATGAACTGTACCCTCCTGAGCTTGAGATCAATCCAAATGACTCTGGTGGCAATACCGTTCAATATTTCGCAGAAATTTTTAAAAAGCCTGCTTTCACCATTGAAACGGTTCCTGATAAGGCTACCTTTCCTATTTCTGAGTCCTATCTCCCTGACATAGTGGCTCAATTAATGTCCATCCCTTTTTTATTTTAACTAATCTGCCCCTTCAATTCATAGTATTGAAACCATGGAAAACGGTATGTTACGTTTTTTACAATGTTTCTTTTTCTATTAATGATGGGGCATTCCCATCGTTTCCGTTTTTTCTTGTCTTTCTTTTTAAGAAAGTTCTTTTCTCCTATTTCTGCTGACTTATGCCTTCTACACAAAAAAAGAAGTAACACAAAATTACTCTGTGTTACTCCTATAACAATTTATAATTCTCTTTTTATTCTTCTGTCGTTGTAGTAGAAATATCAGTTCCATTTTTCGCTTCTTCTGGAATTGTAAAATCTTCTACTTTGTCAAAATTATTGTAAATCATACTTGCTTCAAATGCTGTAAAAGTAAATGCATCTTCTTGTCCAGAATCTTTTAATATGTTTTTCATCATAGTATTTAACATATCCAATAAATCCTCTTCTACTTTTACCATATAGTTATCATCATTTAACCACACTGTCATTTTAAAATCTTCTAAGTCATTAAGCAACTGATCAATTTCTTTTTGTTCCAGTCCTGTCATCTGAGTGAAAGAACTACCAATACCAGAAGCATCTAATATTTCCTTAATGGCATCACCTTTTACAACACCTTCAATTTTTGTTGTATTTTCTCCATTCACTTCTTCTGTACCAACTTCTTTTACATCAGAAAGACTTTTTAAATATAAAGCAGCGGACTCTTCTGGATCATATTGTGTTAAAGAAGAGGCATCCACTTCCTGTTTTATCCATTGTCCTTCTGCTCCTGTATACATTAAATATTTTCCATCGACTTCTTCCATATATGTCTCAAGGGTTTGCTTTGCTTCTTCAGAATTTGCAGTTTCTCCCTCTGCTGCTAACAAGTCCCCTAAATCCATTGTCATCGATATTTTAGCCTTCACTGGATTGCTTATCATATCAATTTCACTCGTTGTTTTCATCTTTGCTTCTTGTGTCTTTTCACCCTCAATGGCCAATTTCATTCCCATTGTCATATCCATTGTCATATGGACACTTTTAATTTCTGCCATCTTCTTCTGAGAATCCGCAAGTCTTTCTTCTACTGTCATCTTTGATGTGGTTGCACCATCCCCACCATTTTTTTCAGATGTTCCACCACAAGCAACTGTTGACAACATAAGAACACCTGATAACAATACTGCACTTAATTTTTTAATTTTTCTCATACACATTCCTCCTCATGTTATAAAA
>UQVN01000022.1 GCA_900544525.1 uncultured Eubacteriales bacterium
TTTTATTAATGGACGGAGCAATGGAGACTTATTTTGATGTATTAGAGGATAAAAAGGAATCCATTGCAGAAAGAGCAAATGAAATGGATCCCAATTTAATCAAGCGGATTCATCGGTCGTATATTGAAAAAGGGGCAATGTTGATTCGAACGAATACGTTTGCAGTGAATCATGTATTCTTTCCAAAAAGAGAAGAAATAAGAAAATGCATTCATCTAGCTTATGAAATTGCAACAGAAGCAGTAGAAGAGTCCCAAAAAGATGTATGGATTGGAGCGTCCATTGGACCGATTCCAGAAGATGGAGAATTAGAAGATCGAGAACAGCTTTTAAAAGAATATGAATTTATTTGTGATAGCTTTTTAGAGATGGGATGTAAAATCTTTATCTTTGAGACATTTACCGTATGGGAAGATGTTGTGAAAATTGCTCAATATTTAAAAGAGAAAGATGAAAATTTATTTATTATGGGACATTTCCATTTTAATAAGATGGGGTATACAAAAGAAGGGCTTAGTATCCAAAGATTTGTCAATCTCGTTGGATGTCAAAAGGAGTTAGATGCTTATGGCTTTAACTGTGGAATTGGAGCCTCTCACTTGTATCAGTTGTTAGAAAAGGTAACATTTCCAAGCAATAAATACTTAAGTTGCATTCCAAATTCTGGATATCCTTATCGGATGCGAGGAAAGAAAATTTATTCCGATAGTCCCCTTTATTTTGCAGAGCAGATGGAGAAAGTGGTAACCCTTGGTGCCAATATTATTGGGGCTTGTTGTGGGTCAAGACCAAGCTATATTGAAAAACTAAAGGAAACGATTGATCTTCATCATGTATATGAAAAAAAGATTAAGCAAGGAAAAGAAGAGGAGATCGTTTTTTCTAACGATCAACAAAACCCGTTTTTAGCCAAATTAAATCGTGGGAAGAAAGTGATTGCGGTAGAGCTAGATCCTCCGTTTAACCACGATGCGAAAAAGTTGTTAAAAGGAGCAGAGCTTCTTGCAGGAGAAGAAGTTGACATATTGACACTTGCGGACTCTCCATTAGCAAGGGCGAGGGCAGATTCTATCCAAATGGCAATTCGGATTCAAAATGAAACAGGAGTGACGGTAATGCCTCATATTTGTTGTCGAGATAAAAATAGAATTGCCATGCGTTCCCAAGTAATAGGCGCTCATATTAATGGAATTCGTAATTTATTAGTGATAACAGGAGATCCAATTGATCGAGGAGAGGAAGATCGAATCAAGATGGTCTATAACTTTAACTCCATTCGGCTTATGGATTATATCAAAGATATGAATGTGGAATTATTCCAAGAAGAACCAATGGTATATGGTGGGGCATTAAACTATAGTGGTGCTAATGTAAAGGCGATTATTGAACGAATGGAAAAGAAAATCGAAGCAGGGTGTAGCTATTTTCTTACACAGCCAGTGTATTCAAAAGAAGATATGGAGAGAATTCGTTACATAAAAGAAAAGGTGAATACAAAAATTTTATGTGGGATTATGCCTCTTGTTAGTTATAAAAATGCTAGATTTATCCGAAATGAAATGCCAGGAATTCATGTTCCAGATGAGATTTTTGAACAGTATCATGAGGAGATGACAAGAGAGGAGTCAGAGGAAATTGCAGTGAATATTTCTGTGGATATCGCTCTTAAAATGAAAGATATCGCCGATGGATATTATTTTATGACACCCTTTAATCGCGTGAAATTAATTGCGAGAATTCTTAAAAAATTGCGAGAAGAACTAGGGGAATAAAATGGAGTAGAGGAGTTAAAACGATGACAAAAGAACAGTTAAAACAATTGATAGAACAGGGAATCGTCTATATCGATGGGGCTACTGGAACGAATTTACAAAAAGCGGGAATGGAAACAGGCGAATGTCCAGAAAAGTGGATTTTAGACCATGAAGATGTGATGATAGACCTGCAAAAAAGTTACTTTGATGCAGGAAGTCATATTGTATTAGCACCAACCTTCACTGCCAATCGTGTAAAGTTAGAAGAATATGGTCTGGCCGATCGAATAGAAGAAATTAATAAAAGATTAGTAGCTCTTTCAAAAAAGGCAGCCAATGGGCGAGGATATGTGGCTGGCGATATGACAATGACAGGGGAACAGCTCTATCCAATCGGAACACTACGTTTTGAAGAATTGGTGGATATTTATAAGGAGCAGGCAAAATATTTAGTAGAAGCTGGAGTTGATTTATTTTTTATTGAGACAATGATGAGTTTATCCGAAGCAAGAGCCTGTGTGTTAGCCATTAAAGAGACAACAGATCTCCCAATTTTTGTGAGTATGACCTACAATGAAGATGGAAGAACTCTTTATGGAACAGATCCTGTGACAGCTACTATTGTATTAGAAAATTTAGGGGTTGATGCGGTAGGAATTAACTGTTCCACTGGACCAAAAGAAATGATACCTCTTATCGAAGATATCAAGCGATATGCGGGGATTCCAATTATTGCAAAACCAAATGCAGGGCTTCCAGAACTTGTGGATGGAGAGACCATTTATGCTATGACACCAGAAGAATTTGCCCAGTATGGAAAAGAGTTGATAAAGGCAGGAGCGTGTATGCTAGGAGGATGTTGTGGAACGACACCACAACATATAAAAGCCCTTGTAGAGGCAACAAAGACGATGGAGACGTTACCGATAAAAAAACGCAGTTATCGTGCAGTTACATCAGAACGACAGACCACATTTTTTGAGCCTTATGGCACGTTTCAAGTCATCGGAGAGCGGATTAATCCAACTGGTAAGAAAAAGTTACAAGAGCAACTTAGAGAAGGCAATTTTGATCTTGTCGTTGAAATGGCAGAAGATCAAGAAATGCAAGGTGCTAGTATTTTAGATATCAATATGGGAATGAATGGAATTGATGAAAAAGAGATGATGGAAAAGGCCATTTATGAAGTGACAATGGCATCAAACCTACCTCTTTGTATTGATTCTAGTCATATTGATGTCATTGAGGCCGCTCTTCGCATTTATCCAGGGCGAGCGTTGATTAATTCCATTTCCTTAGAAAAAGAAAAGTATGAGCGCTTGATTCCGATTGCAAAAAAATATGGGGCTATGTTTATTTTACTCCCACTTTCGGATAAAGGTCTTCCAAAAGACTTAGAAGAGAAAAAAGAAGTCATTCATACGGTGTTAAAGAGAGCCTATTCTTTTGGGTTTACAAAAGAAGATGTCATTATAGATGGTCTTGTGGCAACGGTAGGTGCTAATAAAAAAGCAGCCATTGAAACGTTAGAAACCATTCGATATTGTACCGAACAATTGGGAATTTGTACGGTTTGTGGATTGTCCAATATTTCGTTTGGACTTCCAGAGCGTTCTTATGTAAACAGTGCGTTTTTAACGATGGCGATTGCCAATGGACTTACGATGGCGATTGCGAACCCGTCCCAACAACTGTTAATGAATTTAGCATTTGCAACGGATCTTTTGATGAATAAAGAAGAAAGTGATATTCGATATATTGATCGTATGAGTCGGTTGAGTAAAGAAGAGGAAGAAGAGAAGGGGCAAAAACTTGATAGTACAATGCCAAAAGTATATGAGTGTGTCGTAAAGGGAAATAAAAGCTCCATCATTAATGAAGTAAAAGAAGAATTAGCCCTTGGAAGACAAGCAGGAGAAATTATCAATGAATTTTTAATTCCTGCCATCAATCAGGTAGGGGTATTATTTGAACAGCAAAAATATTTCTTACCACAGCTTATTTCCAGTGCAGAAACGATGAAAACAGCCATTGAATATTTAGAACCAATGCTTGAGAAAAAAGAAAATGGGGATGCGATGCCAACGATTGTTATGGCGACAGTAGAAGGAGATATCCATGATATTGGAAAAAATCTAGTTGTTCTTATGTTAAAAAATTATGGATTTCACGTCATCGATCTTGGGAAAGATGTGAGTAAAGAGAAAATTTTAGAAACCGCCATTGCTGAAAAAGCGGACATTATTGGATTATCCGCTTTGATGACAACGACTATGATGCGAATGAAAGATGTGGTAGAATATCGGAATCAATTAGGAGTCGATGTAAAAATTATTATTGGAGGTGCTGTTATCACCAATAGTTTTGCAAAAGAAATAGGAGCGGATGGCTATTCAAAAGATGCAGCAGAAGCGGTAAAATTAGTGCAAAAGTTAATGGGCATATCTTCTTGACATAAAAAGAAGAAACGATGAAAAGGAGGCGAATTTTGTGGAGAAAAAGAAGGAACAAGGAAAAGGATACCAAGTGGATTTGGTGATTCCTGTTTATAAGCCAACAAAGGAATTTCAAAAGACATTAAAGAGAATTGAGGCACAGACGAGAAAACCAGATCGTATTATTTTAATCAATACAGAGAAAAAATATTTCGATGCTTCTTGTTTAGAGGGAATTTCCAATGTGGAAGTCCATCATATTAAAAAAGAAGAGTTTGATCATGGTGGCACGAGAAATCAGGCAGCGAAGTTATCCAGTGCGGATATTATTATTTTTATGACACAAGATGCGATTCCAGCCAATCAACATATGATAGAAGCTTTATTACAGCCGTTTGAAGATGAACAGGTCAGTGTTGTTTATGGAAGACAGATGGCAGATAAGAAAAAAAGTCCTATTGAGGCTTATACAAGAACGTTTAATTATCCAACCATTAGCAAAAAGAAGACGAAGGAGGATTTAGACACTCTTGGCATTAAAACCTTTTTTTGCTCCAATGTGTGCGCCGCCTATCGAAAGAAAGATTACGATCAGGCAGGAGGATTTGTAACAGAAACCATTTTCAACGAAGATATGATTTTAGCCTCTAAATTTATTGAAATGGGAAAGGCAGTTTATTATTGTTCCGATGCAAAAGTTTGGCATTGGCATGATTATTCGGCAATGGAACAATTTCATAGAAATTTTGATTTAGCGGTTTCTCAACAGACGTATGGAGGCTTGTTTTTAAAAGTAAAATCTGAAAGCGAAGGAATTCGATTAGTGATTTCTACGTTAAAACATTTACTCCATACAGGGAAATGGTACTTGATTCCAAAGTTGATTTGGCAAAGTGGATGGAAGTTTTTGGGATATCGTTTTGGAAAATCTTATGAAAAACTTCCAAAATGGTTGATTAAAAAATGTACAATGAATCCGAGTTATTGGGAGAAAATCTTTCAATAACGAGTCTTTTTTGAGTCTTTTTTCTAAAAAACGATAAAACTTGTTGCAGTAAGAGGAAAATTATTGTATCTTCATAAAATAATGAAAATAAAATAGAAAATACAGGAGGTTTTCGAATGGCTCAAAGTAAACCAAAGAGGAAGATTCGACCTTGGAAAGTAGTTGTAATAGGCATACTTCTCCTAATTTCCAGTTTCGTCGGAGGAAAAATTGGATATTTGCAATATGAACTGACAAGTGTCATTCAACGTGGGGAAGTCTCGTTTCAAGAGATGGAGGTGGATGCGGCAACCCTTTATGATAAGGACATTATCAATATTTTATTGATCGGTGCCGATTCACGAGAGGAGTGGAACGATTCGGGGCGTTCGGATTCTTCCATGATCGCCACTCTTGATATGAAAAATGGACAGTTAAAGCTTACTTCTTTAATGCGCGATATGTATATTGATATTCCAGGGCATGAAAAGAATCGTTTTAATGCTGCTTATAAGTTTGGTGGAGTCTCTTTGTTAAATCAAACGATCGCGCAAAACTTTAATATTCGTTTGGATGGATATGTCATTGTGGATTTTAAAGCCTTTCGTGACGTGATTGATGAACTCGGTGGCGTTACTATCACATTGACAGAAGTAGAGGCCAACTATTTGAACAATGCTTATCATGGAAAAATTCAGGTAAAAGAAGGAAAACAGGTGCTATCAGGAAAAGAGGCATTGGCTTATACAAGAATCCGACAAGTTCCTACTAGCACAGGGAAACTCTATGACTTTGGAAGAACAGAGAGACAAAGAACTGTGTTAAATTCTCTTTTTGAAAAATTTAAAAATCAAAGTTTTGGAGAGCTAACGAATATTTTGAAAATGGTATTGAGCAATGTGACAACAGATTTATCCAATAAACAAATCAGTAGTTTAGCATTTTCTGTATTAAAAATAGAAGATAAAGAAATTAAACAACTTTGTGTGCCGATGGAAGGGACTTATACGGATATTAAAGTCGTTCTTCCTGCAACAACGCTGCCTGCAAAAGTATTGGACGTTGATGTAGAGGCCAATAAAGAAGGAATTGAAGATTTTATTTTCAATAAATATGAAGAGCCTTCTGGGCAACAAGATGGGACAGAGAAAATAGATGAAAGTACCCAAACAGAAATGCCATAAAAGGTTTTAGAATCCTGTTTGAATAGAAAGGGGAAAATGTATGAATACAAATCAAATGACATTATCGCTACTTGTTGACAATAATCCTGGAGTATTAAGTCGAGTTTCTGGGTTATTTAGTCGAAGAGGATACAATATCGAAAGCATTACCGCAGGAGTAACACAAGATCCAGAGCTTACAAGAATTACAGTGGTGGCTTCTGGCGACAATCTTGTGTTAGAACAAATTCGTAAGCAGATTTCAAAACTGGTAGAAGTTCGTAAAATTATTACCATGAATCCAGAACAATCGGTGCGTAGAGAGCTTATGCTTGTGAAGGTAGGCGTTGATAAAAAGGAGAAGCAAGAAGCGATTGCAATTGCTAATATTTTCCGTGCGAAAATTGTCGATGTGGCTTCGGATTCTCTTATGATGGAAATTACAGGAACAATTAATAAATTAGACGCATTTTTAGACCTGTTAAAAGATTTTGAAATTAAAGAGATGGTAAGAACAGGAATCACAGCATTAAGCCGTGGTGCTTATGAAGGAACCATTCGTCCAGACGATCCTGATGAGGTGGATTGGATTATTAACGTGGATAAATGTTAATCGTTCAAAAAAAAGATATAACTTATTATTATAACAAGTATTCTTAATATGTATTTCAATTATACCTAATGCTGTGCTATAGTAACGTTATGAAGAAACAGTCAATGTTCTTTATAAACGAAAACTCGACCAAGTCTTATCTATGTTGGACGAAAGAATCAAAAAGGTTTGATACATAGCATTTTATATTAGGAGGAAAAGAAAATGGCAAAAATTTATTATCAAGAAGATTGTAATTTATCATTATTAGAAGGAAAAACAATCGCTGTTATCGGTTATGGAAGCCAAGGGCATGCACATGCATTAAATGCAAAAGAATCTGGTTGTCATGTAATTATTGGGTTATATGAAGGAAGTAAGTCTTGGGCAAAGGCAGAAGCTGCTGGATTTGAAGTGTATACAGCGGCAGAGGCAGCAAAAAAAGCCGATGTTATTATGATTTTAATCAATGATGAAAAACAAGCAAAATTATATAAAGAATCCATCGAACCAAACTTAGAAGAAGGCAATCTCTTAATGTTTGCACATGGTTTTGCGATTCATTTTGGCCAGATCGTTCCACCTAAAAATGTTGATGTTGCTATGATCGCACCAAAAGGACCTGGGCATACAGTAAGAAGCGAATATCAGATTGGAAGAGGGGTTCCTTGTTTAATCGCTGTACATCAAGATGCTACAGGAAAAGCTCATGAGATGGCACTTGCTTACGCATTGGCAATTGGCGGTGCAAGAGCAGGTGTTCTTCAAACAACATTTAGAGAAGAGACAGAAACAGACCTCTTTGGAGAACAGGCAGTTCTCTGTGGTGGTGTAACTGCATTAATGAAAGCTGGTTTTGAAACATTAGTAGAAGCTGGATATGAACCAGAAAGCGCTTATTTTGAATGTATTCATGAGATGAAATTAATCGTAGATTTAATTTACGAAAGCGGTTTTAAAGGCATGAGATATTCTATTTCCAATACCGCAGAATTTGGTGACTATATTACAGGACCAAAAATTGTGACAGAGGAAACAAAGAAAGCGATGAAACAGATTTTATCTGATATTCAAGATGGAACATTTGCGAAAAACTGGTTATTAGAAAACCAAGTAAACTGCCCACACTTCTTAGCCATGAGAAGAAGAGAAGCAAGTCATCAGTTAGAACAAACAGGTGAAGAACTTCGTAAATTATACAGCTGGAATGATAGCAGTAAATTGATTGAAAACTAAAACAAAACATTTTATGGTTTCCCGACAGAAACTGGAGACTTGTTCTCCTAAAATGTGAAAACAAAACTTGAAAACATCTACAGTAAATTGATACGAGATAACTTTTAAAGTATCGTTCGCATCATTTTGCTGTAGATGTTTTTTGCTATTTTATGGTATAATGAAGGTAAGCAAATAGGAGTAGGTAAAGCCTATTTATTGCGAACGACAAATGGGGATTATGAAGTATGCTTATGATAAAATGCTCATAAAAAATAGGAGTATAAAAAAGCCTATTTGTCGTAAGAGGCGAATCATGATTATAGATAAAATAGATGGAAGAGAAATGAGGAGAAAAAGTGGAATATAGGATAAATCCGAAAAATAATGATAAGTTATCACTGCTTGGATTTGGATGCTTACGCTTTCAAAAAAAGCAAGGAACTATTGTAATGGAAGAGGCAAATCGACAGATTATGAATGCCATCGAACATGGTGTCAATTATTTCGATACTGCTTATGTATATGGAGGGAGTGAGGAAGCATTAGGGCAAGTTCTTTTTCAAAATCAATGCCGTGAAAAAGTATATATTGCGACGAAGCTTCCTCATTATTTTATTAAGAAACAAGAGGATATGGAACGTTACTTTAAGGAGCAGTGTAAAAGATTAAAGACAGATTATATTGATTATTATTTAATTCATATGCTTCCTGATAAAGGAACGTTTGAACGACTTTTAAAACTGGGGGTATTTGAGTGGTTAGAAGAAAACAAGAAGAAAGGAATTATTCATAATATCGGTTTTTCTTATCATGGAAATACAAGTTCTTTTCAAGAATTGCTAGACTTGTATTCATGGGATTTTTGCCAGATTCAATATAACTATGTGGACGAGCATAGCCAAGCAGGGCGTGCTGGATTAAAGAAGGCAAATAAGATGGGAATTCCTGTTATTATTATGGAACCTTTAAGGGGAGGACGACTTGTAACAGGATTGCCAAAAGAAGCGTTAAAAGAAATGGAGAAAGTTTCAAAAAATCGGACGCCTGCCGAATGGGGACTTCGCTGGCTCTTTGACCAAGAAGAAGTTACTGTTGTTTTATCGGGAATGAATACAAATGAAATGGTAGAGGAAAATATAAGAATAGCATCAGAGGCAGGTATTCATTGTGTAACAGAAGAGGAAAGAGAAGTTTATCGCAAAGTAAAAGAGATTTTAAACGAAAAAGTAAAAGTGCCGTGTACAGGATGTGGCTATTGTATGCCTTGTCCAAAGGGAGTTGATATCCCTGGAGCATTTCGATGTTATAATGTTCGCTATACGGATGGACTTGTAAAAGCGGAAAAAGAATATATTATGTGTACTACCATGCGTTCGAAAAAAAGTAATGCTTCTCTTTGTGTTTCTTGTGGAAAATGTGAAAAGCATTGCCCACAAGAAATTGCGATTCGCAAGGAATTAAAAAATGTAAAGCGTACCTTAGAATCACCAGTTTACAAGGTAGTATCGGGAGTGATTGGGGCTTTAAGACGGTTTTAAATTTAAAATAGTAAAAGAAATGGTAGATTTGACAAAGAAAAAAGAGGTTGAAATTATTGTTAGGAGAAAGGAAGGGGAAATATGAATTTTATTTTTATATCACCACAGTTTCCAGAAAATTATCAATATTTTTGCCAAGCATTAAAGAAAAATCAAGTAAATGTATTGGGTATTGGGGATATGCCTTATGATGAGCTGAGTCCGCTATTAAAGAAAAGTTTGACCGAATATTACCGGGTATCTGATTTGGAAAATTATGATGAAGTATTGCGAGCCGTTGGTTTTTTCACATTTAAATATGGAAAGATCGATTGGATTGAAAGTAATAATGAATATTGGCTAGAACAAGATGCAAGACTTCGGACAGATTTTCATGTGACCACAGGCTTTCAAGAAGAGGAGATGCAATTTGTAAAAAGAAAATCCAAAATGAAAGAATGTTATAAAAAGGCGGGGGTTTTGGTAGCACCATACCATTTAGTGACGACATTAGAAGAAGGAAAGAAGTTTATAAAACAAGTTGGGTATCCCGTTATTATAAAGCCAGATAATGGAGTCGGTGCTAACGATACGAGAAAAATTGAAGGAGAGGAGATGCTTTGTGCCTTTTATAAAGAGCAAGAAAAGAAAAAAGAAAATTATTATATTATGGAGCCATTTGTGGATGGAGAGATCTGTTCTTATGATGCAATTATTAATCAAGAAGGAGAGCCATTATTAGAAACAGGAAATATTACTCCAATTTCGATTATGGATATGGTAAACGAGCAAGGAGATGTCTATTTTTATATCGTTCCTCAATTGGCAAATGATATAAAAGAAGCAGGAAGAAATTGTGTAAGAGCATTTGGTGTGAAAGGGCGATTTGTGCATTTTGAGTTCTTTCGCTTAAAAAGAGATCAAGAAGGGATCGGAAGGAAAGGACAGCTCATTGGATTAGAAGTAAATATGAGACCTTCTGGTGGATATACGCCCGATATGATTAATTTTTCTTTGGATACGGATGTGTATCAATGCTGGGCAGATATGATAGCGTTTCATGGGTTGAAAACAGGACAGAGTGAGAACCATTATTATTCCGTCTATGTTGGGAGACGTTTTAAAAAGGAATACCTACATGATGACAAAGACATATGGGGAAAGTATGATGCCAATATTAAAATGGCAAGAGAACTTCCAGAAGTGATTGCACATGGAATGGGAGATTATATGTGTATTGCTCGCTTTCAGACAAAAAAAGAAATGGAAGAGTTCGTGCAGTTTGTATTAGAAAAGCCAATAAGCAAGAAGGAGAAATTGAAAGGAGGAAAGAAATCAAGACAAATGAATAAAACAGAGGAAGCAACATAACATCAGAGAAGAAAGGAATGGGTAGGGATTATGGAGATTCGGTATTATAAAGAATATAGCAAACGGTTAGAAAGAGATATGGAATTTAAAGTATATGGATATGGGGGAAAGCCTTGTCTTATTCTTCCCTCTCAAGATGGAAGGTTTTATGATTTTGAAAATTTTCAGATGGTAGAGGCTTGTCAGACGTTGATTGAAAATGGACAGTTACAATTGTTTTGTGTGGACACCATCGATAGGGAAACCATATCCGCTTTGGAGCGACCGATAAAAGAGCGAATGGAACAACAGGAACGATGGTTTTGGTATTTAGTGGAAGAGTTTTATCCAAGAATGATGGAAATTAATACAAGTGCTCAAGGGGAAGATGAGAGCAAAATGCCCATCGTCGCAGGTTGTAGCATGGGAGCTTACCATGCTGCCAATGTGTTTTTTAGAAGACCTGATCTTTTTGATACCGTAATTAGCATGAGTGGATTTTATCATCTGAAATTAATCGTAGGAGATTACATGGATGCTCTCGTTTATTTAAATTCCCCTTACGATAGTATTGCTCATTTGCCGAAGGAACATCCCTATCGGGAACTTTATGCCCGTTCTACTATTATTCTTTGTGTTGGACAAGGTGCATGGGAAGAAGAGTTGTTAGAAGAAACGAGAAAGTTTGATGCGTTATTAAAACAACAAGGAATTTTGGCGTGGGTTGATTATTGGGGATATGATGTGACACATGATTGGGCATGGTGGAGAAAACAGTGGATTTATTTTTTATCTAATGTTTTATAAAAGAGCTGAATATTGGAAGGCATTTGGAAGAAAAAGGGGTTGCTATTTTGGTAAAAATAGCGTTAAAATAAATTGTTCAGATAAGAGAGAAATTTAAAACAGAAAAAGGAGGGTTTCTGTGAGAATGGGAGATGAGAGAGAAAGGATATTGATGAGAAGATCCATATAAGGAAAAAGAGTTTAATAATTTATTGCAGTAGTTAGATCTTATTTTATCAGAGAAATAAGATGAAAATACTAACAAAAAAATGCAAAAGAGGAAAGGAATGATGAAAAATAGAATAAACCGTTAGCCAGAACAATATAATCAGGAAAAGTTTTCAGTATCAAAAATAGATTGTTGATGTTGTGGATAAGAATTGATAAGAATATCCATATAATACATTGATTAATTCATCAAAGGATAGATTCGGGTTTTATAGGACTTTGGCAAAGGATTACGGGAGGGAGAAACATGAAAAGAAAGAATAATATTACAAAAGGATATGTATGGTTATTGGCAATATTAATTGTGATTATTATAATTTCTAGTTTTGCCGTCTATGATTTTAATAAACAAGCGTACAAGTTAACGTTACAAAAGCAAGAAGAATCTATGGATGATATTTCTGAATTTATCACAAGAAATTATCGCAGAAAGATCAATGATATGTTTGAGATCTTAAATGGGGTAGCTGTTATGATGGGAAAGGAGATACAGCGAGATCAAAATGAGAAAACAATGATAGAGGAGTTAAAGCAGGTACAATCGCAAAATCAATTTCTTCGTATGGGAATTGTATATCCAGATGGTATTGCCTATACAACAGATGAAGTAAAACGAGATTTGAGTGATAGACAGTTTTTTAAGACTTCCATAAAAGGAGAGCGATATCTTTCCAACATTGTCAATATAGAATTGGGAGAAGGAAAGCATTTATTATTTTCTGTACCGATTGAAAAAGAAGAAGAAGTAATTGGAGTTTTATATGGTTGGTATGATTCCGCTCGATTTATAGAAGAAATGGATTTTGCCAAAGATAGTTCTCTTTATTTCTTAGTAGTGGATTCGAATGGGAACTTCGTAAGTAAATCACAAAATGAAAATGTGATGGCGAAAGAGGAAACTAATTTTTGGGAAGCGCTACAGAATAATAACTATGTGGATCACGACGAAGTAGAAAAAGTAAAGGCTGATATGAAAAATGGGGAAAGAGGAAGTTTTCAATTCCAAAATAAAGAAAATATACGCTATGTCAATTATGAACGATTAGGAAGGAATGGCTGGTATATTATTTCTATTTTAGTGGATGCAGATGCGACAAGTTCTACTAAATTATTTTATAGCTTAGCGCTGGAATTATTGCTAAAAATTATATTTGGTTTTCTTATGTTAGGAATCTTTTTATACGTTTATCAAGGATATTCTAGCAGAGTTATTCGAAATAAAAATGAGCAGTTAGAAATGCAAAATCATATTTTAAATTTAACGTTAGAAAATACGAAAGATATTCCGTTTGAGTTGAATATGGAAGAGAAGAAAATTATATTCTTCAAAAACACTTTATATAAAAGTCATGGAGAATATGAAAGTTTTTCTGCAGATGTAGACGAATTGATCCAAAGAGGATTTTTGGCAGAGTGTTCAAGAGAAGATGCAAAAACATTTTTAGAGCAAGTATATGCTAACAAAAGACGAGTGGAACAAGTGCTATGTGTTTATGTGGAAGGCAAAGAGAGATGGATTAAGGCGAAAATGATCGATGGAGATGCTAAGAGAAAACAGAACGTAAAAATTGGCGTCATTATGGATTTTATGGAGCAGAAATCACAAGAAAAGGAATTACAAAAAAAAGAGCTAGAATTTAAACAATTAGCAGAAGAATCTAGTTTTGACTTCTTAACAAAAGTATGGAATCGAAAGAAATTTGAAGAAGAAGTCAATGGCTATTTGCAACAAATAACAGAGGATGAGCTTCAGGCATTTTGTATTATCGATATCGATCATTTTAAAGAAGTCAATGATACGTTAGGACATTCTATGGGAGATCTTGTATTACAAGATGTGGCAAAGATACTAAGAAATCATGTAAGAGAGTATGATTTTGTAGCTCGTCTTGGTGGAGATGAATTTGTTGTTTTGTTGAAAAGACTTCAAATAAAAGAGAATATAGAGAAGATTGCTCCTTATTTAAACACTCGATTAGAACGAGTCTATGAAAAAGATGGACAACAAGTAAAAATTTCTGCATCCATTGGGGTTGCTTTCTATCCGATAGATGGAAGTAGTTTTAAAGATTTATATAAAAGAGCAGATATTGCTCTTTATCACACAAAAGAGAATGGAAGAAATGGATATACCATTTATACAAAAGAATTAGAATTGTAAAAGAAGAAAGAAACGAGGGTGATGAATATGGAAGAGTGGTTAAGATATTATAAAGATTGCACCCTCTGTCCGAGAAATTGTCATGTGAATCGCTTAGAAGGAAGAAAAGGAAGATGTAAACAATCCTCTTCTATCTATTCAGCAAGGGCTTCTCTCCATCAGTGGGAGGAGCCTTGTATTTCAGGAACAAGAGGTTCGGGAACAATATTTTTTAGTGGCTGTTCTCTTGGTTGCATATTTTGTCAAAATGGGAATATCGCTTCTGGAAAAGCTGGATTTTTGGTAGAGATTGAGCGATTGGCGGAAATTTGTTTAGAACAGCAAGCAAGAGGTGCTCATAATATTAACATTGTAACAGGAGGACATTATATTCCTTCCATTGTATTGGCGATAAAAGAAGCGAAAAGACAAGGGCTTACCATTCCGATTTTATATAACACAAGTAGTTATGAAAAAGTGGAAACTCTTCGTTTACTAGAAGGAATTGTGGATATTTGGCTTCCTGATTTTAAATATATGGATCGTCAAATGGCAAAAGAGTATTCCGATGCCCCTGATTATAGTGAATATGCAAAAAAGGCAATTGCTGAAATGGTAAGGCAGACAAAAGAGACCGTTTTTGATGAACAAGGCATTATGAAAAAGGGGATTATTGTAAGGCATCTTGTTTTGCCAAAAGGGGTAGAAGATTCAAAAAGAATTATAAAATATCTCTATGAAACGTATGGAGATGGGATTTATATTAGTATTATGAATCAATATACACCAATGGAACATTTAAAGACACATCCCGTTCTTGGTAGAAAGATTACCGAAGAAGAGTATGACGAGGTTGTGAATTATGCCATTGAACTTGGGGTAGAAAATGGATTTATTCAAGAAGAAGATACTGCCCTTGAAAGTTTTATTCCAGAGTTTGATGGATTGGGAATTATAAAGTAAAATAGAGGAGGGATAGAATGTCACTTGTATATTCACATGGAAAAGAATTTCATATTGGTACAACAACAGGAGAAGTGGGAGAGTATGTCATTTTACCAGGAGATCCAGCCCGCTGTGAGAAAATAGCCAAGTATTTTGAAAATCCAGTAAAAGTAGCACAAAATCGTGAATTTGTCACTTACACTGGTACGTTAAATGGAGTGAAAGTAAGTGTAACATCCACGGGGATTGGTGGGCCATCTGCTTCCATTGCAATGGAGGAACTGATTCATTGTGGAGCGAAAACTTTTATTCGAGTTGGAACTTCAGGAGGAATGCAAAAAGAAGTATGCGGAGGAGATCTTGTCATTGCCACAGGTGCTATTCGATTTGAAGGCACCAGTAAAGAATATGCCCCAATTGAATTTCCAGCTGTTCCCGATTTTACGGTGACAGAAGCATTGAAAGAAAGTGCAAAGGAGTTTTTAGAAAAAGAAAATAAAGGAAAAGAAAAGGAAAAGCAACAAAAAGTTCATCTTGGGGTTGTACAATGTAAAGACAACTTTTATGGACAACACGATCCAAACTCTATGCCTGTTGCAAAAGAGTTAGAAGAGAGGTGGGACTCTTGGATTCGTTGTGGTGCTTTGGCGTCTGAAATGGAATCGGCAGCACTTTTCATTGTGGGAAGTGTAAGGAGAGTCAGAGTTGGTTCGGTTTTACTTGTCATTGCCAATCAGACGAGAAGAGAATTAGGGCTTTCCGATCAACAAGTTTATGATACAGAAGGAGCAATTAAAGTTGCTATTGGTGCAGTGAAACGGTTGATTGAACAAGAGAAAAGAAACAATACAAAATAAGAAAAAAGGAGAGTGCAGTATGGAAAAATCAAAAGTTTATTTTACAAATATGCGAACAAAATTTAATGAAAGTTTACCAATGAAGTTACAGCGTTTAATAAAAAAGGCAGGAATTAGGGACATCGATTTTGAGAAAAAATATGCCGCCATTAAGATTCACTTTGGAGAACCAGGAAACTTGGCTTTTCTTCGACCAAATTATTCAAGAGCCGTTGCCGATGTTGTAAAATCTCTTGGAGGAAGACCTTTCTTAACGGACTGTAATACCTTATATGTTGGTGGACGTAAAAATGCCCTTGATCATATTGATGCGGCGTATCAAAATGGTTTTACTCCATATGCAACTGGATGTCATGTTATCATTGCGGATGGTTTAAAAGGGACAGATGAGGCTCTTGTTCCTGTAGAAGATGGTACTTATGTAAAGGAAGCAAAAATTGGCCAAGCCATTATGGATGCGGATGTATTTATTAGCTTAAATCATTTTAAGGGGCATGAGGCAACAGGCTTTGGTGGTGCATTAAAAAATATTGGTATGGGCTGTGGTTCTCGTGCAGGTAAAATGGAAATGCACAGCGCAGGAAAGCCATTTGTACATACAGAAAAATGCGTTGGCTGTGGCATGTGTAAAAAAATGTGTGCTCACGATGCTATTACTATTGAGCAGAAAAAAGCGACGATTGATCAGAATAAGTGTGCAGGTTGTGGCAGATGTATTGGTGTCTGTCCACAGGATGCGGTAAAACCAAGTTCTGATGAATCCAACGATATTTTAAATTGTAAAATGGCAGAGTACAGTGCAGCAGTTTTAAGAGGACGCCCACATTTTCATATTAGTTTAGTTATCGATGTATCCCCATACTGTGATTGTCATGCAGAAAATGATGCGGCAATTGTTCCAGATATTGGAATGTTCGCTTCCTTTGATCCTGTTGCGTTAGATGTAGCTTGTGCGGATGCAGTCAATGCACAAGAACCTCTTCGCGGAAGTCGCTTGGACGAAAGTGCTCATGTTCATCACGATCATTTTACGGATATTCATCCATCAACGAATTGGAAGAGCTGTATTGAACACGCAGAGAAATTAGGACTTGGAAGCCATGAGTATGAATTAATTGAAATTTAATTTCGAAAAGAGCATAAGTTTTTTAATTAAATCCAAAAACCAATCAAATATTTTTATCACTATTAAAAAAGATCAAAAAGGAGTGTAACCTTTTTGGTCTTTTTTCGAATAATAGATAAGAGGACTTATTTCGATGATAAGAGAGCGTAGTTCCGATTGGAAAAAAACATTTCTTATAGGGAAGATAAGATATCTGAAAAGGAAAAAGGAGTATGTAATATGAGAAAAAAAATAATGACAATGGCACTTGCGATGATGATGGCAATTAGTATTTCTGCTTGCGGTGGAAATAAAGATGCGAACAAATCAGACGATAAAGAGGTATCAGCAGTAGGTACAGAGAGTACAACAGGTGTCACAACAGAAGAAAGTACAACAAAAACAGAGGCTACTACAGAGGAAAATAAGAAGAAGGAAGAGAATAAAAAAGACGATAGCAAAAAGGAAGAGGTTACCGAAACTACAACAGAAGCTACGACGGAGGTTACTACAACCGAACAAAAAGAGGATACGACAGTAGCAGTAAATACTGATAGTTCCACAAACCAGAGTAAGCCATCCACAACAACAAAGCCAAATAGTTCTACGAATCAAAGTAAGCCATCCACAACAACGAAGCCAAATGGTTCTACAAGTCAAAGTAAACCATCTACAACGAAACCAAATAAGCCAAGCAAACCGACAACAGAAAAACCAAGCAAGCCTTCAAATGGAAAAGAAGAGCAAAAAGAGGATGTATCCTTAACAGAAATTGTAGCGGCAGTAAAAAAAGCCTATGGAGATGGATATTTACCAAATATGACGATCGATCAAGATGTGTTAGCCGAGCAATATGGAATTAAAAAGAGTATGTATGAGGAAGTGATTGCAGAAGGTCCTATGCTCAGTTTCCAAATTGATACATTTATTGCGGTAAAGGCGAAAGAGGGAAAAGCAGAGGAAGTAAAGGCTGCAATGGAAAAATATAAACAATATTTATTAGATGAATCCATGCAATATCCGATGAATGCTTCAAAAATTCCTGCAACACAAGTGTATCGTTTTGGAAACTATGTATTCTTTAGCATGCTTGTCTCTCCACAAGGCGAGGAGCCAGAATCAGAAGAGGCTTATTTAGAAGCAGCAAAGAAACAAAATCAGATTGCTTATGATACAATTGCAAAATTCTTCTCATAGATATTGGATTGTCACTTTGTCTGTGATATAGTATAGTAGTTTTTAAAAATGGAAAAATGAGGGGAATCACAGACAGGAGGAGACGACCATGAATACAGAGGAACAGCAGTATCAGAGGTTTTTAGAAGGGGATAAAAAAGCGTTTGAATATCTTGTACTTCAGTATAAAGATCATTTGATTTATTTTATCAATCGATATGTTATGAATATTCATACGGCAGAAGATATTGCACAAGATGTGTTTGTGGATATTTATATCAACAAAGAGCGATATCATTTTCGATATCGATTTAAAACATATTTGTATACGATTGCAAGAAACAAGGCGGTTGATTATATAAGAAAGCAAGGACGACAAATTCCGATGGTAGATATGGAGCGATTGCACGAGGAACAAATAGAGGAAGAAAGCTTATTAGAGCAATTGATATGGAAAGAAGAGCGTCAGCAACTACTTGATGCAATTAAAACATTAAATTCCAATTATCAAGCATTAATCGTTTTAATTGATTTGGAAGGACTTTCCTATCAAGAAGCTGGAAAAGTTTTGCATAAAACAGTTCCCCAGATTAAAGTATCGCTTCATCGTGCCAGAAAAGCATTAAAGGAGAGATTGCATGAAAGATAATGAGACATTTCTCCGTGAAATCTATGAAAAAGCGTTAGAACAACAGGGAAGAAAGAATGAGAAAAAATGGTTTACAGGAAGAAAATTCCTGTTAAGAAATGTTTTAGCGACAGGGATCGTTGTGAGCAGTATTTTCGTAATTGCTTCAACCGTGTGGAAAGAAGAGATACAAAGAGAGCCAGTATCGATTGCTTTTTCAACAGAACAGGGAGAACAAGAAATTGGTTCTCAAAATAGGATAGAAGAATTTAATGAAGAAGTGGAGCAAAAAAGAATTGGGGACGAACAATCACAAATTGAGGTTTTCGTAACTGTGAAACGTGTATGGGAAGAAGGAGAAAGTATAAGAAAAAATGCAGTATTGCTTTTGAAACAAAAAGCAGGAGACTGGGAAAAAGGCGAGAAAATCCAAGTTACTTTTGATAGCACTTGGCTTTCTTTTTCGTTGGATGAGGGAGAAAATTATACCCTTCAATTAGAGAAAATGCCCGATGGGACATATGCAATTATAGGAGGCGAGCATGGTTTTTAGCAGTTTATTGTTTTTATTTCTGTTTCTACCATCTGTAATATTCTTTTATTTGATAGCACCAAAAAAAGGAAAAAATTTGGTGCTATTTTTGATGAGTTTACTTTTCTATGCATGGGGAGAGCCAATTTATTTTGTTTTGATGCTTTTTTCAACAGGCGTAGATTACGGGAATGGTTTATTGGTAGATCGTTATTTAAATGAGGGAAAGAAAAGAAAGGCACAGTTAGCGTTAACAGCTTCTATCGTTATTAATTTAGGATTATTAGGATTTTTTAAATATTCGGGACTTGATTTACCACTTCCAATTGGAATTTCCTTTTATACTTTTCAAACAATGTCCTATACCATTGATGTTTATCGAAGAGAGACGACCGTACAAAAAAATATTATTGACTTTGGAGCGTATGTGACATTATTTCCACAGTTAATTGCAGGGCCAATTGTTCGCTATCAAACAATAGCAGATGAGTTAAAAGAACGAACGATAAATTCTACACTCATGGCAGAAGGAATTACAAGGTTTTTAATAGGACTTGGAAAAAAAGTAATTTTAGCAAATCAAATAGGAATTTTATGGGAGCAATATGAAAATCAAATAGGATCGGAACTATCGGTTTTAGGAGCGTGGATTGGAATTAGTGCATTCGCATTTCAAATTTACTTTGATTTTTCCGGATATTCCGATATGGCCATTGGGTTAGGAAAATTATTTGGATTTCATTTTCCAGAAAACTTCCATTATCCTTATGAAGCGAAGAGTATGACAGACTTTTGGCGCAGATGGCATATTAGCTTAGGAACATGGTTTAAAGAATATGTATACATTCCACTTGGTGGAAATCGAGCAGGACTTACAAAGCAAATTCGAAATATTGCTATTGTATGGCTTTTAACAGGAATTTGGCATGGAGCCAGTTTGAATTTTATGTACTGGGGCATTTATTTTGGGGTTATTTTAATTTTAGAAAAGCTTTGTTACGGGAAAGCTTTAAGAAAGCTTCCTAATATCATACAACATATCTATGGAATTTTTCTTATTTGGATTGGATGGACAATTTTTGCCTTTGAAGAGGAAGGAAAAATTGGATTGTTTTTAAAAAATATGTTTGGAATCGGAAACCATGTTTTATTTACAAATGAGGATATCTATGCATTATTGTCCAATGGAATTTTATTTCTTATTTTAATCATTGGATGCACGGCTTTTCCTAAAAAAGTATGGTGCCACATTCAAAAAAGATTTGGAGAGGAAAATGCAATTCTTTATGTGATCGAGCAGTTATTTTTAATTGGGATATTTTTCATAAGCGTTGCGTATTTAGTGGAAGCCACATACAATCCATTTTTGTATTTTAGGTTTTAAGTTTTAGATTTAAGTTTTGTATTTTATAAGGAGAAATAGAATGAAGAATCGAAATAAAATTACAGTTGCTCTTTTTGGAATCCTTTTATTTGGAGTTTCGATTTCCAATCAATTGATAGCGGCAAAAGATTTTTCAGAAGTTGAAAATCGAGAGTTAAAACAAATGCCGAAATTAACTGCCAATTCTTTATTTAATGGGACATTTGGGGAAGAATATGAAACATATTTATCGGATCAATTTATTGGTCGCGATCAATGGATTTCACTAAAGACGACTTCTGACCGCATGATAGGAAAGAAGGAAGTCAATGGTGTTTATTTTGCAAAAGATGATTATTTAATTGAAAAACATACGAAAGGTGAGCTGGATAGCGCACAATATAAAAAAAATATGGAGCGGTTAAAGACGGTAACAAATACTTATACAAAGCTATTAGGAAATGGGCATGTAAAGGTGATGTTTGCACCGACAGCTTCTGCTATTTTAAGGGATAAACTACCGAAGTCAGCACCAAAAGATCCCCAAGACGAAATCTTAAACGATATGAAACAGTCTGCGAAAAAGGGGACATTTATCGATTTGAGATCCACATTTAAGAAAGAAAAAGAGAAATACATTTATTATAAGACAGATCACCATTGGACCACGTTAGGCGCTTATTATGCCTATGTGGATTGGGCAAAAAGCATGAAAATTACTCCGATTCCAATGAAACAGTGGAAGAGAGAAGTCGTATCAAAAGATTTTCTAGGAACGGTGTATTCAAAAGTAAATCA
>UQVN01000023.1 GCA_900544525.1 uncultured Eubacteriales bacterium
TTCATCTTTTTTCCTTGCTCATTATAAACAGAAAACTTCAAGCTATACCCCAATTTTAAAAATGAAATTTCTTTCCATCTCATTGATACTTGATTTAAATTATTTACTATTTTCTCTATCTCATCTTTATTTTGAATGACGATACTATGTCCTGTATTACCATTAAATATTTCAATTTTTTTGATTTCATCTAACTTTAATGAAAATTTTTTCTCTCCAAACATCCATAAAACACAAAACAATATAATAGCACAAATAGTCGAAATCTTAATTGCTCTCTTTTTCATTTTCTCCTCCCCCAAAATATCTACTTTAAACCCAATACCTAATGTGGAAATACTGATATCATGGATTTGATTCGCTTACATTTTCTTCCACTTCTATTGTAGTCTCTGTTTGAAAACTATTAAAAGAAACCATCCCCAATACAATAAATAGTATATTTAGAACAAAAATTCCTATCATAATTCCAAGTATGACTTTGACTATTGTTTTAGTTCGTCTGTTTTTAATTGCAAGATATTCATTTATTTTTATTAGTTGTTCTGCAATTTCATCTTTATTTTGCTCATCGGTTATTTTACTTCCCAATAACTCTCCAACTGAAACTTCTAATATATCAGCCATTTTAACTAGCATATCAGAATCAGGAACAGAAAGTCCTTTTTCCCACTTAGAAATAGTTTGACGAACAACGTTTAAACGAATTGCTAATTCCTCTTGCGATAATCCTTTTTGTTTTCTAATCGTTTTTAAGTTTTCATTAAGCATAATATCTTTCCTTTCTTTTTGTTTTTTGGACTAATTTTATGCTTAATTATATCGTTGCGGCAAGCAACGCATATTAACATAGCACTGTACCAATTAAATTCCAATTTATATTTTACTTTCTGTCATTGTATTATAACATGATATTCAAGTATCCTCATTTCTTTTCTGCTCTAAATGACAATCAAGATTTTTTCACTTATTTCTAAATTTCATATCATTCGTCAAAACAGCATTTTTATAGCTTATTATAATGTGACATGGTGCAAAAATAATCGCTGCAAGCAATAGAAAATTTAAATGACTCATAATACCACTAAAAAGAAATATGAAAGACGGAATGATAGACAAGGCCAATGCCCGAAAAACCGTATTTCTTTTGAAACAAATAATCCATATTAAACAATAACAAATCACCATTACAGAATTAACTATCAGATATATTGCAAATGCTTCATCGGATGAAAATCCAAACCACGTACTTGGTATGTTAAATATCATTAGAACAAAACAACCGAAACGTCCAATTTGCTCCAGTAATTCAACCTTCTTGTTCCTCCATGCGTTATGGAAGCCATTAGGGCATTTAAAAGCAAAAACAATATTTGGAATCATAATGATAACCATAAAAATCAAGCCAAATATATTCAAATACTCCACTTAACCACCTCTTTCAGTTTTAATTGTCACAGTTTAACAATAGAACTAGAAATTCTCTATTATCATTTACTGACATCTAAAATGCAAATCCACTTAATAACAATTTCATATATATCCCCATTCAAATTCCAATTTATTCCTAATTATACCACAAAAATATTCTTTCACAACAAAATTTCCCTTCCACTCTATCGTAATATAACTTTTCTCGTTCTAAATAGGTCTATTCTAATCTCATATCATAATCTTTTATTTCTCTTTTGGTTCTTAACCAAATAAAAAATATTCTATAATTCCTTGCAATGACTTCCCTATGATAGTACTCCTTCCAATCGTTCATTCCCAGATCTAAAATAGGATATCTTCCCATTGACTTATCAAAAAATAGAGTTAGTTAAAACTCTATAAATCAATATAACAATAAAAAGATATCCTTTACTTAATACCTATCCATCTCTTTTTTTAAAAGCGACTTCTCTCAATCTCCAAATTAAATTTAATAATAGTTTTCCTCTCTTTAACCCCTTATTATTCTGGCATATTTTATAAACAAACTCTTACTAATACCAAACCTTTTTCCCCTTCTCAACATCCATATTTTTTGTCTTTTACTACTGTTTGATCTCAAATTCACTCCGTAATTTCTCCACGACTTTTTTCTCTAGCCGTGACACATAACTTCTTGATATTCCAAGCATATCCGCAATTTCTCTTTGTGTATATTCCTTTGTCCCATAAAGTCCATATCGCATAATCAAAACTGTTTTTTCTCGTCCTGGCTTCATGTTACCTACTAATTCATACAGCTTTCCAACATTTTGACCGAAAATAACGGATTCTTCTACTAATAATTCTTGATTACACATAATGTCCATTAAACTGATTTCATTTCCCTCTTTATCGGTTCCCATCGGTTCATAAAGCGATACCTCTTTGGAACATTTTCTTTCCTGTCTCAACATCATCAACAATTCATTTTCTATACATCTTGAAGCATAAGTGACTAATCGATTTCCCTTTTCTATTTTATAAGTATTAATGGCTTTTATAAGTCCTATCGTTCCAATAGAAATTAAGTCTTCTACTTCTCGTTCCCCATTATGATATTTCTTTACAATATGTGCGACTAAACGCAAATTTCGTTCCACTAATATATTTCGGGCTTCTCTGTCTCCCGCCTGACTCAATGCTAGATAATGTTGTTCTTCTTTAGAATTCAATGGTTTTTGAAATGATTGCAAAAGAAAAGCACCCTCTAAGCCCTTTTCTACTATCATATGTAGAAAGGGCTTGGCAGGTGCCTATGAAAAAAATCTTATCTTAATCTATAATATTTCTTACCATATATGGTGTATTATAGTACATATTTGTAACACAAATTCCCTTTGCTTGGTTTAGTGCATGTACAACCATATCATTCCCTATGTATAAAGATACATGACTAATTCTAGAGCTTCCCTTACTTACATAAAAGATTAAATCTCCTGGTTGAATTTCATCTAAGGAAATTTCTCTTCCATTTGTTGCCTGATCTGCAGATACTCGATTGATCTTAATTCCAAATTTTCCGAATACAGATTGTACAAATCCAGAGCAATCTGCCCCTTCTGTCAAACTTGTTCCGCCATAGACATAAGGATTCCCGACAAACTGCAATGCATAATCCACAATTTCTTCTCGAAGTTCGTCTGTATCAACATTCGGTATTGTTACTTGATCCTCTTTCTCTTGTGAACCTGTTCCACTGTTATTGTTAGTGTTATTGCTTGTACTATTATTATCACTTCCACTATTATTATTTTTATCGGAATTACTGCTTGGATTTTTATCACCAACAGTACTGTTTTCATTATCGGAAATCGATACATCTGGATCGGAACTATTTAATGGAGTTGCTGTTACAAATCGGTACTCCACTTCAATATAATCATTAGATAAATATCCTGTTTGTTTCTTATAGTTAATTTTTGTCCAAGCCACTGTTTGACCTTTTACGGAAAAAGTTGTTCCTTTTGTCACCTTTCCAATAACTTTAGCGCTTGTACTTTTTTTTGCGCGGACATTGAGAACCTCTGTTGTAACTGTAGCATCTTTCGTCTTGATATTCTCTTTCGCAAATTTCTCCATTTGTTTTCCCGTCAGAATATAATCATTTGATACATATCCAGTTACTTTTCCTGATTTAATTTTTGTCCATTTGCTTCCTTTTTTAACAATTGTCCCGACTGCTCCACGCTTCATTTGTCCTACGACTTTTGAACTTGTAGACGCATCTTTACGCACATTTAAACTATTGTCTACATTCGCAATCACCATTTTATCATACTTATTTGCCGCCTGTACATCCATACCATTTTGTATCACAACTCCAGACGTTAACGCCGTTAACAGACATAATTTAACCAGATTTTTTCTCACAATGCTTCCTCCTCAATGTCACCTATCGACCAGTCGGATACTTGTCAAAAGCACTAACAACCGTATCATAGATTGATTTCCCGATTTGGTCGATTTTTTTATCACTTTTTAAAATTTCTGCATCTTGCTTATTTGATATAAAAGCTGTCTCAATTAAAATTGCTGGCATATTTGTATAGCGAATTACATAGAAATTGGCTGTCTTAACCCCTCTTTTAGAACTACCAACTGCTTTTACTACACTATCATAAGCCATCTGTGCTAATTTTGAAGCGCTTAAGCCTCCACTATTTTTTTTGTTATTGTTGACACTATAATAAACTTCTGTTCCTCTTGCAGTTGTATTTCCTGCTGAATTAATATGTACACTAATAAATAAATCCGCATCGACTTTATTTGCTAAATCCGTTCTAGCACGTAAAGAAGTGCTTGTATTTAATCCATTGGAGCCAGAAGTGATATTTGTTTGTGTATTTGTCGTTCTCGTATAATACACTTTAATAGAACCATCCTCATCGAAGTAATCTTTTGCAGCATTTACAATATTAAGAGTGCAATTATTTTCATAAATACCATTTCCTGCTGCACCAGGATCTGTCCCACCGTGTCCTGCATCTAAGACAAGGATTTTATCATAAATCTCTTTTGGGGTACCGACTTTTACATATAGTATACCATTTTCTTCTTTTAAGCGATAGCCCTTAATTTCACTTGTTTGTAAAATTATTTTTGTTTTTCCATTTGAAGTACTAACAGATACTTTATCTACAGCGAAATAAGGATTGGATACTAAATTTGTTTTATAAAAGGAACTATAGTTGCCATCTAAAATAATTTCAAAACGATTATTGAAATAATCATCATTTGTCTCATAATTTTCATCTTGACAATCTTCTGGAAGTGGAATTGCAATCTGATATTCTTCTGACTTCTTAAAAGAACTGCTATAATCCTCTTCGTTCCATTCATAACCAAATCCTAAGGCTTCCGCTACTACTTTTCCTGGAACCATATAAGCACCTACATTATTTTCTTTATCCTTAATATACGTTGGTGCTACATCTAGTGTATATGCTTTCCCATTTACTGTTGCATTTGTCTTATAAATATTGAAAACTACTTTATACTTTCCTCTTGTCATTGTGATCTTTTTTCCGCTTTTTGAGTATTTCACTCCTAATTCTTTTGAAATTCTCCATGCTGGAACAAAATCACATTCATCAATAAAAAATCCTGAAATGGCTGTATCAACTTCTTTTCCATCTACATATAAATCAATAGGCTCATCTTTATAATAGTAGGAAAGTCCTCCATAAGATAACTCTATTCCGCCTTCTCTTTCGAAAGATACCACCTGATTCACCGCATCATAAGAATACTCATAACCAAAAATTTTAGCAATATCTTCTGCTGGAAGCATCATTGTATTTTCATTTGTCACTACAAACTTTGCAGAAAAAGGTGCAATTGCTAAGTCCACTTCTTCTCCATCAACTAGTGCCTTTGTAGAACCCATTGTAAACTCTGCTGTATGCTCTTTTGTTTTCAGAGTAATGGTAGTGCTTGTATGAGATATCTTCATTCCCATAATCTTTTTAAATGCTAAATATCTAGGAAGCATTACTTTCCCATCCACAATAACACCAGGCATATTGTTTAAGTTTTGCTCTTTGCCATTTAGCTTCATTGTCGATACTAATTCTCCATACGTCGTTATTTGCCCATTCTTATCTGTGGATTGCACCATTGTCTGTTCTGCATAGACAATATGATTTGCTCCTATGAAAATCAAGCAAATCATAAGTGCCATAAACCATTTTTTCATTTTTTTCCTCCTGTTTCTCCTATTCTTTTTTCTTTCTGGTTCTATTTATTTAATGCTAATTATTACAACTTTATTGCAGAAATAATAATTTTTTATAAAGAAATTCTTATTTCTTTCTTTATAGGCACAAAAAAATTGCTATAAAAATAAGATTTTACAGCAATTCTTTGTTTGTACCAAACTTACTTATTATATTTTTTAAGGTTACTAAAAAATACTTCTTTGTCTCATTGCTTCATACATAAGAACAGTTCCTGCAATTGCGGCATTTAATGATTCCACTTGACCATGCATCGGAATTTTTATTTTTTTATTCACTCGCTCGGTCGTTTCCTCTGTTAATCCATTGCCTTCATTCCCAATGAAAAATGCACATGGTTTTGTATAATCTTCTTGATAAAAATTGTTTCCATTCAAGTGAGCTCCATAACTTGTAATGGAATTCTCTTCTAAAAATGTAAAAATTTCTTCCATTGGTGCAATATAAAATGGTATTCGGAAAATAGATCCCATTGTAGAACGAACAACTTTTGGATTATAAATATCCACCGTGTCCTCACTCATCAAAACTCCACTTATTCCAGCACCTTCGCTTGTACGAAGAATCGTTCCTAAATTTCCTGGATCTTGTAAATTTTCCAAAACAATAAAACAAGGATTTTCCTTTTGTAAAAACGATGTAATAGAAGAATTTGGCATTTTCACAAGAGCAATGACTCCTTGTGGTGTCTTTGTGTCCGCTGCTTCTTTTAAAACATTAGGAGCTACTACTTCTAATGGAACATCTTTTAATAATTCTTCTTGTTTTTGCAAAAACTCTTCCGTAACATAGGCTTTTATTAGCCATTCCTTTGGGATTTCTTTAAAAATTCGCAACCCTTCCACAACAAACATTTGTTGTTCTTTTCGATACTTTCCACTTTTTTGTAACTTGATAAGATTTTTAATCTGTCCGTTTGTTCCACTTGTTATCATTACGCTTTCCCCTGCATTAATTTCTTTAAGTCATGATTATATCCTGTTAAAAGAAGGTGCATTCCTGGTTGAAGCGCTTCTGTTGGAGCTGGACTTACATCTAAATCAACACCACGTTTTGCGGCTACTACATTGACTCCATAGCGTCCTCTTAAATCTAACTCAATAAGTGTCTTACCTTCCCATTCTGGTTTTACAATCATTTCGACCATGCTGACTTTGGAAGATAATTCAAATAAATCAATAAAATTACCAACCGTTAAATTACGAGCAATACGAGCTCCCATTTCTTTTTCAGGATAAATAACATTATCGGCGCCTACTTTATCTAAAATTTTTCCATGCATCTCATTTTGTGCTTTTGCAATGACATAAGGAACTCCTTGTTCTTTTGCAAGAATTGTCGCCATAACGCTTGCCTCAATATTTCCCGCAATCGCTACAATAACAGCATCCAGATTGCCAATTCCAAGTGAAGTTAACGTCTCTGGATCTGAAATATCTCCTTGAACGGCATAAGTTACCAAATCCGCCACTTCATGGACATTTGCCTCGTCTTGATCCACTACCATAACTTCCGCCCCTGTTTCCGCCAAATGTATTGCCACACTTGTCCCAAATCTACCAAGTCCTAAAACTGCAAATCCTTTTTTCATAATTACATCTTCCTTATCTTATCCTAATTTTTTCCCAATCTTATCCTACTAAAATATCTTCCTCTGGAAATTCAATTAATGTCTTTTTACTCTTTACATTAAAGCCTACCGCCATTGTAATTGGTCCAACTCTCCCAATGTACATGGCAATAATGATAATAATCTTCCCTATTACTGATAGCGAAGGCGTTAAATTTTTACTAAGTCCGACAGTTCCTAACGCCGATGCAACTTCATATAAACACGTCATAAAATCTGCTTTTAGCTCTGTTGCATTCAGTAAAATCGTAGCAACTAAAAGAAAAAATAAACTGATACAAATAATCGCTAAACTCTTCTTTACATACTCGATTGATATTTTACGATTATAGATTACCACGTTTTTATGTCCACGAACAACGGAAATCACCGTCGCAAACAAAATGGCAATGGTAACGGTCTTAATACCACCAGCAGTTCCCACTGGTGATCCACCTATGAACATTAAAATAATACAAATAAGTGATGTATCATCTCTTAAATTCTCTTGTGCAAATGTTGCAAATCCAGCCGTACGAAGTGTTACCGACTGAAAAAATGACGCCTGTATTTTTCCCAAAACAGAAAAATTACCAATGGTACCTGTGTTGTTATATTCTAATACAAAGATTAAAATAGCTCCACCGACAATTAAAGAAATTGTCGTTATCAAAACGATTTTTGTATGAAGAGACAATCTTTGAAAAATACGCTTTGGCTGTATTTCTTTCTTAATACAAAGCTTTCCAACACGGAGTACATCCCACCATACCGTAAAACCAATACCACCACTTACAATTAAAGTCATTGTTACAAGATTGATCAACGGATTTTGTACGTAAGGCACAAGACTATTTGTTCCAATAATATCAATTCCAGCATTGCAAAAAGCAGAAACTGCATTAAATATGGATATCCAAGTACCTCGCACCAGTCCAAACTCTGGAATAAACTGAAACATATAAAAAATAGCTCCACATAATTCAACTGTCAATGTACCAATCAAAACTCTTCGAGTAAATTTTACTAGTCCTGATAGCTTATTAAAACTATAGGCCTCCTGTATTAAAATTCTTTCTTTTAAACTCAGTTTTTTCCCTGTGATCAACATCATTGCTGTCATTACCGCTACAAATCCAAGTCCACCAAACTGGATCAGTAGAAGAATTACGATATGTCCAAATAGATTCCAGTGTTCTAATGTATTTACCGTAACAAGCCCTGTCACACAAACCGATGTTGTTGACGTAAATAAAGCATCTACATAAGGGGTTGCTTCCCCTGATCGCGTAGCAATCGGCAATGATAGCAATAGAGATCCTAAAAAGATAACACCTAAAAATCCAAGTAAAATAATACGGGGTGGAGATATTTTACTAAGTTTTTCTAATATCACATTCATCTCACTCTACTATAGGAAAGACCTTATCATTCATAATTTTCCATAATCTTTCAATTTAAGAAGCCTATTTTTAAGTTTCTCATATAACTTATGTAAATTATGTTTCTCATATAAATGACATAAATGTCTTTCGATATCCTCCTCTTATTCAAAGTATTTTAGCGATAAAAACGGACAGAAAAAAACATCTGTCCGTTTCATGCCTTGTATGATATCACTATATCACTAGCTTAATAATCTTGCAACCTCTAATTCCCATTGTCTAATATCTTTTGTCATTTTTAACGCATCTTGAATATCATAGTCAACAAACTGACCATCTTTATATGCAACAACACGGTTTGTCTTTCCTTCACAAAGAAGATCGACTGCCATTGCTCCCATATAAGAAGCATATACACGGTCTTTTGCTGTTGGGCTTCCACCTCTTTGCATATGACCAAGAATGGTAGCTCTTGTTTCTACTCCAGTAGCATTTTCAATGATTTTAGCCATTCCATGGGATTGTCCAATGCCTTCTGCATTAATTACAAGGTGATGTGATTTCCCTTTTCTTCTACTTTCACGAATGTGATCAATTAACATTCCTTCTAATTCTACAATATTTCCATTATAGCGTTCTGGAATTAAAATATCTTCTGCTCCATTGGCAATACCACACCATAAAGCGATATATCCTGCATTTCTACCCATAACTTCTACAATAGAACATCTCTCATGAGAGTTTGATGTTTCACGAATTTTATCAATTGCCTGAACAGCTGTATTAACGGCTGTGTCAAATCCAATCGTATAATCAGTACAAGCAATATCAAGATCGATAGTACCTGGAAGTGCAATTGTGTTAATTCCTAAGTTTGCAAGTTTTAATGCACCTTGGAAAGAACCATCACCACCGATAACTACAAGTCCATCGATTCCATGTTTTTTACAAATTTCTGCACCTTTTGCTTGTCCTTCTGGTGTCTTAAATTCTTCGCAACGAGCAGTAAAAAGAATTGTACCGCCATGCTGAATTGTTTCAGATACATCTTTTGCAGACATATCAAAAATATCTTCATTTAACAAACCATTATAACCTTTACGAATTCCTTTTACTTTCAATCCTTTTGAAAGTGCAGCACGTACAACCGCTCTTGTTGCAGCATTCATACCAGGGGCATCTCCACCACTTGTTAAAATACCGATAGTAGATACGGCTGGTTTTGTAACGATTGCTGGTTTTGTTGTTTCTTTTGACATAATAACTACCTCCACATTTGTTATATATTCCCTCACTAAAACCAATGCAAGAATCAGTTTTAATTCTAATGTATTTTCTTCAGATTTTCAATACTCTTCTCAACAACTTTTACATTATCTTTTCCATATTTCTCCGATAAATTATACAATAGTTCTTCGGAACCACTAATCATAAGATTTCTTGGAAGTCGATTCAGCGCCCGATCTTCTTTACAGTAAATGACAACAGGACAGTTTCCTTTATTTGCTCCAAAAATCCGATAAAGAGCTGGTGCTGTTTCATTAAACTGCTCTTTATTTTGAAACTGAATCCAAATCTCCTTTGGAACGCTATCAAATGGAACGATCATCTCACAAATCATTTTTCCTTCTTCTTCTGAAACAGATGCTCTTCCTCGAATATATACTTTTTCATCGAGATTCATCACCTGTTTATATTTCTCATAATCTCTTGGAAATACAACAACTTCTACTGTCCCATAAAGATCTTCAATTGTTAAAAATGCCATGTTTTGATTATTTCTTGTCATTTTAACGGTTTTATTAGAAATTAGTCCTCCGATAATATAAAGACTTTGATCTTGTACTTTTGCTGTTCCTGTTTCTGAATCAATTAAAAAGTCTGCTGTTGTTGCATTTACCATTTTTTGTAAAGTATCTGCATATTCTTCTAATGGATGTCCACTTGCATAAATGCCAAGCACTTCTTTTTCCATTGCAAGCAGTTGCTCTTTCTTATATTCTCCCACATCTGGATAATTTAATTCATATTCTTGTTTTTCTTCTTCTTCCATCATATCAAATAATGACATCTGACCAGAAATCGACTTTTTCTTTTCTTGGTTCACACCGTCAATAACACTAATATAAACAAGCATCATCTGTTTTCTTGTGGCATGAAGGCTATCAAAAGCCCCTGCTTTAATAAAACTTTCTACGGTTCTTTTATTGACTTCTTTACTGGATAACCGCTCCACAAAATCTTTTAAACTTTTAAAAGTTCCACCAGCTTTTCTCTCTGCCACAATAGCATCAATCACAGGTTTACCAAGACTTTTAATGGCAGAAAGTCCATAACGAATCTTTCCATTGGATACGGAAAACCCGCTGATTCCTTCATTTACATCGGGCGGTAAAATTTCAATTCCCATTTGACGACAATGCATAATATATTCGGATACTTTAGCCGTATTTCCAAGAACAGACGTTAAAAGGGCTGCCATAAATTCCACAGGATAATAGCATTTTAAATATGCTGTTTGATAAGAAACAATTGCATACGCGGCTGCATGGGATTTGTTAAATGCGTATTTTGCAAAATCAATCATCTCATCAAAAATCTGATGGGCTGTTTTTTCATCAATTCCATTTTTGATACAACCAGGAACTCCTTCTTCTTCGTTGCCATAAACAAAGTTTTGGCGTTCCCTCTCCATCACATCTCCTTTCTTTTTGGACATAGCACGTCTTACAAGATCACTTCGTCCCATTGTATAGCCTGCAAGCTCCATAACAATCTGCATAACTTGTTCTTGATACACAATACACCCGTACGTTGGTGATAAAATCTTCTCCAACTGTGGACACGTATATTGAATAAGATGTCGATCATTTTTTCCTTGAATATATTTTGGAATAAAATCCATTGGTCCAGGACGATATAGCGAAATTCCCGCAATAATATCTTCCAGATTTTCAGGTTTTAATTCCTTCATAAAACTCTTCATTCCAGAACTTTCTAGCTGAAAAATCCCTTCTGTCTTTCCTGAACTAATCAGTTCAAATACTTTTTTATCATCATAGTCGATCTGATGCATTTCCAAACGTCTTCCAATTCTATCTTCAATAAGACTAATGGCGTTTTGGATTACTGTAAGCGTTCGAAGACCTAAAAAGTCCATTTTTAAAAGTCCAAGCTGTTCTATCGTAGTCATAGTAAACTGTGTAACGATAGCATCATCAGAAGCTTTTGCTAATGGTACATATTCATCTAATGCTTCTTGTCCAATTACAACTCCTGCTGCATGCATAGAAGAATGTCTTGGTAGTCCTTCTAAACGCTTTGACATATCAATTAAATATTGTATTTGTGGATCGTTTGTATAGATATCTTTTAGATCCTTACTTGCCTTTAATGCCTTATCAATGGTCATATTAAGCTCATTTGGAATCATTTTTGCAACACTATCCACAACAGCATATGGAATATCAAGAACACGCCCGACATCTCGAATTACCGCTTTTGCTGCCATCGTTCCAAATGTTACAATCTGCACAACTTTCTCTTTCCCATACTTGCCTACGACATAATCAATGACTTCTTGTCTTCGTTCAAAACAAAAATCCACATCAATATCAGGCATGGAAACACGCTCTGGATTTAAGAAACGTTCAAAAAGAAGATTATAACGAATCGGATCAATATCCGTAATTTCTAAGCAATAAGATACAATACTCCCTGCCGCAGAACCACGCCCAGGCCCTACAGCAATTTGATGATCTTTTGCATATTTAATAAAGTCCCAAACAATTAAAAAATAGTCCACATATCCCATGTTTTTAATTGTTGTAAGTTCATATTGTAATCGTTCTTTTAAGCAAATTCCTTCTTTTACTTCCTGATCCCCATATCGTTTTTTTAACCCTTCTTCACAAAGCTTTGTCAAATAAGAATAGGCATCATATCCTTCTGGCACATCAAATTTTGGCACTTTTTGCTCACCAAATACAATTTCTACATTGCATCGTTCTGCAATTTTATGTGTATTTTCAATTGCCTCTAATGCATAAGGGAACAACTCTTTCATTTGCTCTTCTGATTTTGCAAAATATTGCCCTCCTTCATAACGCATTCGATTTTCATCTGCCACTTTCTTTCCTGTTTGAATACACAGCAAAATATCATGGGCTTTTGCATCTTCTTCATAAACATAATGAATATCATTTGTTACAACAAGATCAATCCCTGTGTCTTTATGAAGTCGCATCATTCCTTGATTTACCACTTGTTGTGCTTCGATTCCATGATCTTGCATTTCTAAAAAGAAATTTCCTTTCCCAAAAATGCTCTCTAAATGTAACGCTGATTTTTTGGCTTCCTCATAAAACCCTTGATTTAATAAAGAAGATACCTCTCCCGCTAAACAAGCACTTAATGCAATAATACCTTCATGATATTTTTCTAGCACTTCATAATCAACACGAGGTTTGTAATAAAATCCTTCTGTAAATCCTCTTGACACAATTTTCATTAAGTTATGATATCCTGTATCATTTTCTGCCAACAGCACAAGGTGATGATATCTTGATTTTCCTGTCTCTTTTTCCAATCGAGATCCTAGAGTTACATAAATTTCACATCCTAAAATTGGTTTAATACCGACTTCTTTTGCTGCACGGTAAAAATCAATGACTCCATACATGACCCCGTGATCCGTAATTGCTAAAGAATCCATTCCAAGATCTTTTACTCTTTGCACTAATTCTTTAATTTTACTAGAACCATCCAATAAGCTATATTCCGTATGCACATGTAAATGTGTAAAACTCATCTTTTCCTCCTTCTTTCTTGTTTTATTTCGCTTTTTCCTTACTCTTCTTATTGTATTTTATCTTATTATTTTTTTCTACGAAACAATAATTTTTGAATCAATCGAATGAATAAAACAATTACTATAATAATGAATACAACGATACCTAATGCAATCCATGTGAATTTATTTGGATGACTTAATAGACTTTTTAAACTTCCACTATTATCCACTACTTTTCTATTATGAAGCTCCTTGTAATACTCCGGTACACTTCCTACCGTCTCTCCTTCTTTTGGCTCAAAAGACTTCAAGTAATCGGCAACACATAGCCATGCCTTTAATTCTTTTCCATTGGATTGATATACTAAATGATCTTCGAAATTTTCTATTTTATTTCCATTTTTATCTTTTGGAACGATCGAAAGCAATCCAAAGGATTGTTTTTCTACGGCACTTAACATTTGCCCACTATAAAGATCGGCAACAACACGATATAACTTGTCATCTTCTAATGGCTTTTGCTCTCCTGTTTCTTCATCCCATAAGGAAACATCCATTACTTTATTAAAAATTAAACGTTTTGGATTAAAGGTAAAATGAAGTCCTGATGTATAAAGCTGAGCCACCCCCATAATCGGAGAAATAGAAGCGTCAATTTCTGCCGCTGTTTTTAATTCTTTTCCTGTTAAATATACATCTACAAGAGGATATCCTGAAATTTTATCTTTTCCAATTCCAAGAGACATGGTCATAAAAGCATCTTCTACTTTCACTTCTCCTTTTGGAATGGTTTCTCTCACAACTCCTGCTGGTACAATTGCCGCGGCAATCGGAATATAATTTTCTCCTTCTTCTTTTTTAATGGTATTAATATAAGAATCCGCGATAAAGTCTCCTAAGTTTTCTTCTTGGTGTCGTTCTCCCATAATACTCATAGGTGTAAACTCTACCGTATTGGTTGCCAATACTTGTCCCATTTGGTAACCAAACTGTGATAAATAATCTTTATTAATCAACTGATGGAACTCTTCTAACTGCTGTTTTGTTTTCTTATCCTCTTTTATATCGGAAGTAATCGGAATTAATTCATATTGTTCTAACTCCCATCTTCCATCTTGTTGCTGGTTTAACTTCATTGTTCCGATGCGAATTCCATACGCTCCTGTAGAACCAATAATCGTATTTCCAACCTTTTTTGGCTGTTCTAATGTTGTATGGGTATGTCCACTAATAATGACATCAATATCAGGAACTTGTTTTGCTAAAATTTCATCTTCTGATTTTTCTGGATCCACATCTGTTCCACTGTGGGAAAGACAAACAATAATATCTGCTCCTTCTTCTTTCAAAGCTTTCACTGCCGTCTTTGCACTTTCTATTTGATCGGTAAACGTTAATGTGCACATAGGGGAATACTCGATAGATGTTTTTCCAAAAATTCCAAATAAGCCTATTTTTATTCCGTTTTTTTCCATGATAGTATAAGGCTTAGCTCCATAGTGATCCATCGCTTCTTTTACGACAAGTTCTTCTTCTCCTGCATTTTCAAAACTAATATTGGATAAAACAAACTCTGGTAACGGATCGTTTGAGTTCTTTGCGGAATTTAGCATATTCGCAAGCCCTTGATTCCGATAATCGGTCTCATGATTTCCTAAAGTCGTCGCATCAAATCCAATTTTTCCAAGCATACGAAGTTCAGATGCTTCTGATTCATAAATGGTTTGATATAAGGTTCCCATAGAAAAATCTCCTGCATCCACAACTAAAGTGGCAGGATTTTCTTTCTTCTTTTCTTGGATCACCGTAGCAATCCTAGAAAAACCACCCATTTTTTGTTGTTTTCCATTAAATTCCGTCGTAAAACTATCTAAATGGGAATGTAAATCATGTGTGAATACAATTTCTAACTCTTTTTGTGCACTGTCCTTTGTTTTTCCAAACACAGGAAATGCAATCATCATTATAGTTGCCATCATGAAACATATTGCAACTACATATTTTCTCTTTTTCATAGTTCCTCCTACTATTTTTTCTTCTTTCCTTTTATCATAAACTTTACTTTTTTATATAAAAGGGGGCGTTAATGTCTATTAGTATACACGAAAAACGCCCTTAAAAAAAGTGTCATTACAACCAAGTCTTTTTTCTTCCTGCAATTTTTATACCAAAAAATAACCAAGAAATTTTATGCCTCATTCTGTTTCTCTACCATAAAAAGTGAATGAGCATACACAAAATAACTCCAACAAGGGTTGGTAATAAAAAGCCAATGAAAGTCCAAAACCAACTATTCGTTTCTTTTTTCATTGTTAAAACAGTAGTAGAACATGGATAATGAAATAACATAAAAATACAAACGCAAATAACTGTTTCTAATGTCCACCCTGCCGCTTGTAATATGATTTTTAGTTCCCCTACTTGTGCAAATCCTACTAAATCTCCTGTTGATAAGTATAACATTAACATAATCGGAACAATAATTTCATTGGCCGGAAAACCAAATAAAAAAGCGGTTAAAATAATGCCATCTAATCCTAACTGTCTTCCAATTGGATCTAAAATATGAGCTATTTGCATGGTCAATGGAATGCCTTGTATTTGTATCTGTCCAGCTAAAAATAAGAGGATTCCCGCTGGCATGGCTACAACAACCGCTCTTCTTAAAACAAAAAGTGTACGATCTAAAAAAGAACGGATAAGAACTTTTCCAAACTGCGGTCTACGGTATGGTGGCAATTCCAATGTAAAGGCAGAAGGAACTCCTTTTAAAAGAGTTATGGATAACAGGTAGGAAATAAAAAAGGTCATTGCAACGCCTAATAAAATAAGCCCTGTTAATATTAGTGCTCCAAGAAAACTATTTTCTTTTCCAAGCATTACCATGCCAACTCCAATCATGGCAACTAATGTAGGGAACTTCCCATTACATGGTACAAGGCAGTTTGTGAGCATAGCAATTAGCCTCTCTCTTTTAGAATCAATGATTCGACAACCGGTTACTCCAACAGCCGAACATCCAAATCCCATACACATAGTTAATGCCTGTTTTCCACAAGCATGACATTTTTGAAAAATATGATCGAGATTTAGTGCGATTCTTGGTAAAAATCCGTAATCTTCTAACAGAGTAAACAATGGAAAAAATATCATCATAGGTGGTAACATAACGGATATGACAAAACTAGTCACTTGATAAATTCCTTTCATCAAAAATCCAATAAAAAATTCAGGCATATGGATTTTTAATAACCACTCGTTTAAGAAAACTCCAAAATGTTCAAAACCTCGTGCCAATAAATCAGAAGGTGTATTGGCACCTTTCATTGTAATCCAAAAAACCCCAAATAATAACAATAACATAATGGGAATTCCTGTACTTTTTCTTGTCAACAGCCGATCGAACGTTTCTTCTTTCTTCCACTTTGTATCTTGTTTTTGATGTATCACTTGACTTGCAATATTTTCTGCTCTTTGGATAGTTGTTTGTTCTAGTTTTGAACTTTTTTCTTGTGACATAGCGGATACAAAGACATCCTTCTTGTTCGAATCGCTCGAATACATTTCTACTTTTTCTTCTAATTCCCCTTTTGTTTCTCTGCCTATCTTATCACTTTTTCTACATGCTTTTAGCAACTGTTCAATTCCTTCTCCTGTTCTTGCTACACAACCAACTACTGGTACTTGTAATAAATTCTCTAATTTTTCTAAATCAATCTCGATTCCTTTTTTCTTTGCTTCATCCAATAAATTGACACAAAGAACAACTTCTTTGGTTAATTCCATAATCTCAAGTACCAACAAGAGATTTCGCTTTAGACAACTAGCATCACACACAACAATAACTTTATCATACTGCATATTTCTTAAACATTTTTCAGCCTCTTTTTCTTCCTCCGAACGAGAATGTAACGAATACGTTCCTGGCAAATCATAAAATTGATAAAGAATTTCTCCCTCTTTTCGAAATCCCTTTGCACTCTCCACTGTTTTTCCTGTCCAGTTCCCTGTGTGTTGATGCAATCCTGTTAAATAATTAAATAATGTACTCTTTCCAACATTGGGGTTTCCCGCTAATAAAATAGTATACGTTTGATCTGTCATAGAATATTTTTGTTCTTCCTCTAACTCTATAATTATCTCTTCCATATCTTTCTTTCGAATGGCAATAACACAATCACAAATTTCAAACACAATCGGATCTTTTGCAAAAGAAAAAAATAGACATTTAATCGATACGCCTTCTTCCATGCCTAGTGCTTGAAATCTCTCTCTCATCGAAGGTTCCGCCTGAAATAAAACAACTTTTCCACTTTCACCTTCCTTCATTTCAGACATTTTCACTCTTCTTTGTTCGTCCATACTGCCCTCCCCTTTTTTCTTACTATTGTTACAGTATGTCATTTTCGATGATATGTGCCTTTCCTATTTTATGTTAAGAAATCTTCACGTTAAGTTGTGAAAGTTTCGTTGTGTCATTTTTTATTCAATGGTATTCTTTAATCGAGTAGAAATTTTCCCAATTTATGGTAATTTCTTCCTCACCATCTTATTTAAATTTTACTGAATCCAAAACAATCTATTATTTTTTATCATGACTTGGTAATTCCAAAAACTATATGGATAATTTGCGCAAGGCTGAAAAGAATTTTGTGCGATTGCGCCTGTCATCTAGGAAAAATAAGAGCAGAATACTTAGAACTTCTTAACTCTGTATCGTGAAACAAAATTTTTCTGAGTTATGCAAATTGACTTTATCTATTTCTAAAATGATCCTTTGACACTGGAATCTTATTATAAAATTTTTTATTGCTTAATTATAAAATGGAATTATTTTTTAGGAGGAACTAAAATGAGCTCAAAAAAACATTTACTCTTTTTAAGCGGTATTTTATTTGGAATGATTCTTACCATTGGGATTTTATTCGCCTTTATTTCTTATGTACCAAACCAAACAAAGGCAAGAACAATTTCCACTGAAATAGTTTCCGCTGACTCAACTAGCACACAATCAGAACAAGAAACAAACAAGGATACCAAAAGCACTTCGATAGAGCAGACAAAAATTTCAAAAAATTCTCTCACAAAAAATGCCATAAAATCTTGGTCTTCTGAAACCGTATATGTAGCGGGCGATCGCGTTATTTATAAAAATAACATTTATGAAGCAAAATGGTGGACACAAAATGAAATTCCATCTAAAGAAGATACATGGGGAGTTTGGAAGTATATTAAAAAAGTTTCTTCTACAAATATGAGCGGAAACGACAGCACAAGTTCCAACACTTCAAACACCAACCAAGATACAACTACAAGTGGAAGCACCAATTCAAGCACGAATCCTTCCAATTCAAATACTTCAAATAAGGATAAAACAACAACTAGTACAAAAACGAAACATCCCAATAACTTTAAAGTAGTGGCTTACTACCCTTCTTGGGTGACAAATGGATTGAATAAACTTCGTTTTACTACGATCACACATGTAAACTATTCCTTTGCTATTCCTACTTCTGACGGCGGACTCCGTCCTCTTGAAAATCCAGCTCTTGCAAAACAGATTATTAAGAAAGCCCATGCTAACAATGCCAAAGCATTAATTGCCATTGGCGGTTGGAGCTATAATGGAACTCCTTTAGAGGCAACCTTTAAATCCGCCACTGCTACAAAAGCAAAGCGTAAAAAATTCGTCAACTCCATTTTAAAACTTGTGGAGAAATATGGTTTTGATGGAGTGGATATGGATTGGGAGCACCCTCGTGTCGATGATAGTTCAAAGAAACAGTATGAAGCTGTTATGGTAGCATTATCCAAGAAACTTCATGCCAAAGGAAAACTTCTATCCTCCGCAGTATTGAGTGGTGCCACTCCAGATGGACAAATCTATTACGATGCGGCTGCTCATACAGATAAAGTTTTAAAAGCTGTGGACTGGATTAATGTTATGGCATACGACGGTGGAGATGGTGCTCGTCACTCTAGCTATCAATTCGCTGTAAATTCTGGAAACTATTGGAGAAAAACAAGAAAAATGCCAGCCAAAAAGGTCGTTCTTGGAGTTCCTTTTTACGGTCGTCCTTCTTGGGCAAGTTATGAAACAATTTTACAAACAGATAAAAATGCCTATAAGAAAGATATTGCAACTATCTATGGTATGGAGGCCTATTATAACGGCATGCCAACGATTCGAAAGAAAACAAAATATGCAATCAATCATTTCGGTGGTGTTATGGTTTGGGAAATCACGCAAGATACAACCGTAAAAAAATATAGCCTTCTAACAGCCATTCAGCAAGCGATTAATGCAAGTAAATAACGATGAGAAACAAACGATACGAATTTCTCGTTTTTCAAAAGCTCTGTTCCATAAAATTGGTGCAGAGCTTTTTTCACCTTCTTTTGTTTCTAGTCATATACTAACATTGACAATAAAATAATGGAGTTAAAAATTATGGAATTTCAATCTTGTTCTCAGAACAATTATGATTCTTGCTTAGAACAATTTCCACTGGCTATGGCCTATGTTCCTTTCCAGCGTTTTGGCTGTCCTTATGATCTTCCAAAAGGCTTTCAATGCGGTACCATTTTCCCTGAACTAAATAAACCATTCTTGGGAGAAGGAGGTTGTAAGTCATGGCGCAAATGAATCAAAAACAACTGATGCAATATATTAATGAAGTTTCTTTTGGAATGGATGAGCTGGCTCTTTTTTTAGATACCCATCCAATGGATCAAAAGGCTCTTGATTATTACGAACATCTTCGTGTACTTAGAAAAAAGGCAGTGGATGCTTATACCAAACATTTCGGTCCTTTGACATACCGTGATGTAGAAACTTGTGACTATTGGACATGGGTACAGACACCATGGCCATGGGAAATGGAGGGATAACTATGTGGACTTATGAAAAACGCTTACAATACCCTGTTAAAATCAAAAATCCAGATCCTGCTATGGCAAAAATTATTATTACGCAGTTTGGTGGACCAGACGGTGAACTAGCAGCCTCTATGCGTTATCTTTCTCAACGTTATTCTATGCCATTTCGAGATATCGCTGGTCTTTTAACGGATATCGGTACCGAAGAATTGGCACATATGGAAATGATTTGTGCCATTGTTCATCAATTGACTCGTAACTTAACGCCTGAAGAAATTAAATGTCAAGGATTTGCTGACTATTACGTAGATCATACGGTTGGCCTTTGGCCACAGGCGGCGAGTGGAACTCCTTTTAGTGCAACTGTTTTCCAATCAAAAGGAGATGCCATAACCGACCTTCATGAAGATTTGGCCGCAGAGCAAAAAGCTCGCACAACCTATGATAATATTTTACGATTAATTAAAGATCCCGATATTGTGGATCCAATTCGCTTCTTAAGAACGCGGGAAATTGTGCATTATCAAAGATTCGGTGAGGGACTTAGAAGAGTCCAAGAACAACTTGACTCTAAAAACTTCTATGCCTTTAACCCTGAATTTGATTGTTCTTCTTCCTGCAAACGATAACAAGTACGCTTTGCGAACTTCTCACATTGGCAGGCAGTCTTCTAAACTTATGCAAGCATAGTTCCTTACTCGTTTCCTTCGCGTAAAATAGAAATGGAAACATTTCTACCTGACTTATGCCTTCCATGTAAATCACGAAAAAAGAAGTCCCAAGTTTCTCTTGAGACTTCTTTTTCCTTTGTCTTAAAAGCTAGAAAAGGGACTCGAACCCTCGACCC
>UQVN01000024.1 GCA_900544525.1 uncultured Eubacteriales bacterium
TTAGTTCAAGTAATTTTTTTGCGTAGCTATGTAAAAAATGCAGAAATTCCAAAAAATGTATTGCATAAAAATATACATAGGTGTATAATTATAAGAAAAATTCAATAAATATACAAATAGAAATTGTTGGGAATAGGAAGAGAGTAAGAAAGGAAGAGGTTTTATGATAAAAGTAGGTATTATTGGTTCGACTGGATATGCAGGGCAAGAACTTGTTCGGATTTTATTACAACATAAAGAGGCGGAAATTGTATGGTATGGCTCTCGAAGTTATATTGATAAAAAATATGCTTCTATTTTTGGTAATTTATTTGAATTAGTGGAAGCAAGTTGTATGGATGATAATATCGAGCAATTAGCCGATAAGGTGGATGTGATTTTTACAGCGACACCCCAAGGGCTATGCGCTTCTCTTATAAAGGAAGAGATATTATCGAAAGTGAAAATCATTGATTTAAGTGCGGATTTTCGTATCAAAGATGTGGCCACTTATGAAGAATGGTATGGAATCGAGCATAAAAGCCCTTCTTATATTAAAGAAGCAGTGTATGGGCTTTGTGAAGTGAATCGAGAGAAAATTAAACAGGCCAGATTAATTGCAAATCCAGGTTGTTATCCAACTTGCTCCTTTTTATCCATCTATCCTCTTGTAAAAGAAGGATTGCTTGATACGAATACCATTATTATTGATGCCAAATCTGGAACATCAGGGGCAGGGAGAGGAAGTAAAGTTGATAATCTTTATTGTGAAGTGAATGAAAACATAAAAGCCTATGGAGTGGCAGGTCATCGACATACACCAGAAATTGAGGAACAGCTCTCTTATGCAGCAGGAAAAACAGTGATGATTAATTTTACACCACATCTTGTTCCGATGAATCGGGGCATTTTGGTAACGGCTTATGCTTCTTTAAAGAAAAAAGTTTCTTATGAAGAAGTAAAGGAAATTTATGATTCTTATTATAAGAAAGAAAAGTTTGTTCGGGTTCTTGAAAAAGACTGTTATCCACAGACAAGATGGGTAGAAGGAAGTAACTATGTGGATGTAAATTTTAAAATTGATGAGCGAACAAATCGTATTATTATGATGGGAGCTATGGATAATTTAGTAAAAGGAGCAGCAGGGCAAGCAGTACAAAATATGAATTTGTTGTTTGGTCTTTCAGAAGAGGAAGGATTAGAACTTGTTCCAATGTTTCCATAAAAATCCACATAATGAAATAAGGAATGATAAGAAGGAGAATGAATATGAAAGTAATCGATGGTGGCGTAACTTCAGCAAAAGGATTTCAAGCAGCAGGACTTCATGCAGGAATTCGTAAGGGAAAATCAAAAAAAGATATGGCATTAATTTATAGTGAAATACCTGCGGTGTTTGCCGGGACATTTACAAGAAATAAAGTAAAAGCTGCTCCTGTAAAATGGGGAAAACAACTTGTAAAAACACAGCAAAAAGTGCAGGCGATTGTTGTAAATAGCGGTGTTGCTAATGCTTGTACAGGAGAAGAAGGCATGAAAAATTGTGAGAGTATGGCCAAAATGACCGCAAAGAAACTAGGACTTCAAAAAGAGGAAGTGCTTGTTTGTTCCACAGGTGTTATTGGAAACCAACTACCAATGAATATGATTGAGGCGGGAATTGAACTTTTAGTACCTGCGTTAAAAGAGGATAGACAATCAGCGAGTATGGCGGCAGAAGCTATTATGACGACAGATACTCATAAAAAAGAAATTGCAGTGACATTTGAAATCGATGGAAACGTAGTGACGATGGGTGGTATGTGTAAAGGCTCTGGTATGATTCATCCTAATATGGGAACGATGTTAGCTTTTATTACAACTGATATCGCCATTACAAAAGAAATGTTACAAAAAGCGCTGTATGACAATGTACAGGATACTTATAATATGGTTTCTGTTGATGGAGACACATCAACCAATGATACTGCTTATATACTAGCCAATGGATTGGCAGGAAATCCTGTGATTGATTGTGAAAATGAAGCCTATGAAAAATTTGTAGAAGCCCTTAATTATGTGAACACGTATTTGGCAAAACGGATTGCAGAGGATGGAGAAGGGGCTACAAAGTTATTTGAAGTAACGGTTATTAATGGGAAGACAAAAGAAGATGCGAAACTTTTAAGTAAATCCGTTGCTTGCTCTAATTTAACAAAGGCAGCTCTTTATGGAAAAGATGCTAACTGGGGAAGAATCTTTTGTGCTATGGGATATTCAGGAGCGGAATTTGAGCCTGATACAACGGATATTACCATCGAAAGTGAATATGGAAGTCTTTGTTTGGTAAAAGATGGGATAGCAACGGGATATGATGAAGAGGTTGCAACAAAAATCTTATCCTCTTCCCATGTTATTTGTATCGCGGATGTAAAAGGCGGTAGGGAAGAAGCTACGGCTTGGGGCTGTGATTTAACCCATGAATATGTGAATATTAACGCAGATTACCGCTCTTAATTTTAACAATAAAAATGAATAGGATAGGAAGGAAAGAGGAGAAAAAATGCAAGTAGAAAGTGAAGTTATGTTAAAAGCTCATACATTAATCGAAGCGTTACCTTATATTCGTAGATTTAATGGGGCAAAGATTGTTGTAAAGTATGGAGGGAGTGCCATGCTTGATGAGGATTTAAAATATAATGTGATTAAAGATGTGGCTCTTTTAAAACTGATTGGAATGAAGCCTATTATTGTTCATGGGGGAGGAAAAGAAATTAGCAAATGGGTGACATTGTTAGGAAAAGAACCTAAGTTTGTCAATGGACTTCGTGTGACCGATGAAGATACGATAGAAGTGGCAGAAATGGTGCTCAATAAAGTGAATAAAAGCCTTGTGGCAATGATGGAAAAACAAGGAATCAAAGCGGTTGGATTAAGTGGACGCGATGGAGGAATGCTTCGTGTAGAAAAGAAATATTCCGATGGAAAAGATATCGGGTTCGTTGGACAGGTAAAAGAGGTGCAAGCAGATTTACTGGAGAACTTAATGGAAGATGATTATGTTCCTGTTATCGCACCGATTGGATTAGGAGAAGAATTTGAAGCTTATAATATCAATGCCGATGATGCGGCGTGTGCCATTGCAAAAGGGATTCATGCAGAAAAATTAGTGTTTTTAACGGATATTGAAGGTGTTTATGTGGATCCAAAGGATAAAGAAACGTTGATTTCAGAGATGGACTTACCAACAGCAAAAAAATTTATTGAAAATGGAGTTGTCGGTGGTGGGATGATTCCGAAACTTACCAATTGTATTGAAGCGGTAGAAAGTGGAGTAGGAAGAGTGCATATTTTAGATGGGCGTCAAAAACATTGTCTTTTACTTGAGTTTTTCACTGAGAAGGGAATTGGAACGGCAATTGTAAAAGAGCCTTTATTTTAAATAAGTTATGAGAGAGGAAGGAATGGGAACATGAATTATCAAGAACAAGCAGAGAAAGTAATCATGAAGACATATAATCGTTTTCCCGTAGTGCTTGAAAAAGGAGAGGGCGTTTATTTATATGATACCGATGGAAAGGGGTATTTAGATTTTGGATCAGGAATTGCAGTTTTTGCGTTAGGGTACCATAATGAGGCGTATAATCAAGCGTTAAAAGATCAGATCGATAAGCTCATTCATACATCCAATTTATATTATAATGTTCCAGCAATTGAAGCAGCTACAAAGATCGTAGAGTCAACGGGGCTTGACAAAGTGTTCTTTACAAACAGTGGAACGGAAGCCATTGAAGGAGCAATAAAATTAGCTAGAAAATATGCTTATTTAAAAGATTCCACAAAAGAATACGAAATTATCGCTATGGATCATGGATTTCATGGAAGAAGCCAAGGAGCTTTATCGGTGACTGGTACAAAAAAATATCGAGAAGGAATGATTCCAAAGGGAATTAGTGCAGTTTTTGCAACGTTTAATGATCTAGAGGATGTTAAGAGTAAAATAACGGATCGCACTTGTGCAATTATTACAGAAGTAGTGCAAGGAGAGGGAGGCATTTATCCTGCCAACAAAGAGTTTTTAAAAGGGCTTAGAAACCTTTGTGATGAAAAGGATATTCTTTTAATCTTTGATGAAATTCAATGTGGAATGGGGCGCTGTGGCGCTATGTATGCCCATGAACTTTATGGTGTAAAACCAGATATTATGACTCTTGCAAAGGCGTTAGGATGTGGAGTTCCCGTAGGAGCGTTTGTAGCGAGTAAAAAGTGCAGTTCTACTTTAGTGGCGGGGGATCATGGGACGACTTATGGAGGAAATCCACTGGCTACCGCTGCTGTAAGCAAAGTATATGATTTATTTGAAGAACAAAAGATAATAGAACATGTGCGAGAAATTGGAGAATATCTTGGAGAAAAGCTAGACACATTGACACAAAAATATGATATGATAAAAGAACATAGAGGGATTGGTTTGATGCACGGTCTTGAATTAAAACCAGAAGTCTCTGTTTTAGAAGTGATTAAGAAAGCACTCAAACAGGGGTTGATTCTTTTATCGGCAGGTAATAATACAATTCGTTTAGTGCCACCACTGATTATAGAAAAACACCATGTAGATGAGATGCTTTCCATTTTGGAAAGGTGTTTATAGGAAATGAAACGAAGTTTTAGGAAGGTATTTTATAGAGGAATTATTGCGTTAGTTTCTATTTTTTTATTATCTGGATGCAATAAGGCGGACAATAAGAAAGAGTCTAGGAATCGTATGAGTTATGAAAGACTAAAAAAAGATTTCCCTGTGGAAAAAAACGCAAAATTAACTGTTTGGTATCAAAAGGAAGAGGAAGAGCAATTTTTATTAGAAGCAGCGGAAGCTTTTGAAGAAAAATATTCGATTGAAGTGGAAAGCCATTATGTAAAGAAAACGGATTATTTAAAGGAGATTGCGCTAAAGAGTAAGAGTAATGAAGCGCCAGATCTTTATTTTATTTCCAATGCCCAATTACAGCAAGCAAAACAGTATGGAATTGCAAAACCGGTGGAATTTTTTCCACAGCAGTTTTGGGAAGAAAATTATCCTAAGACAGCGATAAAGGCAGGAAGTTTACAAGATGGTATCTATGGATATCCGCTTTATTTTGATACGTATTTTTTACTTTATTATTCAGAGGATGTGCGATATGCACCAACTACCTTTGATGAAATGATTGAATATGGGGAACAGCTTTCGGATAAAAAGGATAATACCAATTTATTCAAATGGGATTTAACAGATCCTTATACAAATTTTATGTTTTTAGGGGATTCTATGGAACTGTTTGGGGATACAGGAGATGACACATCTTTGTTTAAAATTAATAATTATCAGACGATAGAAGCTATGAAATATTTTCAAGAGCTCAACAATTTGCCGATTGGTACGATGCAAACGGTAGATTATGAAACGGTTTTAAGTTCGATTGAACATAATGAGGCAGTATTTGCTATTTGTGAAATGGATGCCATCAATCGAATTCCCAAAAATAGCTCTTATAAAGTGGCATTACTTCCTGAGTTAACCGATGAGATTGAAAGCAACAGTTTGTCTATTACAGAATTAGCCGTTGTCAATGAACAGTCAAAACAACAAAAAGCGGCAGAACTTTTTGCTAGTTATTTATCCTATGAATTTGCCAATCAACAATACGATACGATTGGACGGTTATCGGCCAAAAAGGGAATTTTTTATGAAGATGAACGATTGCAGATGATTTATCGTCAGTATGAAAAAAGTATGCCAATTCCAAAAGGAAAGGTTATGGAATATTTTTGGAATTATATGAGAATTGCCAATGAAAATATATGGAATGGTGCTACCGTATCGAGGCAGATGGATGAGGTACAAAAGAAAATGGAGCACCTTCTTTCTTCATAAGCTGGTGATATGTCAAGATACCTATTAGAGTAGGGGATAAGAGTCATAAGCTTTAAACAATGTGCATGTTATGTGTGGACATAGAAAACGAAGATATAGAAAACGATGAGAAATGGGTAACGAATGTTTCTCATCGTTTTTATGTATAAAAAGGGATTGTTTGGAAAGCCTAAGAAAGAAATCAGTTTTGAGAAAAGTTCAAAACAAAAAAATAAAGGAGGCTATGAAATGATCGGATTTTTAATTGCACTCATATCTGGTGCGCTTATGTCGGTTCAAGGTGTCTTTAACACAGGTGTTACAAAACAAAGTGGTGTTTGGGTTACAAACAGTTTTGTACAATTAACAGGTTTTCTTGTCTGTATGGTTATTTGGTTCTTTACAGAAAGAAAAGAACATAATTTATTAAAGATAATAAAAGTAGAGCCAAAATATTTACTTTTAGGCGGTGTGATAGGTGCTATGATCACATGGACGGTTATTATGGCAATGCAAAAATTAGGACCAGCAAAAGCGGTATTAGTTATTGTCATTGCGCAGATTTTTGTGGCTTATCTCATTGAGCTTTTTGGACTGTTTGGTGCGGAGAAAACGCCGTTTTATTGGACAAAATTACTAGGTGTGTTAGTCGCAGTGTCAGGTATTGCACTTTTTCAGTGGAAATCGTAAGTAATTAGTAAGATTTATCAGTTGAAAAGGAGAGAAAGATTCGGTACAATAAAGATAACGCCATAAATGACAGGGATAATAATCCATCTACTTGTCGTAATCTGAGATCTATTATACAATGAAAGGAGTTATCATTGTATGAAGAAAGGCGTATTCCTTTATTTATTTTTTGTCCTGACAGCTGTAAGTCTTACAGCCTGTAGTGATTCCCAGAGTGAAACTGAGATTCTGCTCAAAGAGCAAACAGAGCAAGTGGAGCAGACAACAGACTTTTCTGAGACAGAAGTGTCAGGAAAGATAACCAACCAATGTACAATTTATGTCTATATATGTGGAGAAGTGAAGTATCCTGATGTCTATGAACTTTTAGAAGGAAGCAGAGTGAAAGATGCTGTACAAAAAGCTGGCGGATTCAATCATGATGCAGATGAAAAAAGAGTGAATTTAGCAAGACAGCTTTCCGATGGAGAGCAAATCATTATTCCAAAGAAGGGTGAAGACCTCAGTGAAAATCAAGAGTTTCCTAATGAAAGTGATAATGAGAGACAACAAAAAATAAACATAAATACAGCGACAAAGGAACAACTGATGTCTCTTTCAGGAATTGGAGAAGCAAAGGCAGAAGCCATTATTGCTTATCGGGAAGAACATGGAGAGTTTCGTTCTATTGATGAATTGAAAGAAATAAGGGGAATTAAAGATGGAGTCTTTCAAAAAGTGAAAGATTTGATAACAATACACTGAGGTGAATAGAAAAAATGGGAAGAAAAGTATTAGTAGTAGATGATGAAAAGCTGATTGTAAAAGGTATTAAATTCAGCTTAGAACAAGATGATATGCAAGTAGATTGCGCCTATGATGGCGAAGAAGCACTTAATATGGCAAGAAATAATAGTTATGATATTATTCTGCTAGATGTGATGCTTCCGAAGTTAACAGGATTTGAAGTGTGCCAACAGATCCGAGAATTTTCAGATGTTCCAATCATTATGCTAACAGCAAAAGGTGATGATATGGATAAAATTCTCGGATTAGAATATGGCGCAGATGATTATATTACAAAACCATTCAATATATTAGAAGTAAAGGCGAGAATTAAAGTTATTTTAAGAAGAAGTAGCAAGCAAGTGAGTGAAAAACAACAGCAAAGAGTGATTACTTCTGGTGGACTTAAAATCGACTGCGAAAGCCGTCGTGTTCATATTGATGGAAAGGAAGTCAATTTGACAGCAAAAGAATTTGATCTTGTGGAATTGTTAATTACAAATCCAGAGAAAGTATACAGCAGGGAGAAATTATTGAATACCGTTTGGGGATATGATTATCCTGGAGACGTGAGAACGGTTGATGTTCATATTCGTAGACTTCGTGAAAAAATTGAAAGCAATCCAGGAGATCCGAAGTACATACATACGAAATGGGGTGTAGGATATTATTTCCAGTCTCAAAATTAAGCTAAATGGCTTAAAAAGTATGAAGTTTGCTGTATTTCTTTCCTTTTTTTCTTTGATGATGGTGCTAATCTTTACTTTTGGAAAAGGTTTGGAGAATGCCTACTATAAAAAATCCATAGAACAGAAAATAAATCAAGTGCAGTTACAATGTAATATGCTTGCAAACCAAGTGTATAATTTAAATTTTCTAATTCAAGATTCTTCTAGTACACTAGATGTGGAGGTTGATCAGCTGGCCAGTGTGCTAGAGGGGAGAATTATGATTCTTGATAAAAATTTTCGGATTATTAAAGATACGTATGGATTTGATCAAAATAAATATTTTATTTCAGAAGATATGATTCGGATGATGCGTGGAGATACTTTAAAGTCTTATGAGACAAAAAAGGGATATGCCGAAGTGATGGTTCCTATTTTTGATGAAAGCGGAAAGGACTGTCAAGGAATTGTAATGGCATTTATATCGACAGAAGACATTGCGATGACTCAGTTAGCCATTCGCGAGAAAAGTCAGACATTGTATGTGATATTTGCAATTTTGGCAGTGAGCATTGCATGGGGACTTTCTTCTCTTTTGACGAAACCATTTAAAGTGTTTAATGAGGCCATTCGTCATATGGCAGATGGACATTTAGATGAAAAAATTCCAGTGGAAGGTTATGTTGAAATGCAAACGATGGCTTCGGTTATCAATGATATTACAGCAAAAATTCAAGCAGTGGAAGATTCTAGACAGGAATTTGTATCAAACGTATCCCATGAATTAAAGACACCGATCACTTCTATGAAAGTACTTGCGGATTCTTTGCTTTCTCAAGAAGGAGTTCCAGCGGAATTATATCGAGAGTTTCTAGTGGATATTGCAGCGGAAATTGAGCGAGAAAATAAGATCATTAACGATCTATTAGCTCTTGTAAAAATGGATAAAAAGGCTTCTGCTTTAAATATTACAACAGTTGATATTAATGAGCTTTTAGAAATGCTTTTGAAACGATTACGACCTCTTGCAGCAAAGAGAAATATAGAGATTGTATTTGAAAGTTTTCGTCCAGTATCAGCAGAAATTGATGAAGTGAAGTTCTCTTTGGCATTCTCTAACTTAGTGGAAAATGCAATTAAATATAATGTGGATAATGGTTGGATTCGCGTATCTTTAAATGCGGATCATAAGTTTTTTTATGTTAAGATTGCAGATTCCGGCGTGGGAATACCAGAAGATTGCCAAGATCAAATTTTTGAACGTTTCTATCGGGTGGATAAAGCCCGTTCAAGAGAAACTGGCGGAACAGGGCTTGGTCTTTCTATTACACGAAATGCTATTTTAATGCACAAAGGTGCCATAAAACTTTATAGCAAGGAAGGGGAAGGTACGACTTTTACAATTCGAATTCCTCTCAATTATGTGGTGTAGAAAGGAGCTAAAAATTTGAAACGAAAACAAGTAATAAAATATATATTGCTCGCTCTTATTATTGTGACTAGCTTCGTTGGCTGTAGTCAAGAAGGTGAGTCTTATCAAGCAGGAGATGAAGAAAAAGGAGTTACCCTTTATTATTTAAATCCAGAAGGAACAAAGCTGTTAGAATATTGGTTTGAATATGAGGAAATTCCAAAGGATACAGAAGAGGCCGTAGAAGTTATTATTGAGCAGTTAAAACAGTCACCAGATCTTTCAAAATATAAAGCTGTTATTACAGAAAATATGGGCTTTCATAAAGTGAAAATTGAAGATAGCTATGTTTCTTTAGATTTTAATACTGGTTATGGAAAACTAGATATGGCCACAGAGGTACTTTGTCGAGGGGCAATTGTTAAGAGTATTACACAGCTATCAAAAGTAAATAATGTGGAAATCACAATGAATGGACAGCCAATTACGGATCGGGATGGAAAAGTGATCGGCATTATGAATAGTGAAAGTTTTATTATGGATGCAAACGATCTGAGTAGTTATGGAACTTATGGAGAAGTTAATATTTATTTTGCGGATACAAAGGGTGAAAAATTAGTAAAATATCAAACCCAATTGGACACAGGTAACAATGTTTCAATGGAACAAAAAGTAATTGGGAGTTTGATAAAAGGTCCAGATTCTGAGGGATATAAAGCGACGATTCCAGAAGGGACAAAGGTAATTAAAACGTCTGTAAAAGATGGTATTTGCTATGTGGATCTCAATCGAAAGTTTTTAGAGGGAGTAGCAGATGTTAGCGATGAAGTTACCATTTATTCTATTGTAAATTCTCTTGTAGAGTTGCCAAATATCAATAAAGTGCAATTCACAATTGAAGGAGAGCGTGTTGCAAAATATCGAGAAACAATAGCATTTGATGGAATATTTGAGAGAAATCTTGAATTAATAAAAGGAGAATAATTATTGAAAAGACCATTTTTTTTGGCAGTTATGGCACTTGTACTTGGAGAGGTATGTGGGCGATACACAAAAAAGGAAGTGGCTTTTTGTTGGAATATTTTCTTTGTTTTTGTTGTTATGATTCTTACTTTTCAAGGGATTTTATGGATTCGTTGGAAGACAAAAGAAAAAAAACAAACGAAAAAGAGAGTTCAAAAAAGAAAAAGACAGTGTCGCTTGCTGTCTTTTTCTTTTTTTGTACTTTTTTTCTGTAGTGGATGTTGTCATAATCTTTTCTTTCAGAAAATAATGATTGTTCCTGATGGGATGGAAGACGGGATAGAAGTTACTATGATCGGACAAGTGATCGAAAAAGAAAGAGTAGACGAAGGTTTTCATTATCGATTAAAAAATCCATCGGTTTTATTTCGAAAAGAAGGAAAAGAGACAAAGGAAATTCATACATTGACAGGAGATGTAAAACTATATGGAATAAAAAAAGAGGTCGTTTTAAAGCAGAAAGTTATAGTAAAGGGGAAACTAAAACAATTAGAGTCAGCCAGCAATCCAGGACAGTTTAATCAAAAGCAATATTATTTATCAAAGGGGATTGTTTGTAGTGTGACAAAGGGAGTAATAGAGAAACAATGGGGGAGAGGAAGTGTCTTATTCGAGAGTATTTGGAAATTTCGAGAAAGACTAAATACGGTATATGAAGAAAGTATGGAGAAAAGACAAGCAGGGGTTTTAATGGCAATGATTACAGGAGAGAAAGGAAGTCTTGATGAAGAAGTAAAGAAAATGTACCAAGAGCAAGGAATTGCTCATATATTAGCGATTTCAGGGCTTCATGTAGCGTTTGTTGGTCGAGGGATTTTTAGACAGCTAAGAAAAAGAGGAATTGGCTATATTCTTTCTGGAGGAGGGGCTATGGTCTTGCTAATTGGTTATTGTATTATGGTAGGAAAAAGTGCTTCTGTTTTTCGGGCCTGTGTTATGCTTTTGTTATTACTGACTGGAGAAATGATAGGAAGAAGTTACGATATGTTAACAGCTATGGCACTTTCGGCTCTTTTTCTCGTATTGGAAAATCCCTATTGCTTAAATGATGCAGGGTTTTTATTGTCTTATGGAGCGATTATTGGTATTGGAATTTATGCACCTTTGTTAAAAGAATGTTTTAAGAAAGGAGAAGGGGGGGCTTCTTTAAAAGAAAGTGTGATTGTCAGTGGAGCGGTTCAGCTTGTGACACTACCAGTTTTATTGCACACATTTTTTGGATATTCTCCTTATAGCATTCTTTTGAATCTTTTTATTATACCGATGATGGGAGTTTTATTGCCCATCGGAATTTTTGGTGGGCTTGTTGGTCTTTTTTCTCTGTTATGGGCAAAAATATTGTTAGTGCCAGCTTGTTTGATTTTACAGTTTTATGAGTTGGCTTGTAAGGGAATGGAGAGAATACCAAGTTCTTTTGTTATCACAGGAGAAGTTGGTTTTCAGTTTTATATTCCTTATTTCATTATGATGACAGTTGGATTTCTTCTCTTAAAACGAAAAAAGAAAAAGCAATGGGTTTGCTTATTGGTCGTTAGCATTAGTATTTGTCTTTGGGAACCCAAAGGGAATCTTTTTATTATTTGTGCAGATGTAGGACAAGGCGATGGGATTTTATTTCAAATGCCAACGAGGAGATATTATCTATTAGATGGAGGTAGTAGTAGTATACAAGATGTTGGAAAATATCGTTTGTTACCACTATTACATTATTATGGAGTGACTACGTTAGAAGAGGCGATTGTCACTCATCTTGATGCGGATCATTATAATGGAATGGAACAATTATTTGGAGAAGTAAAAATAGAAAAGCTATTTTTGCCAAAGTTATTAGAAAAAGAAGAAGCCTATGAAGCATTAGAAAAAAAGGCTAAGTCATACGGAACAAAAATTTATTATATGGCAAAAGGAGATGAGATAAGAGAAGGAGAGGTGGAATTCCAATGGATTTCACCAGATCGGATCGAACAAGAAGAGGATAAAAATGATAATTCTCAAGTTTTTTATCTTTCTTATAAACAGTTTAGCGCTCTTTTTACAGGAGATATGGGAAAGGAAAGAGAAGAAAAATTGTTGGAGGATATCAGACATTGTACCTTATTAAAAGTAGGACATCATGGCTCAAAAAATTCATCCATAGAACCGTTTATTCAGAAAATAAATCCAGATTATGCGGTATTTTCCTATGGAAAAAAGAATCGATATGGGCATCCAAACAATGAAGTGGTAGAGAGATTACAACGATATGGAGCAACAATTTATAAAACAGGAGAGGATGGAGCTATTTTCTTTCAAACCGATGGAAAGACGTTGCGAATTAAAAAATATTTAAATTCATGAAAAATTGATAGACTGTGTCTTTTAGAGTTTCTCCTATAAACTGCCCGCAAACGTGAGAAACTTGTAAAACACGTTTCTCACATTCGTACAAAAGTAACGAGCCAAGCAGTATTTATTCTCCATTTCAAGTTGCGGTAGTGCGGGTAGAAAATTTGATAATAAGAAGTTCCACTGCAATATGATCCACTAATTTTCCAGTTTTTACATCTTCTTCATAAGTGGCACATAAGTGTAAAATTTCTTCTAATTGAGAGCGATTATAAGATTTTCCTTGCTGAATATATTTTCTTACAACAAAAGAAGGAATTCCAACTTGTTTTGCGATCTCTGCGTTTGGAATGGAATGGTTATCCATTTCTTGTACTTGTAAAATTAAGTTAAACTGGCGTACAAGAAGGGATAAAATTCGCATTGGTGGTTCTTTTAAGGCGAGGAGATCATAATAATAGTCGATAGCGATTTTTTGCTCTCCTTTTACAATGGCTTCTAACATATCAAAAATCTTACTTGTTGTAATTTGCGTTGTTACTTCTTCTACGTCTTCTTTTGTGATCTCTTCTCGACCTAGCGTATAAGCACATAGTTTATCCAACTCGTTTTTTATATGAACCATATCGGTTCCCGTTCGCTCGAGAAAAAAACGAAGAACAGGTTCTTTGATCTTTTTTTGTTCCTGTTTTAAAAGAGAGGCGATCCATAAGACAAGAGATTTTTCGTCAGGGGTGCTCATATTGGCAATGTATCCATGTTTTTGTACCGCTTTATAAAGCCTTGAGCGTTTATCCACTTCGCTTTCTACAAATACCATACAAGTAGTATCAGGGAGCTGTTCCATAAGGGCTACTAATTCGTCAGGAGAAGATTTGAAAAAACCAGTATCTTCCAAAAGAATCAATCGTTTTTCTTGAAAAAAGGGAAGTGTTTGAGCAAGATCGATTACTTCAGAAATATTAATTTTCTTTCCCTCATAATAGCTATAATTCATTGTATCATCAGGAGAGGAAAGGGCATTTTTTAGTTTGTTTTTTGCTTGATTGCATAAATAAGTCTCATCGCCGAAAATTAAATAAACCGTTTGAAATGTATGGGATTTAATATGTTCATTGATTGTTTGCATAAAAGACTCCTTTTTTATAACGAAGTTTAAAAAAAGCACTCGGTGGGTTAATCCGAGTGCTTACATGACGGTTGTATATAAAAAGTTTAAGAATAGATTAGTTCATTGTGTTAACAGCTTTTGTTAATCTAGAGATTTTTCTAGAAGCTGTATTTTTGTGGAAAATTCCTTTAGATGTAGCTTTGCTGATTTCAGAAATAGCTACTGTTAAAGCAGCTTTAGCAGCTTCTTTATCTCCAGCTGTGATAGCTGTTTCCACTTTTTTAACTAAAGTTTTGATTTTAGTTTTGATCATTTTGTTTCTTAAAGTTTTCTTTTCGATTACTAAAATTCTTTTCTTTGCAGATTTAATGTTTGCCATGTTCTCTATTCCTCCAAAAATTAAATGGTATTAGTTTATTAAAATAGTTCGAAATGTTTTCTTTATAAGAGACACGATAAATTACATCGAAAACATACTTTTTCTATTATATAGAGGAAAAATTGGCTTGTCAATAGGAAAGTCAATAAAATTGACATAATTTTACGGAAAGTTTGGAATACTAAAGAGAGAAAAAAGGAATGAAAATGTAAGAAAGGAAGGAATTATGAAAGTAGAGAGCAGAACAGATTTAGCCGTAGAATTGCAAGAAGAATATTCCGAGTTTGAAGGAATTCGAATGGAGAAAAGAGAAAAAAAGGAAAATGGAATTCGAGAGACAACGATTTTTATTGATACAAAAGAAGCTAGCGAGAAAATGGGAAAGGCCATAGGAGCGTATATTACATTAGAAAGTCCTCATTTTTTAGAAGAAGATGAGTCTTATTTTACAGAGATGAGTCAATGTTTACATGAAGTACTCGATCGCCTCATTCAAAAAGAAGAAAAAGTGTTAGTCGTTGGACTTGGAAATAAAGAAGTGACACCGGATGCGTTAGGACCTCTTGTTGTAGAAAATTTATTTATTACAAGACATTTAAAAAAAGCATCCCTATTGCAAATGGCGTGTGAAAAAGAAGTGAGTGCTATTGTTCCAGGAGTTATGGCTCAGACAGGAATGGAAACACAAGAGATTATTCGTGGAGTGGTGGAGCAGACAAAGCCTGATGTTGTCATTGCTATCGATGCGTTGGCGGCGAGAAATTCCAATCGGCTTAATAAAACGATTCAGATTAGCAATACAGGGATCGCACCAGGATCGGGAGTTGGGAATTATCGACAAGCATTGACGAAAGAGACCATTGGTGTTCCTGTCATTGCCATCGGTGTTCCAACAGTAATTTCTGTTCCTGCTATTGTCAACGATTCTATGCAAAGAATCTTCCAAATATTAGAACAAGTGAATGGCAACAATGTGCTTGATACGTTTACGGAGGAAGAGCAATTTGAATTGGCAAAAGAGATCGTAGATGAAGATTTTGTCTCTATGTTTGTAACCCCAAAAAATATTGATGAGGCGGTGAGAAGAATTAGCTTTACGATTTCAGAAGCCATTAATCAATATACAGACCTTTCGTAAGTATATTTTAATTTTAGGATGAATATAATGAACAGGAAAGAAAGGGAATGATTATGAAGCGAGAAAACTATCAAATAGTCCGTTTACTTCTGTTCATAATAGTCATCTTTTTTGTTGCAAAAATAGGAATGAATATGCCAAATACAATCACAACAAACGAGGGGACTCATCTATTTTTTGAAGAACTTAAAAATGGATTAGAGGCTATGACAAATACGGTAGTAGAGGAATTAGTTCCTATGAAGACCATGATGGATCGGGGAGAAGAGGAAGACGAGACACCACTGATTGCATTTTTAGCGAAGGAATTTTTGCCAGCATTGCATTTTGAATGGGGATACGATGCAGTGGAAACATTAGCGGTGGACAACCAAAATTATTTGTATTTAATGGAAGAAAATGAAGAGGAAAATCAAAAAGAAATGCAACAAAAGGAGCTAAATTTGGAAGTAAAAACAAACAAAGAAAATAAAAAAGAAAAACAGGAAACGTTATCTCAAAACGCTGTAGCCGTAAGTGGGAGAACCTATTCTAAAGCACAGCTTTATAATACCGAATTTTTAATGAAAAATTTCTATGTGGTGGAGTCAACTGCCCGTCTTTTGCCGTCAGAGATCGATGGGAAAACATTATTAAATAAAGATCTTACGATTCAATTAGATGGAAAAAAACCAAAAATTTTGATTTATCATACTCATGGCAGTGAAAGTTTTAAAGATAGCAGAGCTAATAACTATGAGGATACGGTTATTGGAGTTGGAACTTACTTAACAAAGCTATTAGAAGAGAAGTATCATATTCCTGTGTATCATGATAAGACGGTGTATGATATTATCGATGGAAAATTAGATAGAAGCCTTGCGTATAATATGTCGTTAAAAGGGGTAGAAAAAATATTAAAAGACAATCCTTCGATTGATGTTGTCATCGATCTTCATCGAGATGGCCTTGATGAAGGCACCCATCTTGTTACGGAAGTCAATGGAAAGCCAACAGCAAAGGTTATGATTATGAATGGAGTCAGTCGTTCTTCCAAAAATGGAGATATTAGTTATTTGTATAATGCCAACAAACAAGGAAATTTAGCCTTTAGTTTACAAATGCAATTAGATGCTGAAAAAAAATATCCTACTTTAATGCGAAAAATTTACATAAAGACGTATCGTTATAATCTTCATGTAAAGCCAAGAGCCATGTTAATTGAAGCTGGGGCAAATACAAACACGTTACAAGAAGTGAAAAATGCCATGGAGCCAATTGCGGATATGTTAAATGATGTTTTACGAAAAGGAAAAAGTCAGTAGAAAAATACAACTGTTAAAACATAGATATTTACGAGGTTCCTGATTGTATGATATACTTATATATCGATGGCTTTTTAGAAAAAGTGAGACAGAATGAGAAAAGTCATATTGAATTAGGATAGATAAAAAGAGAAACGTACATAGATGTATAGGAGGAAGAATATGGCAACAATTGATCAAAGTAAAATTCGTAATTTTTGCATTATCGCTCATATTGACCATGGAAAATCTACATTAGCAGACCGTATTATTCAGATGACAGGAACGCTAACAGAACGTGAAATGCAAGCGCAGGTGCTTGATAACATGGATTTAGAAAGAGAACGTGGAATTACGATTAAAGCACAGACTGTTCGTATTGTTTATAAAGCAAATGATGGAGAAGAATATATTTTTAACTTAATTGATACTCCAGGGCATGTGGATTTTAACTATGAAGTATCCCGTTCTTTAGCGGCTTGTGAAGGGGCAATTTTAGTCGTAGACGCAGCCCAAGGAATCGAGGCACAAACGCTTGCCAATGTTTATTTGGCTCTTGACCATAACTTAGATATTATGCCAGTTATTAATAAAGTAGATCTTCCAAGTGCGGAACCAGAACGTGTCATTGCAGAAATTGAAGATGTCATCGGTTTAGAAGCGGAAGATGCTCCAAGAATTTCAGCAAAAACAGGGCTTAATGTAGAACAAGTCCTAGAGCAAATTGTGACGAAGATTCCAGCCCCAACAGGGGATAAAAATGCAAGTCTTCAAGCGTTGATTTTTGACAGTTTATACGATGCGTATCGCGGTGTTATCGTATTCCTTCGTGTAAAAGAAGGAACGGTGAAAAAAGGAACAAAAATCCGTATGATGGCAACTGGTGCAGAAGCAGAAGTTGTGGAAGTAGGATATTTTGGAGCAGGACAGTTTATTCCTTGTGAAGAATTATCCGCAGGAATGGTAGGATATTTAACCGCTAGTTTAAAAAATGTAAAGGATACTCGTGTTGGTGATACAATTACCGATGCTGAAAATCCTTGTAAAGAACCATTGCCAGGGTATAAAAAAGTAAACCCAATGGTATATTGTGGTATGTATCCAGCGGATAGTTCAAAATATACGGATTTAAGAGATGCATTAGAAAAATTACAATTAAATGATGCTTCTTTACAATTTGAGCCAGAAACTTCTATCGCATTGGGATTTGGATTCCGTTGTGGATTTTTAGGACTGTTACACTTAGAAATTATTCAAGAACGTTTAGAGCGTGAGTTTAACTTAGATCTTGTAACGACAGCTCCAGGTGTTATTTATAAAGTGCATAAGACAAATGGAGAAGTGATTGAACTTACAAATCCATCCAACTTACCAGATCCATCCGAAATCGATTATATGGAAGAGCCGATTGTATCCGCAGAAATTATGGTGACAACAGAATATGTTGGTTCCATTATGCAATTATGCCAAGAACGCCGTGGTGTTTATTTAGGAATGGAATATATGGAAGAAACAAGAGCATTGTTAAAATATGATCTTCCATTAAATGAAATTATTTACGATTTCTTTGATGCTTTAAAATCAAGATCAAGAGGATATGCATCTTTTGATTATGAAATGAAAGGATACGAGCCTTCAAAACTTGTGAAACTAGATATGTTAATCAATCGTGAAGAAGTAGATGCCCTATCCTTTATTGTTCATGAAGATACTGCTTATGAGCGTGGAAGAAGAATGTGTGAACGTCTAAAAGAAGAAATTCCAAGACATTTATTTGAAATTCCAATTCAGGCAGCCGTTGGTAGCAAAATCATCGCTCGTGAGACTGTAAAAGCCATGAGAAAAGATGTGCTTGCAAAATGTTATGGTGGTGATATTTCTCGTAAGAAAAAACTTCTTGAAAAACAAAAAGAAGGTAAGAAGCGTATGCGTCAAATTGGAAACGTAGAAATTCCACAAAAAGCGTTTATGAGCGTATTAAAATTAGATGAGAAATAAAGAGAGAAAAAGAGAAATAAGAAAGGTATAGGTTTTTTCGCCTATACCTTTTCTAAGTTACATAAGCCTGATTTTTTTCTCTATGGATGGATTTTAGAGAAAAAGGAGAGAAGGAATAGAAAGGAATAAAAAAGTGAAGGAAAAAAAGAGAACATTAGGACTCTATGTCCACATTCCATTTTGTGTAAGAAAGTGCAATTACTGTGATTTTCTTTCTTTTTCTGCTACCGAAGAAGTAAAAGAGCAATATGTACAAGCACTTTGTAATGAGATAAAAAGCTTTTCTGATGTTAAAAACGTTGATTTTGATGTAACAACTATCTTTTTTGGAGGAGGAACGCCTTCCGTGTTAAAAGGGGAACAGATGGAGAAAATTATGAAGGCCATACAGCAATCCTTTCCAATAAAAGCCAATGCAGAAATTACAATTGAGATGAATCCTGGAACGGTTACAAAGGAAAAGTTAGAAACCTATTATAAAATAGGAATCAATCGATTGAGTATTGGCTTACAAACGACCGATGATGAACGATTAAAAGTATTAGGAAGGATTCATACTTATGAGCAGTTTTTACATAACTATCAATGGGCGAGAGAAGTAGGATTTCAAAATATCAGTGTGGATTTAATGTCAGCATTACCAAAAGAAGATTTGGCTTCTTATCAAAAAGATATTGAGAGAATTCTTGCACTCCAACCAGAACATATTTCTTCTTATAGTTTAATTATCGAAGAAGGAACTCCATTTTATAATAATGATGAAATTTTAGATCATTTGCCAAAAGAAGAAGAAGACCGCGCCATGTATGAGTTGACAAGACAGCTCTTACAAAAAGAAGGTTATCATCGATATGAGATTTCTAATTACGCAAAAGAAGGAAGAGAAAGTCGTCATAATAGTGTGTATTGGACAGGAGGAGAATATTTAGGGCTTGGATTAGGAGCTAGTTCCTATTTGCGATCCGATCATATATATGTTGGAGATAAAGAAAAAGAAGGGGTGTATGCCTATCGTTTTAAAAATGTATCCTCAATGAAAGCTTATTTAGAAAATCCTGTAACGGTCTGTGAAGAAAGAGAAGAGTGGACAGAAATTACAAAAAAAGATGCGATAGAAGAGTTTATGTACTTAGGACTTCGAATGAGAAAAGGAATTTCAGAAAAAGAATTTTTTGAGAAATTTAAAGAGGTATTAGAAGAGGTTTATGGAGATGTTCTATTAAAATTTCACTCTATGAATTTATTAGAATGGAATGGAGAAAAAGGAGAGCGTCAAATTTATTTAACGGATCAAGGGATCGATGTGAGCAATGCTATTTTATGCGAATTTTTATTATCATAAATTATGATTTTCATCGTTTTAGAATTAAAATATAATAAAATAAAGTTGTCAGATTTTAATCGATGAATTATAATAATAGTAAGAATGATAGAAAGGGGCGAAGTTTAATGAAAGAAAATATAATTATTGCAATTGGAAGATCTTATGGCAGTGGTGGACGAGAAGTCGGTGAAAAATTAGCAAAGCGACTAGGCCTTGCTTTTTATGACAAACAGATTATCGAATTAGCTTCGGAAAAGACAGGAATGGATAAGAAGTTCTTTGATAAAGCAGATGAGAGAATTGTTTCTCGGTTCGTGGATCCTTATGTTCCAGAAGATGGCGATATTAATTATAAGCTTTATATGACAGAGTTTAAAATTATCAATGAGTTGGCGAAAAAAGAATCTTTTGTCATTGTAGGTCGTTTAGCTGATTACATTTTGCGTGATAATGAAAATTGCTTTAAAGTATTTCTCTACGCCCCAGAACAAGATCGCATAGAAAGAATTATGGAGCTTTATCATTTGACAAGAGATGAGGCGAAAAAAGAAATAACAAAAATAGATAAGGCGAGAAAAGTGTATTGTTCTTACTTTACTGATCGGCAATGGGATGGAAGTGACGGAAGGGACATGATGATCAATACAAGCTGGCTTGGTATTGATGGAACAGTAGATTTATTAGAAACTATCGTTCAACAGTGGAGAGAGCGAAGATAGAAAAAGGGGCTGTCGCACTAATTATTTAGT
>UQVN01000025.1 GCA_900544525.1 uncultured Eubacteriales bacterium
TGTTCCAGTATTTAATACTGAAACTCAAAAAGAAAGGACTAGAAGGAGAAAGTAATGAAAAAATATGAGTTATTAAATAAATTGGAAGAGATGGGATTTGAATATATATGTTCAAATTCAGCAGAGTTTTTTCAAATAAGAAGTCTTGATATTAAAATGGGAGTTATGAAAATTCTGCAAATAGGAAAAAAAGATAAAATAGCTCGGATTTTGTATAGTGTTCCTAGATCAACACTCCTCTTTAATGGAGAGAGAGTAGTGTTTGAAGGGAAAATGACAGAAGATGTCTATAGAACTTTCTTAGAATATAGATGCCAGAAAGGGGTAGAGTTTGGGGTGGTTAAAGATGAACAAGACTATATGTATTGTTAGCACAAAAGGTTATGTCTACAATAGAAGCGGAAGAGAGATTTTAGAATTTAATAGAAGTTATAAAGAGAAATGGGAGAATAGAATTATGTGGAAAATAACATTTAATTACTCAGATGGTTCAAAAACTACTTTAACAAATCGTTCAAAAACAAAAGATATGGATAAAGAGTTAGCTAATAAGTATTGGGATACATATGGAAGACGTGCATATAATGCTTTATATCAGCACTATCCTATAAAAAAATATAAAGCTATTTCTTTCTCGGATGTTGTACAAGAACTAAATGTAGGAAAGAGTATAGAAGAAGTGTTAAAGGGATTAGAAAAATAATTATAAATAAAAATTAGGTGCAGATAGGCTAAATAGGCTTATCTGCTATTTCTCGTTAAAGGAGGAGAATATGAGAAGAGAAAATGTAGAAGAATTAGCAAAGGTGACAGCTAAAAAAGCTTTAGCAGAATTTAAAAAAGAAGAGAAAAAAGAGTATAAAAAAAGAATATATATGAATACAGAGCTGTTGATGAAAAATTACAATAAAATCACTGACCAGGTTAAGTTTGGGATAAGTGAATCTGAACAAATTAAGAGTGAAGAAGTAGAAGAATTAGATGAGGGAGCTATATTCATTAAAAGCATACGACAAAGCAAAATGCGAAGTATGGTAATGATAGCTCACGTAGATTGGGCGCTTGAATGTTTAGAGAAAGAGCAGAAGCGTCTGGGAGAGCAGCAGAAGTATGCTGCATTTAAGGATTTCTATCTGAATGAGAAAAAGCAAGAAGAGTTGATGAAAAAGTATCATGCTTCAGATAGAACATTAAGACGTTGGAACAGGGAAATGCTTAATAAGATGGGTGTTTTTTTGTTTGGAGTTGATCATATTATGTAGGTGTCCAAATGATGTCCAAATGATGTCCTTTACATGTCCGATTATAAGTAGTAATATGTTAGTGGGTATAGTTGTAGTTGCGAAGTAAATAGTATAAGCTGGATGCACATTAGTTTAACATGGTAAAACGCTTGTAAAAGTAACCGAGTTCGAGCCTACGGGTGTGCATTATGGACCCTTAGCTCAGTTGGTTAGAGCATTCGGCTCATAACCGAACGGTCTTGGGTTCGAGTCCCAAAGGGTCCATTGTATTAAGAGAGGTATAAAAACCTCTCTTTTTTTATTCTCTTTTTATCCTATCTTTTGTAAAAAAAGAGAATTTACAAAACAAACGAAATGAGAGGTGGTGAGAATGCCCACAAGCAAGAAATCCGGATAGTATAAAAGCCGAGGAAATGTTTAATGAAGGAATGAAATTAGTAGATATTGCAAGGGAACTTGGGATATCTGCTGATAAGGTTCGGAGATGGAAATCCACTCAAAAATGGGGGAAAGAAATCAAAGAAAATGAAAGCGATCGATCGGATAGTCAAAAGGCGATCGATCGGAAAAAGCAGAGTAAAAAAATAGGAAATAAAAATGCTGTTGGGCATGGAGCACCACGAAAAAATAAGAATGCAGAAAAACATGGTTTCTTCTCTAGGTATCTTCCGGAAGAAACCTTTTCTATTATCCAGGAACTTGAACAAAAAGATCCATTGGATATTCTGTGGGAAAATATACAAATTGCTTATGCTGCTATTATAAGAGCACAAAAAATCATGTATGTTCGAGACAGAGATGATAAAACTGTTGAGAAGATAGAAGAAAAATTTGGCGATGTTATGGGGGAAAAGTGGGAAGTGCAGCAAGCTTGGGATAAACAAGCTAACTTTCTAAAAGCCCAGGCTAGAGCTCAAGGTGAACTACGTTCCCTTATAAAGCAGTATGAAGAACTTCTACATAAGAATTTAGAATTGGCCACAGAGGAGCAGAAGGCTAGAATTGCATACATAAAAGCTCAAACAGATAAGATTACTGGTGAAGATAAAGGGAATTCTGTAGCAGATGATTGGATAGAAGAGGTTATGAAAGCTGATGAAGAAGAACAAGATGGATAGAAAAGTATTTTTTAAGAAACGAATTCTGATGTATCGGAACGATCCAGTCTTATTTGCGAACGAAGTCCTATTGTTTAAGCCAGATGATTGGCAAAAAGATGCTCTTATGGATTTGGCCAAGAATCCTAAAGTGAGTATAAAATCTGGTCAAGGTGTTGGGAAAACAGGTATAGAAGCAGTTGCTTTCTTATGGTTTTTAGTATGTTTTCCATATCCTCGTGTTGTAGCTACTGCACCAACGAGGCAGCAGTTGAATGATGTTCTATGGTCAGAAGTCGCCAAATGGATGGCAAAATCGCCTTTGCTTTCTTCGATACTTAAATGGACAAAAACATATGTTTATATGATAGGCCAGGAAAAGCGGTGGTTTGCGGTTGCTCGTACTGCTACCAAGGCGGAGAATATGCAAGGATTCCACGAAGACAATATGCTCTTTATCGTGGATGAGGCATCTGGTGTAGCGGATCCGATTATGGAAGCGATTCTTGGTACTCTTACAGGTGTTAATAATAAGCTGCTACTGTGTGGAAACCCCACAAAAGCAAGTGGTACCTTTTATGATAGCCATAATAGAGATAGAAAGTTATACTGTTGCCATACAGTTTCGTCTGAAGATAGTCCAAGAACAAATAAACAGAATATTGAGGCACTTATACGAAAATATGGTTATGATAGCAATGTTGTACGAGTGCGTGTTAGAGGTCTGTTTCCGAAAGAGGATGCAGATGTTTTTATTTCTAGCACATTAGTAGAACAATGCAGCAGTAAGATATACGAACTACAAGAGAGAAGTCCATTTATTCTTCTTGGAGTCGATGTTGCAAGGTTTGGTAATGATGAGACGATTATTACTCGTAATGCGCATGGAAAAATAAAGATTGCAAAAAAGTATAGAGGGCAAGATTTGATGGCCACAGTTGGATGGATAGTAAATGAATATAAGAAAATTCTAAAAGAGTTTCCAGAATATAAGAAAAAGGTATATGTGAACATCGATGATACCGGATTGGGTGGAGGTGTTACAGACCGTTTGAAAGAAATCAAGAAGGAACAAAAGTTAAGTAGGCTTGTTATTGTTCCTATCAATATGGCCGAGAAGATTGAAACTGATACAAAAGAGGGAAAGGAAGCAGCAGAGTATTATGACAACGTAACGACACATATGTGGGCAGTTGTCCGAGAACTTTTAGAGAAAAAGCAAATAGAAATAGAAGATGATTCTGAACTGTTTGCACAATTTTCAAGTAGAAAATATAGGATGGCAAGCAATGGAAAACTACGCCTAGAAAGCAAGGAAGATATGAAAAAGAGAGGTCTTGATTCACCAGATAGGGCGGATTCAATGGCTTTATCTTGTTATCTTGGAAAAATTAAGAAACATACTGGAACTGCTCCGGGAGAAGAAATTATTTCTAATCTTGGTAAAGAGAGCTATTGGAAAGGAAGATAGGAAGGTGGTGATAATATGGAAAAAATGAAAGAACTTGGTCGTATTGGCCAAAATCGTTATGGTGGTTTCTTTTTTGAAGAATTTCTTCCAGAACTACGTGGGAAAAAAGGCATAGACATATATAACGAAATGGCGAGTAATGATGATATCATAGGTGCAATTCTATTCTCGATTGAAACTCTTCTGCGACAGACAGATTGGAATGTGCAGCCTGCTGGTGATACTGAAAAAGACAGAGAGGCAGCAGAATTTGTTGAAAGTTGTATGAATGATATGGACAAGACGTGGACAGATACAATATCGGAGGTCTTGTCTTTTATTACGTTCGGTTGGAGTTATCATGAAATTGTATATAAAAGAAGAATGGGAAGAACAAAAAATCCTATTACAAATAGTAAATACAATGATGGATTGATTGGATGGCGTAAATTGCCAATTCGTGCGCAAGAAACGTTATACCAATGGGAATATGACGATGAAGATAATCTTCTCGGTATGACTCAAATGCCGCCACCTAATTATGGTTTATTCACCATCCCTATTGATAAAGCACTTCATTTTCGAACAAAAAGCCGAAAAGATAATCCAGAAGGTAGAAGCGTTTTAAGAAATGCCTATCGTTCCTGGTACTTTAAAAGAAGAATACAAGAGATTGAAGGAATCGGAATAGAAAGAGATCTAGCAGGTCTTCCTGTGCTGTATGGAACTGATGATCTATGGGATGCAGAAGATGAGGAATCTAAAAGGATATTGGCTACCCTGGAAACGATGGTAAGGAATATTCGTCGAGATTCTATGGAAGGTGTAGTCTTACCTAGCGGATATAAGTTAGAACTGCTTAGTACAGGCGGTGCAAGGCAGTTTGATACCAATAAAATCATAGATAGATATGATACAAGAATGGCCATGACAGTTCTTGCTGATTTCATTTTCTTGGGGCACCAGCAAACAGGGAGTTTTGCTCTCAGTTCTAATAAAACAGAATTATTTTCAATGGCCATTGGTTCTTATTTAGACATTATATGTCAAACATTTAATAGCCAGGGAATACCACGTTTAATTGATATCAATGGAAATCACTTTGAAGGTATCACTGATTATCCTAAGTTGATTCATGGTGATATTGAGGATCAAGATATAGAGAAGTTGGCCAAATATATCAAGGAAATGGCAGGCATTGGCATTTTGATTCCAGATGATGAACTAGAAGATTTTGTTCGACAGGCCGGGCATCTGCCAGAGCGAACAAAAGATAATTCTAAGAGAAAAGTTGCTACTGCTGCTTTTGATTCTTCCGAACACGGAGAAGAAGAGGATGATGAAAAGGTGACTGCTGCAAAGAAGAGACTTGGAAGGACGTGATAACGTGTTTTTATTTAAGAAAGCAAAGAAACGCCCTATTTTAAAATCAAAAGCGCGAGATGAGATACTAAAAAGGTTAGATAGCTATTTGGAAGAGAACTCTCAACTCCCAATAGAAATTTTACATGGATTTTGGAAAGATCAACAGCAAGCTCTAACGTATCAAGAGATACGGGAGTGGTTTGAATATGCTGATATAGATGAAGAGACATGGCAAGCATGGCAGCAGGATTATTCTATTCTAGTTACGCAAAAGTTACGAGATTCGATATGGCAGCAAGCGATTGTTGCTGGTACGACTGGACAAAAGATTTTTGAGGAATTAGAAAAGCGAGGATTTAAGGCAGATCTGATTTCTGAAAGAATTAATGCGTATATAGAAAATAAAAGCACTGAACTCATCACAAGAGTGACTACAGAGCAAAGAGAAGCCATCAGGACTCTTTTAATGCAGGCTATTAACGAAGGGCAAGCATCAGAGGAATTTTCTAAAATAATACGGCCAATTGTAGGTTTGGATAAGCGTCAAGCAGTTGCAAATATTAAGTATTACAACAAAGTAAAAGAAACACTAAAAAAAGAACACCCCAGAATGAAAACGGAAAATGCTAAGAAGAAAGCTAGGGAGGCAGCTCTTAAATATGCAGAAAAGCAACATCGTTATCGAGCGCAGAGAATTGCTCAGACAGAGATGGCGTTTGCATATAACTTTGGAGCAGATGAGGTAGCAGAGCAGGCGTATCAAAGTGGATGGCTTGGACAGTTTAAGCGTATTTGGTGTTCCGCTGGAAATCAGAACGTTTGCGAAGATTGTCAGAATTTAGATGGGAATGAAATAGAGAATGGTATTCTTCCACCGTTGCATCCAAATTGCAGATGTGCTGTTCAATATATAGAAGTTGAGAAAAGAAAAGAGTTAACATTAAAAGAAAAAGGGGCAATCATTCGATATATTAGTCCAGAGTCATATTCATTAAATGCAAAATTAAGAGATGGATTAGACTTGACAGATGTAGAGGAAACATGGAAAATAGAATTAGATAATGCTTTAAACAAAGTACCATTATTTCAAGGAAATTTAATTCGTACAGTGAGGTTGGAACAAGAAGATTTAGAAGACTTTCTACAAAGATATTTAGTAGGGGAGACAGTGAATGAAAAAAGTTTTCTTTCATTTTCTAAAGGGATTTTATATGATGATACAGCTAAGGTTAGAATATACATAGAAGGTGCTAAAAAAGGACATGACATTAGTTCTTTGAATGAAATGGAACAAGAAGTCTTATATGAAAGAAATATGAGATTTAGGGTACTAGATAAACAATATGTGGATAATATATGGCATATATTGCTTGAAGAGGAATGATTGCATGAATAAGAAGGTAGTGACATTAGATGAGTTTTGGAAAATGTCAGAAGAGGAAAGACTAGAAAATATTCAATATTTATCAAAAGAAGATTTATTTAAGGTTAGGGTTGGAATGCCTATGTCTGGAGAAGTTATAGCAACATTTGAATTGTCAGCGGAAGAAAAAGATAAGGCAAGAGAATCATTAGAAAGAATGATAAATTATTTCAGTCCCCAAAAATAGGTTTACAAGAGCATATACATAATATGAAGTTATAAGAAAAAACGTCTTAATCAATAAGGCGTTTTTTTATGCACATTTTTAGGAAAGGAGTGTATATGAAAACATTTCAAGATTATTTTGATTATGAAAGAAAGCCACCAAATAAAGTGCAAAAGAAGAACAATAAGTTTAAAATTGCGAAAAAAGATGATGAAAAGATGCTTGCATTTGGCTGGGCGAATGTATCTATTACTGTGGATGGCGAAGTAGTAGAAGATTACCAGGAAGATATTGTGGAACCAGAAGAATTAGAGCAAGCAGCATATACGTTTGTGGAACTCTATCGAGAAGGTGGAGAAATGCATGAACGTGGTGGTGCAGCAGTTCTAGTAGAAAGTGTCGTATTTACTGAAGAAAAATTAAGAGCAATGGAGATTCCAGAGGGTACAGTCCCTATTGGATGGTGGATAGGGTTTAAAGTTACGGATCCAGATGTTTGGGAAAAAGTAAAAGATGGTACATATTCTATGTTTTCGATCGAAGGTGAAGCAATAAGAGAGGAGGTAACAGAATAATGGCCACAAAACTAAAGAATCTTAAAGTTAAGAAAGTTGATTTTGTAGACCAGGGAGCAAATCCAGAGGCACATATTAAAATCAAAAAGAACAAAGAAGAGTCTAAAGGAGAAAAAGAAAGCGTTGTAAAAAGATTTTTCATAGCAATTGCTAAGGCTTCCGGGTTGAAACAAGAAGAATTAGAAAGTGTTGTGGAAGAAATCGCAAAAGGCGATTCAATCACATTCGGAGAGAAGATGAATGAAGTTAAGCGCAGAAAGGTAGCAGATGAAATCTGGGATATGTGTTATGCTTTACAATCTTCTCTCTGTTCGATCATGTTTGATGATGATTTAGACTCTGCTGCCGCGCAAGAGTCAATGCAGCAGAGTATCAGCGAATTCTCAGAGATTGTAAATGAATGTGTTACACAATGGTCGCAGAGAAAAACGAGCAATATTAAGAAGTCTATTGTTTCAGAACCAACATCGTTTGATGTTGAAAAAATGAAAGAGCTTATTGGAAAGGCAACAGGTCCAATAAAAACAGAGAAACCAATAGAAGATGATGAAAGAGAAGAAGGAGAAGAAATCATGATTGATAAAAGTAAGATGACGCCAGCGGAAAGGGCGTTTTATGAAGACATTGAAAAAAGATGTAGTGTAACGGAAGATCCTGTTCAAACAGGAGAGGGGATGAACTCTAATATTATAGAACCTGTAGGAAAAGGGATGGGAGTGAATTCTATAAATTCACCACAACCACAGTCCGACCCAGAGGATATTTATAAAGGTGTACATCCAGCAGTTAAAGCGGAACTTGAAAGTCTTAGAAAATTCAGAGAAGAGCAAGAGGAGAAAGAATTAACAGAGGTTGCAAAGAAATATGAATTGCTTGGAAAGAAGCCAGAAGAACTTGTTCCAGTGCTTAAAAGTCTTAAGGCAGCAGGAGGTACTGCTTATAACGATATGCTCAGTGTCTTAGATACGAATTTAGATACAATTCAGAAATCTGGTGTGTTCGGTGAAGTTGGACATACTGGTGGTGCTAGTAATAGTGGAGAATCTGAGATTATTGCCAAAATGCGAACAAAGATAGCAGAAGTTTGTAAAAATAACCCAAATCTTACAGAAGCACAAGCAATGGATCAAGTGTTGTTATCTGATCCAGAGTTATTAAAAGAATTTGATAAATAGGAGGTATGGAAGATGGCAGTTTATGAATATACAACAATTAACACAAGTCCCACTATCAAAGCAGAGAGTGGTGGAGAACTTGGAGATGTAAGAGGAAAAGCTGTTAAGTTTGTAGATGGAAAAGTCCAGCTGCCAGGAGCAGGAGAAGTTCCAATTGGAATTGTATTATTGTCAGAAGTAGAGAATGTAAAAACTGGCGATACAGTAACAATACAAGTAAAAGATATTGGTAAATGGAAAGCAGGAGCAACGGTGGGAGCAGGAGATTTACTTACAGCTGATGCAGAAGGATTATGTCAAAAGGCAACAGAAGGGCAGTATATTCTTGCAAGGGCATTATCTGCTGCTACTGCAAAAAATGATTTAGTAACTATACAAATTATCAATGCCGGCTACTTAAAAGCTGGAGCATAAGGAGGTAAAGGATGAATAATTCACGTTCAACAACAGCAGGAATTATGCTAGATATTGCAAAAGGTTGGAAACCTAATATGTATCTATCTAATATGTCTATGGCATTTTTTCAAGAAGAAGGAATGTATGTAGCACCAAGTATTTTCCCTATTTGTCCAGTAGCAACATCAATAGGACAATATTATGTATTCAACAAAGAAGAGTTAGCAAAAGATCAGGTTGATAGAAAGCCTGCTTTTGGTAAAGTGGCTACAGCTATTTTTAGTCATGATGATGAGACATATAGTTGTGATGTTGATCAGATTATTGTCGGAATCGATCAGATTGCCACTTTGAACTATCAGCGTACAAATTCACCAGCAAGCATTGATCCAAGAAGAAACAAAGTGAAAACTGTAACAGAGCAAATGCAGTTACATTTAGATAATGTGTTTGCAAAGAATTTTTTTAGAAAAGAAGCATGGCAAAACGTGAAGACAGGAAAGGATTCCTCTCCATCAACGAATGAATTCTTAAAGTTTTCAGATGCTAATTCAGATATTATTGGTTTATTTGATGATTATAAGAGAGACATTCTTCTTTCAGGAAGAAGAAAGCCAAACAAACTAGCACTTGGATATAATACGTTTGTAGCTATGAAGAATCATCCGCAGTTTTTAGAACGTGTTACAGGAAGTGGCTCTACACCAAATCCAGCACTTGTCAATGAGCAAGTAATTGCAACTGTACTAGGAATTGAACAAGTAAAGGTACTTTATTCTACACATAACGTAGCAGAACTTGGACAAGTAGCAGATATGCAGTTTGTTTGTGATAGCAATTCTGCTCTTTTATGTTATGCACCAGAGACACCAGCAATTGATCAGCCTTCTGCTGGATATATCTTTACCTGGGATATGTTAGGAAATGGAAAATGGATGGCAACTTCTCAATTTGAAGGAGAAGGTGGAACACATTCAGAGTTTGTAGAAGGACTTATGGCCACTGATATGAAGAAAACCTGTGATGATCTTGCCATTTTCTTGACAGATTGCGTGAAATAGAGGTGATAATATGGCGTATACTGTATTAAAACCAATTAATATTGGTGGAAAAAGAAGAATCATAGGAGAAGTTTTAAATGATAGTGATGTAGCTGCTGGACGAGTTTATTCTCTGGTAAAAAGCGGATATATTTCAGAGCTAAAAACAATTCCAGAAGAAGGCATAGATGTAGCAGAGCTAAAGCAGCTTACAATCAATATACCAATAAATGATGGTGTATTTGATATAGAAGTTGCTTTAGATGATGCTGTGGAAGTATTTACAATTTTACAGAGTAGGGTAGAAGAAGCAACAGAACGAATTAAAAAAATTGAAAAAGAAGAAGTTTTAATTCTGATTGATGCAACTGATAGTAGAAAAAGTGTAAAAGCTGCTGCAGTAGAACAAGCAAAGAAAATTACTCAAAAAATAGAAGACAATGGAGAAAATAATTCTTCTATGGAAAGTGACGTCCAAGAGAATTTGTCTGAAACCGAAACCCCAAAAGAGACAGATTCTGATGAATCCGAAAAACAAGAAGGTGAAGAGTGATGGCAGGAACATATACATATGATCCAGGAATGGTTTCTGAATTTGGAAAAGACCGAATGAGATTTGAACTAGGTGATACGATGACAGAAGGAGGAGCTGATACAACAGCTCTTTCTGATGAGGAGATTTCTGCTGCCTTAACAGCTTATCCAAATAACTGGAAACATTCGAAGCTAATGCTCTTAGAGACATTGTATAGACGGTTCTCGTATGAAGTTGATACTAAAACAGGACCTCTTGCTTTTTCTTCCATGACAGAGCGTGCAAAACTCTGGAAAGAAGAGTATGAATTATTAAAGAAAGAAATAAAGGCAAAGGCGATTTCTGTTCCGAAATTAGGGAATGCGGAGCAGAGACCGCCTTATTTTTATAAAGGAATGATGCGTAATGATGGAAGGATGGATTAATGAAGAATACAAGGATGATGTACCTAAGACAAGGGAATATGTTTAAAGAGTTCTTTGTCGAAAGGCGGAATCAATCCGTTTCAGCTTCTGGAAGACCAACAAATGAATTTATAACTACAATGGAAAGTTTAAAAGGCTGTTTAGCAGAGTCTGATCCAAAGGAAGTTATGAATTGGCAGCAGTTACAAACACCAGTTACTCATACAATTGTCCAAGAAGGAAGTCCAAAAGCGAAAAAAAATGAAAGATTACGCCTCGATAATAGAACATTTGATATAAAAGCTGTGGATGACTGTGGCGGCCTTGGTATTTCTACCATTTATTATGTAGAGGAAAGAAGGGACGTAAATGGATATTGATGGAGCTGCAGAAGAATTAAAAAGAGTTTCTGGAAAAACGGTAGAAAAAATAAATTCAGAGACATATAGTCGTGCTTTTCAAGTAGGTAATGCTCTTCGAAATGCGGAATTGAAAGTTATGTCTGGAAAACGCAGTGGTAGGATCTATAAAAAAGTTGGAACATATGGAAAAAGGAAAACCCAAGGAACAAAAGCACTAATGGGACAATATGGCCGTAAACTCAGGGGTGGCCAATTGTATCAAGCTTCTGCCCCAGGAGAGCCACCAGCTGTAAGAACAGGAACTTTAAGACGTAGTTTTACGCATAAAGTAAAGGGACTGCACAGTTCTTCAGGAATAAAAGTTGTTGCATCATTAGAAACAAGAAATAAGTATGCTGGATATTTGCAAGATGGTACAAAGAAAATGGCACCAAGACCATTTATAGACCCGATTATTCAAGAAGCAAAGCCAGAAGTAGAAAAAATTCTTAATAGGCCTTATGAATAGGAGGAGAATAGATGCAAATTGTAACAAAAAAAGAGGAAAGCAAATTCAATCTAGAAGAAATAAAAGAAGGCTGGTGTGCTTATGTAAAGCATAGCAGTTGGGATGAAGGAAAGGTAGGGTATATATCATCATTATCTTCAGATATAATGATGGTTCAATTTTGTCCAGGAATTAGAAACATTAGCAATCATACATCTGTTAAAGCAAAAGATATTGCAGCAGGAGAGTGGGAAATTAGGTTGTCTCCGGATTTGAAAAATATCTATGAGTATAAGGAGTCTGTAGATGAAATTTGAGGAATTAATTTATAAGCGCTTATTGAATAGTGAGGTAGCAGGAAAGATGGCAAGTTATGCTGGTGTTCCTGCTATTTTTTATTCAGAAGTTCCATCAGATAATCAAGAAGGATGGGGGGATAAAACACAATATCCCCGTCTTTGTTATTGGTTTGATATGCAAGCGAATCAAGAGAGAAACTCTGCAGGAACATTAACGATATCACTTATGTGCATGAATGAAACAGAACAGTTACCTGAGCAAATGGAGCCAATTCTAAGGTCATGCATGAAAGATATTCTTCTAACTCCACATGAGGAAAATAGTTCTTATTGTTTTGCATGGGGAAAAACAGAAGCATTTTCTTACCAGAAACAGGATGGAACAAGAATGTCAGATGGTGATCTCGTTGTAGGTTGCGATATTATCTTCGATATTTTGGAGTACACAAACCAAGAGACGACCGACCCTGACCCGATTGTGGCCATGAATCGCTATATAAAGGAACTTTATCCCGAAGCCATTGTTCTTGGATGGGATAAAGTAGAAGAGATTATAGAAGCAGGTGTTGAAACACCTGTTTTTTATTGTCGATTATTAGAGACAGAAGTGGATAGAGAAACTAATACTGTTGTTTGGCTTAATGGCAAGATAGCAATTCATTTTCTTTGTCCAGACAGTTCCGTTCGAATGAAAATGACAATGGGACTCGCTAATAAATTGAGCTTAGATGGAGAAGTAATCCTACTGGATAAATCACCAATGTTTATTGAAGAACTATCAGCTGACTATAAGGCGGATTATTTTACAGAAGGGCAACTTAAAATCACAGGGCAATACGGACTATTACGTTACCAACAGGCAGGGAAAATTCTTAGAAATACAACAATTACAGGAGGTGTATAAAATGGCAGAAGAAAAATTGGAAAAGGTAGAAGACAAAAAGACAGAAACAAAGTCACAGAGTAAGCGAAAGACACAAACGCAAGAATCTATTTATACCTTACAAGAGTTTGCACAGAACAGTAAAAAACTGTTCGGTGTACAAAAAGAATGTGTTATGGCAGCGTTTAAAGTTGCAAATAAAAAGGAGGCAACGCCTTTTGAAGCAAAAGAAATTGTAGAAAAATTTATGAGAAAGGAGATCAAATAAATGGGCGGTATTTTTAAGGTTGGAGAAACAAAAATAAGACCAGGGACTTATAATTGTATAACACAAAAGAAAAATGATACAGAAAAATTCTTAGATGGTGTTGGAGCCTGCGTATTTAGAGCTGATTTTGGCCCAGTAAATCAAATTATGGAATTTACTCCTAATTCAGACTATAAAAAAATGTTTGGAACATCAGGGACAACCGACATTATAGATTATCTGTTCCAAGGTGGTGCAAATTCTGTTATCGCTTGCAGAATTGGAAAAGAAGGAACTGCTGCCACTATTACATTAAAGAATACAGAATTAGAAGAAGGTCAAGATGCGGTAAAAATTACGGCAAAATATTCTGGAGCGAGAGAGTTTGCTGTTACAATTCGTAACAGATTAACGCAAGAAGATAGAGAGTGTATTATTTATTCTGGAACAGAAGAGATTGAAACTTTTCAATTTGAAAAGGATGGAGACGAAGCTGCTGCACTTGTATCTGCTATGGAGAACAGTAAGTATTTTAAGGCAGAAAAAATGAATACAGGTGGTACATTGGCGGATGTTTCACAAAAGGCATTTACTCCAGGAATGGAAATGTCTGTAACAGCAGCAGAATATCAAAAAGGATTTGAGCAGTTAGAATTGGAATTGTTTAATACCTTCTGCGTTGATACAGAGGAGTTAGAAATCCTAACACTGGCAAAAGAATTTATGGATAGAATTTTTTCAGCAGGACAGTTCACACAACTGGTTATTGCAGAAAAAACATCTGTAGATTTAGAACAAAGAATGGAACATGCAGAATCTTTTAATTCAAGAGCGACTTCTTATGTCTTAAACTCAAAGTTATCTAATGCAGATGGAGAAATGGAAGGATATCAAACTGCCGCACAAATTGCAGGAATGCTTGCTGCTTATCCGAGTAGCACATCTTTAACACATAAGATTATTGATGGTGCTGTAGAAATGAAAGAACCATTAACACCTACAGTTATGGAAGAGGCTGAGAAAAGAGGGTGTTTAGTACTTTCTTATAGCGCAAATAAAGAAGTGTGGATTGATAACTCTATTAATACGCTGGTTAAATGTGGTGAAGATGAGGATGAAGGTTGGAAAAAGAACAGACGAATAAAGACTCGTTATGAATTAATGCGCCGTATGAATGCAAAGACGGATGAATTAATAGGGGATATTGATAATGATCCAAATGGAAGAGCGACTATAATGGGTCGTTTGCAGGACGTTGCAAATGCAATGATTTTGGAAGGTAAAATAACCTCTTGCAATATTGCGGAAAGTACAGAGTATGTGGCAAATGGAGACTCTGCATGGTTTAGCATTGGTGTTATCGACAAAGATAGCGCAGAACGCATTTATCTAACATATGAATATCAGTTTAATACGAATGAAGAATAGGAGGGGTAGTAAATGATTAATCAAAAAGCAGCAGGGGATGCTCGTCATGCCCGTCATGGAAAAGATGGGGCAATTTATAATTCAGATGGTGTTTTATTGGCTACCGTTGAGAGTTTTACATCTCAAGTAAGTTTTAATAATGCTAATTATTCAGTACTTGGAAATGCTCAAGAATTAGAAACAGCCGGTACTTTCAAAGTGACATTGACAATGAGCCAAGTTGTCATTGAAGATGATCAATTCTTTATTGAAATGATGGAAGCATTAGAAACACAGGTTATGCCAGTTTGGAATTTTCAGGGGGTACTTAAAGGCAGAAATGACTCTGAACAAAGAGTTATGTATCGTGAATGTATTCCAAGTGGAACAGTTGATATTCAGAATCTTACAGTTGGAGATACCATCAAACGTGCTTGGAATTTTGCTGTTAATCAGCCACCAAAATTACAGAGTTTATTAAAAATTTCATAAAAAAAAAGACTGAGGGTGTCTTGTTAGGCATTTTTTAATGGAGGAAAAAGAAAAATGAAATTATCAGAAAGCAAAGTAAAAGAAAAAGAAGTAGTAGAAGGACAAGTAGAAGAACAAAAGTTCACAAAAGAAGAATCTACAAATCAACTTCTTATGACAGAAGATGAATTAATTAGAGGTTTATTAGAAGCTGCAACAATCGATGAAGAAGAATTTCGTGAAATAGAGATTGCTAGAAATGGGAAGGTATTTTTTAAATTCCAAATTGCTCCATTGAAAGAGCAAGATTATGAAGATAGCAAGAAAAAATGGACAAAGTACGTGAAGAATAAACAGTTTGGAATGAAAATGCCAGAATCAACAAATGCGGTGAAATATCGTGCTGAGCTTATTTACAGAGCAACTATTAAAAAAGATAGAGAGTTACTCTGGGATAATAAGAAAATCTGGGACTCTTTATTAAATCAAGGGTTCCAGATTATGAATGGGCTTGATGTAATTGAGTACTGTCTTAGAGCAGGAGAAAAAGATAGAATCATCGAAATTATTGATGAAATTAGTGGATATGGTGATCAATTCGAAGAGGTAGAAGCTATAAAAAACTAATCAAAGCGGGCGGTAGATTTTCAATTTTTCATCAAATTTTCCAAGACACAGGGAGAACAATAGATGAAATTATGGCAAAACCAAGGGGAGTGCAAAGTTTCTGCTTTGCCTCTACTTTGGTTCGCCATGAAAAGAAAGAAGAAGTGATAGGTGGTGAGGAATAGTAGATGGCACAAACAATTCGAATTGAAATTCCAATAGAAGTTATTGATCAGACTGAAAAAGGATTGAAGTCTGCACAAGATAATTTGAAAAAGATGAAGGAACAGGTCAAAAAGACTCAGGATGAAATTCAACGTTTTCAGCAGCGTTCTACTAGAACCACACAATATGACCGAACGCAAGAAAAAGCACAAAAAGAGCTTATGAAATGGGCGAAACAAAAATATCAAGTGCTGTTGGAAGCAAAAGATATGGTTTCGCCTGTTACTTCTAAAATTTCCTCTGGCTTACATTCTTTTGCTAGTAAATCATGGAAGACTACTATGAAGGTTATGGACTATGCCACTAAGCCGATTCAAGGAATTATAAAGCTTCTAAAAAATCCTGTGTTCCAAGTTGGAGCAGTTCTGGGAATCAGTATTGGAGTATCAGATACCATTGATACATACAAAGAATTTGAAGCTGCTATGAGTAAGGTTAAAGCTATTTCAGGTGCAACAGATGATGAATTTGAGCAGTTGAATGCGAAAGCTATACAAGTTGGAGCTGATACAAAATTTAGTGCAGCAGAATCTGCAGAAGCATTAAACTATATGGCAATGGCCGGATGGAAAACAAAGGACATGCTAAATGGTATCGATGGAATTATGGACCTTGCTGCTGCTTCAGGAGAAAATCTCGGAACAACATCAGATATTGTTACAGATGCTTTAACAGCTTTTGGGTTATCTGCGAAGGATTCAACACATTTTGCGGATGTCTTAGCAATGGCATCCAGTAATAGTAACACCAATGTGGCAATGATGGGAGAAACATTTAAGTATGTTGGTCCTGTTGCTGGTGCATTTGGATACACTATCGAAGATACTGCAACAGCTATTGGTCTTATGGCGAATGCTGGTATTAAAGCCAGCATGGCTGGTACGTCATTAAGACGTATTATGACAGAGCTTGGTGGTGGTGCGACATTGGTAGGAAAGAAATTTGGAAAATGGCATATTGAAACACAAAAGGCTGATGGAAGCATGCGTGCCTTTGGAGATGTAATGAAAGATCTACGAGAAGCATTTGCTAAAATGACAGAAGCCGAAAAGGTAGCAAATGCTGAGTCTATTGCAGGTAAAACTGGTATGGCAGGATTACTTGCAATCGTAAATGCCAGTGCAAAAGACTATGACAAGCTAACGGAAGCAATTGAAAATGCGGATGGCGCTTCTGCAAAAATGGCAGAGACCATGCTAGATAACTTAGCAGGAGCCCTTGAATACATGCAAGGAGCTGTGGAAACAAGTAAGCTCAAATTAGGAGAAAGATTTGCTCCTTATATAATAGAATTGGCACAATGGATTGATAAATCTATGCCTGCGTTAGACGTAGTTCTTGGTAATATGATGGACTGGGTAGATGATAAGGCTAGTGAATTAAAAGAAAGAATAAAAAATATGACAGAATCTACTCAATGGCAAAATGCTGATTTCTTCGGAAAGGTACAAATTGCATGGGATGAAATTATTTTAGAACCTTTCGCTGAATGGTGGGAAAGCTCAGGAAGAAGAAAAGTTGCTGATATTATGGGCAATTTTGGCCATGCGCTAGGACAAGGAATTTCAATGACCTTAATGGGATTACTTGGAATTAATATAGAAAGTGTAACAAAAGAGGGGGAAAGCATTGGTGCCTCCTTTGCAAAAGGATTTTCAGATGGCTTTAATCTGGGAGGAATTCTTAAAAATCTAGGTGGATTAGGTGGCGGTATGGTTTCTTCTGCTAGCAAATTATTACCAGGAGGAGAAAGTGCAGGACTATCTTCTTTAATTTCTGCTCTTATACTAGGAAAAGTGATTGGAAAAGTAGGAAGAGGTGTTGGAAGTTTTGGAAGTTGGTCTAAGAGTGTTTTATTTGATACAACAGTTGTAGGCGCAAGTGGAGCAGGAACGGCAGCAGGGAGTGTAGGTGCAGGTGTTGGAGAAACTGTAACACAATTAGGGCTTATTTCTTTATTAAAAAAAGGAATAGGCTCTTTTTCTTTAGGAAGTGAAGCCGCATTAGCAGGGACTGGTATTGTTCCAGAAGCTGGTGCTGCAGCAACTGGAAGTGGATTATTAGGAGTCCTTGGAAAAACTGGAATGGTTTTAGGCTCAGGAGCTACAACGGGGGCAGGAATGGCAGCAGTAGGTGCAGGAGCTTTAACTGGAGCAGTGATTGGAGGTACAACTGCTATTAGTGGTGTATCCGATTTGTATAAGTCATATAAATCGGATGATTCTGCAGAAGCAAATATGTATGCAAAAACAGGTAGCACAAAAGTTACCGGAGTTGCCCTTGGAGCAATGACTGGAGCAACTATTGGTAGTTTCTTTGGTGGAATTGGTGCTGCACCAGGGGCGTTAATTGGAGCAGGAATTGGTGGGTTAGCTGGAAAATTCAGAAGTAAAAGAATTGAAGAAGATTACAATGAAGAACAGAAAAAAATTCAAGAAGCGCAATTAAAGGATTATAAATCAAAGATATTTACTGGATATTCCTATGAAGAACTTCAGAAGATTAGAATAGGGAGTATGGATGTAAGAAAGGCTCTTAATAGTGCAAGTTATAGTGCTGAAGAGTTTGGCGCTATATTCCAACAGGCCGTAAATGAAGATTTAGTAGAACATTTCGGAAATGTAACATTATCCCTGAAAGAAATCAAAAAAGTTGCCAGTCAGATTGTTACAAATGGTAATAGTAAGTATTTGGATAATTTTAATTCCGCTATTGAGAATACAGAGTCTTCTTTGACTACATTACAAAGTGGATTGCAAAATTTAGATAAATGGAACTGGAGGTCTAGTCTAGGTTTTGAATTATCAGATGAAGATATAGAGAGTTATAAGAGTGCAGTAGATGCAGTCATAGAATCTACAAAGAATTATATCGAAGATAAACATTATGAAGTAACTGCTGCAGTTAATCTTTTAGTAGAAGATAAAGAAGAAAGAAAAGCAGTTATTGAGGGATTAGATAAGATGTATGAGGAGTATGGTAAACAAATAGATACCCTAAATAAACAATTATCTAAAAAAATGAGTGATGCATTGTCAGATGGAATTATCTCTATAGATGAAGAAAAAGAAATTTCGAAGCTTCAAGAACAATTACAAAGTTTTGCCAATGCATATGCAAAGGCGCAAGAAGAAGCAAAATTTGATACCCTTACGATCAAATTTGGTAATGCTAATTTGGACTATGAATCTTTTGTTAGTTTACAACAGGAGATACAAGCACAGGTTCAAGAAGCAACAGAATCTTATGATAGTGCCTTAGAACTTGGAATAACAAATCTTCACCTTGCTTTGGAGCAAGGTTCAATTAATCAAAAAGAACTTGATAAACAAGTAGAAATGCTTAAAAACGACTATAAAGCCAATATTGATTCTTTGAATGTAAGAGTTCAAGGAGTTCAATTTGATATTGTTGGAAAAGCATTTGAAGATGATTTGATTGGTGCTGGTGCATTAGCAGATTATACTGGAACCATTGGAGAAAGATTGCAGCAGGCGGTAAATGATGCAATATCTAATGGTGTTGATGTTGTAAACTGGGATACAGAAACAGCTTCTAGAATTTTAGGACTTGATAGATTAGATCTAGTTACACAAGAAGAAATTGCTCAAATGGTTAGTTCTATTGCCAGTCAAATACCAAAGACTGTTATGGAAAATATGCAAAGTGCTGAAACTATGTCTGAAATCATTAGTAATACTTCAGGAAAAATCTTAGATCAAACATTTGGTACGAACTTTAGAACAAGTTTAGGTACGACTTTAGAGAGAGATTTAACAGATCAGATACAATCCATTGCAGAAAGCACTTCTAGCAATGTAGGCATTATTTTAGATCAAGCATTTGGCACAGATTTTAGAAGTAATATTGGAACAACATTAGGAAAAAATGTTGGAGAAGGTATAACTAATACGGATATGTCGCCTATAAATTCAGCTATCCAATCTTTAAGTGATATGTCTAATAAAGAGTTAATTAATAGCTTTAGTACAATTGGAACAAGGGTTGGAGGCAATACATCTCAAAATATAGCAAGCACAATGCTTAGTAATACCTCTTCTCTTTCTAGTATAGGAGCAAGTTTAAGAAGTATAGCGCAAAGTAGTATAACAACTGCTTTTTCTAATCCGTTTAATATAGGAGCATCTGTAAACTTGGCTGTTACAGCAGCAAGAACTTTTATAAATTCAGCAAAGGGAACAGAACATAATGCAAATGGAAGCATTTCTTCTGGAAAACGGCTTAGTTGGATTTGTGAAGAAGGTCCAGAAGCAATTATTCCTCTTGTTCCAGGAAGAAGACAAAGGGCTTTGGAACTTTATGAACAGACAGGAAAAATTCTTGGAGTAGAACAACATGCTAAAGGTGGAATTACAGGAGAAATAAGCTCATTCTTTGCTGGAAATGAATCTGAAACAAATAAATTTTATGAAAATTCAGAAGATGTTGGAAGCTTTAGTGCAGAAGACAATAGTATGAATACACCAATAGAACTAAATGTATCTGTAAATCCTGTTATTACAATTGAAGGCAGTGGTAATAATGAAGAAAAGATTCTTGCTACTATTCGTAAGCATATGGGAGCATTAGCTGACGAACTGGGCGGAGAATTAGCCGACAAGATTGGTGCTATTTTTAAAAATATGCCTGTAAAGAATTAGTTTTTTCTTCCTTTTTAAATATTAAAAAATATGTTAAAATATAAAAAAATATTTATAAATAGGAGGAGAAAATATATGA
>UQVN01000026.1 GCA_900544525.1 uncultured Eubacteriales bacterium
TGTCATTGGACGAATTTTATTGCCCAAAAAATTTTATGAAAAAATAAGAAGTTTTTATCATGATGCCGATGTCATTTTTTCGGGATACGTTCGGGGGCAAACGGCAGACGTTGTTTTTATGATCGTGTCCATTAGTGTGTTGCTTGGAGTCATTGGTATTAAGTATGGAATTTTAATTGGCTGTGTAGCAGGGATTTGCAATTATATTCCTTATGCAGGACCGTTTGTGGCTTATGCAGGAACGATGTTATTTGGATTATTAAATGGACAAGAAAAACAAGTGTTAATAGCGCTAATTCTTTTGTTTCTTTTACAACAGGTGGATGGTAGTTATATTGGTCCCAAATTAATGGGAAAAAGCGTTGAAATTGAACCTATTTTTGTCTTTTTAGGAGTTATTCTTGGCGGAAGTATCCTTGGATTTTTTGGAATGATTTTAGCAGTGCCGATTACAGCTTTATGTAAACTAATCTTTTTGCGGTTTTTAGAAAAACGTCTAGTGCAAAGACAAAAAGAAGAGAGAGAATGCTAACTTACTATGGGAAATAAAAAATATGCTTGACTTTTAAAAAGGTTTGCTATATCATTAAGACCATAATACAGAAAAAGCGTGGATAGAAAAGAGTAGTATTTTTGAGTACCTCAGAGAGAAGTCGGTTGGTGAAAGACTTTGGTTTAGAAAATATGAATACATTCTGGAGCTGCATACCGAAAAGAGATGAGTAGGCTATGTCCGTTTCGCATACGTTACAGTGCGTGGTGCTAGATGGCACTAATGAAGGCTATTATTGTGAGGTAATAGTGAAATAAGGTGGTAACACGGTTATAAGTCGTCCTTTATCGTTTGATAAAGGGCGTTTTTTTATGTTATAGGAGATTCCTTGTAAAGTGTGCGATGCACACTTTGTTCTGTGATACCACAAATAAATCTGCAAGTAAAAATAGGATTATCACTTGGGAGGACAGGCTTCTGTATTTGAATTTTGAAATCGGATGAATCCAATAAAGAGTCAAAAAGAAAGGAGCGAGTGTGCTTTACACTCAAGGAAGATGATGGAAAGAAATGTATATGACGTATTACAAGAGCGTGGATTTATTGCGCAAACAACACATGAAGAATTAAGAGAATTATTAGGAAAAGAAAAAGTCAAATTTTATATTGGATTTGATGCTACTGCAGACAGTTTAACAGCAGGTCATTTCTTAACTGTTATGGCCATGATGCATATGCAACAGCATGGACATACACCAATCGCTTTATTAGGTGGTGGAACAACGATGATCGGCGATCCATCTGGAAAAGCGGATATGCGTAAAATGATGACAAGAGAGACGATTGAACACAATGCAAATCGTTTTAAAGAACAGCTTTCTCGTTTTATTAGCTTTGACAATGATAAAGCAATTTTAGCCAACAATGCAGACTGGTTATTAAATTTAAATTATGTAGATTTCCTTCGTGAAGTGGGAGTGCATTTTTCTGTCAACAAAATGCTCACAGCAGAATGTTATAAACAACGTATGAATCGTGCAGATAAAGGACTTACATTCTTTGAATTTAACTATATGTTAATGCAAGCATATGACTTTTATGTGTTACATGAAAAATACGGTTGTAAATTAGAAATGGGTGGAAATGATCAGTGGTCTAATATTTTAGCAGGTGCTGATTTAATTCGTCGTAAAGTACAAGAGCCAGCTTTTGGGTTAACATTAACACTTCTTACAACAAGTGATGGAACAAAGATGGGTAAAACAGTAAAAGGTGCTGTTTGGCTTGATCCAGAAAAGACTTCTCCATATGATTTCTACCAATATTGGAGAAATACAGAAGATGCAAAAGTAGAAGAATGTTTAGGTCTTTTAACATTCCTTCCAATGGAAGAAGTAAGAAGACTTGGGGCATTAAAGGATGCAGAAATTAATAAAGCAAAAGAAGTATTAGCTTATGAAATTACAAAGATTGTTCATGGCGAAGAAGAAGCGAAAAAAGCAGAAGAAGCATCAAAAGCCTTATTTGCAAATGGTGGCATAAGTGCTAATATTCCAACAATCAACTACACAACAGCTCAAATGGCAGAAGGCGTTGATTTAATTACAATGCTTGTGGATACAGGGCTTTGTAAAACTCGTTCTGAAGCGAGAAGAACAATTGAACAAGGTGGAGTTTCTGTTAACGATGTAAAAATTACAGATGTAAAACAGACATTTACTTCTAACGACTACAATAATGATGGTGCATTACTCATTAAAAAAGGAAAAAAAGGTTTTTATCAGGTAAAAGCCAATGAAGTAAATTCATAATGAGACGATAAAAAGAGCGATAAGATTTTATCGCTCTTTTTTGTATATCTTTCAAATTTCTTAAGAATTAATGTAGATATTAGTACACTTTTTTTAATTCATACGTAAATACCTTGTTGAAATGTCACAAATGGGATATGATAGTTGCAGAACAACGATTACATGAAAAGAAATGGAGAAAAAATGAGTGAGAGAGTAAAGAAAAGAAGTAGTCAGTGGATTCCTTCCTATGCCATAATACCATTAATCTTCTGTCTTGTGGTCAACACACTTGTCTACAATGGAAGTATGAAAATAAATAGCAATCGATATCATTATGATTTTACAACAAGTTTCGATCAGAAAGTGCCTTTGATTCCTTCTTTTTTAATTATTTATTTTGGTTGTTATTTATTTTGGGCTGTTAACTATATTTTAATCGCAAAACAAGGAAAAGAGCATTTTTATCGTTTCCAGGTAGCGGATGTTTTATCAAGAATTGTATGTTTTATTTTCTATGTTTTTCTACCAACAACCAATATAAGACCAGAGATTGTTGGGGATGGTATTTTTATGAAAGGATTGCAATGGCTTTGGGAGATTGATCCTGCCAATAATCTCTTTCCATCGATTCACTGCCTTGTCAGTTGGTTTTGTTATATTGGAATCCGAGGACAGAAAAAGGTTCCAAAGTGGTATCGAGTCGCTTCTTGTATTTTTGCACTTCTTGTGTTTATTTCCACACAGGTGACAAAACAACATTACATTGTTGATGTATTTGGTGGAGTGATCTTAGCAGAAGTTTCTTATTTTATTGGTAGAAAGACTTCTTTCTATCGATTGTTTTGGAGATTTTTCGATCGAGTCAATCGATGGTTAGGGATAGAAGGAAGCAAAGATAAGATGGGAGAACGTGTACAGGATGCCTTATGAGAAAGCGATAGAAAAGGAAAGTGAGAAAGATGAAAGGAAGAAAAAAACTTATTGTAAATGTCGTATTTTTAGTTCTAATTTTTTCCTTCACCTTTTATGGACTATTAAAGGAAGAAGAATTATCGGATCTGATAAAAAGTTTAGAGCTTGCAAAAATAGGGTATTTAATTTTAGGATTAGTGTTTGTCGTCATATTTGTATGCAGTGAATCTGTTATTATTCACTATATGATGCGTTCCCTAAAAAGGGAAACATCCTTTGGTAGCTGTATTAAATATTCATTTATTGGTTTTTTCTTTAGTTGCATTACTCCGTCTGCTAGCGGAGGACAGCCAGCACAAATTTATTATATGAAAAAAGATGGGATTGATATTCCCACTTCTTCCTTAGTTTTAATGATAGTGACCATTGGATATAAATTAGTTCTAGTTGTCATTGGAGCGTTTTTATTGTTGTTTCAACAAAAATTGCTCCATCAGTATATGACACCGATATCAAACTTTTTTCTTTATCTTGGTATGATTTTAAATGTTATTGGAATAGGAGGTTTGCTTTTTTTAGTATTGAAACCAAGTTTTGTAAAAGCGATGCTCTTATGGATACAAAAGCTTCTTGTGAAATTACATATTATGAAAAATATCAGTGAAAAAGTGATGGATTCTATGGAACAATATCATGAGACTGCTCGATTTTTTCAAACACATTTAAAAGTTATGATGAGAGTCTTTTATTTATCTGTGTTTCAAAGAGTATGTCTTTTTTATGTAACTTATCTTGTTTATCGAAGTTTTGGACTCCATGGAGTTAGCGCCTATACAATTGTCATGTTACAGGCGGTGATTTCCTTATCTGTGGATATGCTACCGCTTCCAGGAGGTATGGGAGCTAGTGAGAGTTTGTATATGATTTTATTTGCCTCCATTTTTGGCAAAACATTTTTACTGCCTTCTATGATATTAAGTCGTGGAATTAGTTATTATGCATTGCTTCTTATTAGTGCCATTGTCACTGCCTATGCTCATTTGACAATAGGGAGAGTGGCTAGAAGGCGAATGGAATTAGAACGAAGATATGAAGATTGAGAATAAAAGAAAATGATGAAAAATACAATTGGATGAATACAAAGAAACAATCGAAAAAAGAATAGGAGTGAGAGTATGGCAAAATTTTATCATTTATTACAGGAACAAGTGATAGTAGAAGAAGAGCAACAAATGAAAAAAAGAGCACAAGAGGATGCGATATTAGGAGTATGGGATTATACGGTTATTTTAACTTATATTAGTCTAGGAATTGCTTTTTTAGGAATGATACAGGCGATCGGTGGAAATATGAAAATGGCAATTTTATGTTTGGCACTCTCTGGTATTTGTGATATGTTTGACGGAAAAATTGCAAGGACAAAAAAAGATCGAACCCATGAAGAACAAATGTTTGGAATCCAGATAGATTCCCTTTGTGATCTTGTATGCTTTGGTGTTTTACCTGCTATTATTACCTATCAACTTGGAATGAAACATATTTTTGATATTAGCGTTTTAATTGTTTTTTTATTAGGTGGACTCATTCGACTGGCTCATTTTAATGTGTCAGAAGAAAAGAGACAAAAAGAGGAAAAAGGTGAGGTAAGAAAGTATTATCAAGGATTACCGATTACGTCGATTGCTATTTTTTTACCAGTGCTTTATTTATTACAAAAGGTATTAGGGGCACGTTTTCAAATAACACTTGACTTTTCTCTTTTAATTATTGCTTGTTTTTATGTTTTTAATATCCAGATTCCAAAACCACATGGAAAAACAATTGCCATTGCATCAATTGTCGGTGGGTGTGCATTAGTTCTATGCCTTCAGTTATTATAAAAAGAGAAAAGTGCATCAGAAAGGAAAAAAATGAAGTTTAGAGATAGAGCAGGAAATCAATGGGAAGAGGTATCTTCTCAAGATAAATTACTAGAAAAATTATATGAATCACAAAAGGGGAGAATGATATTAAAAATTTTGACAATGCCAATTGTTTCAAAAATAGGTGGAAGATGTCTTGATACTTACTTGTCGAAGGTTGCCATTGTACCATTTATTCGAAAAAACAAGATTCTCATGGAGCAATACGAGGAAGTGTCTTATCGTTCTTATAATGATTTTTTTACAAGAAGGATCAAAGAAGAGTATCGGCCCATCTGTCTGGATAAGACAAGTCTGATTGCTCCCTGTGATGGAAAAGTATCGGCGTATCCCATTACAAAACAAGGTGGATTTGTCGTAAAGCACACATTTTATACGGTACGCTCTTTGCTTCGAAGTGAGACATTAGCAGAAAAATATTTGGGGGGCACAGCTCTTGTTTTTCGTCTTACGGTTGATGATTATCATCGTTATTGCTATCCAGCAGAAGGAGAGAAAACAAGAAATTATTATTTAAAAGGAAAGTTTCATACCGTAAATCCAATTGCCAATGATTATTATCCAATTTATAAAGAGAATGCAAGAGAATATACGTTGTTAAAGACAAAAGAATTTGGTGTTATTTTGCAAATGGAAGTCGGAGCTTTAATGGTTGGCAGGATTAGCAACTATGAGGGTAAGGCAACGGTCAAAAAAGGACAGGAAAAAGGAAGATTTGAATTCGGTGGTTCCACAATTATTTTATTATTACAAAAAGATAAAGTAAACGTAGATTCCGATTTATTAAAAAATACAGAAGAAGGTTTTGAAACAATTGTGAGATTAGGAGAGGTGATTGGGAAAAGTTATCTAGCATAATTTTTTTGCTTGTTCATATAGTGTACAAACAAAGTTAGGAAGCAAAACAATGCAAATGGAACAGAGATTAGAAATGATTGAGCGAATGAGAAATCAAGAGATGACAGAACAGAGCCGTTTGTATCAAGCATTACATAGTAGTGGTTATTCAAATAGACCAACTTTTATGCATGAGACAGAATATTCTCCTTATTATATGGAAGATAGTTATCATAGGGAGAGGAAAATAGATGGTGGACATGAAGGTATCTCCTTCAAAATCCGCATTTTATTAGCTATTAGCCTTGGTATTTTTTTGTTTTCTTTAAAAGGGAGTGAACAAGAAGTTATCGTCCAAAAGGCCATGAAACATTTAAGTGACTATCCGACTATTGAGGCTGTGGCAGATGAGCTCTATGAAGAAGTATTTCATGAAGTAGGAAAAGTAGTTCAATAGTTTTTGTACATAGTAGAGCAACTGGATAATAAAGAAAGAGGAAAGAGTTTCTAATAATTGGACTCTTTCTTTTTTTATGCAAACCCATAGGAAAGTGTTGGACATGACATAAAATTCATGTATAATAGTGGGAGGTAAAATAATATTACAGAAAGAATTGGAGTACAAACTATGAGAAAATTAGCATTGTCAGATGAAATCTTGCTCCAAGTGGAAAAACCTGCAAGATACATCGGAAATGAAATTAATATGGTGACAAAAGATAAAGAAAACATAGATGTGCGATTTGGAATGTGCTTTCCCGATGTCTATGAAATTGGAATGTCTCATTTAGGAATTCAAATTCTCTATGATATGTTCAATAGAAGAGAAGATGTTTGGTGTGAGAGGGTATATTCTCCATGGCCAGATCTTGATAAGATTATGAGAGAGCAACAGATTCCTTTATTTGGCTTGGAGTCACAAGAGCCAGTAAAAGATTTTGATTTTTTAGGAATTACGATTCAATATGAGATGTGTTATACCAATATTCTTCAAGTATTGGATTTATCACAAATTCCAATTTATACAAAGGATAGAACATGGGAGCACCCAATTGTTATCGGTGGAGGTCCATGTACTTATAATCCAGAGCCATTGGCGGATTTCTTTGATCTCTTTTATATTGGAGAAGGAGAAACGATTTATTTTGATTTAATCGATCTTTATAAAACAATGAGGGCAGAAGGAAAAAGCCGTCAAGAATTTATAAAAGAAGCTGGTAAAATGGAAGGAATCTATGCCCCTTCTATGTATGAAGTCACATACAACGAAGATGGAACAGTAAAGAGTTTTGATCCGATTGATGATGAAATGCCAAGAACGATCCGTAAACAAGTGCAGATGGATATGACCAATACGTATTATCCAGAAAAACCACTTGTTCCTTATATGAAAGTAACCCAAGATCGTGTTGTACTAGAAATTCAACGTGGATGTATTCGCGGATGTCGTTTTTGTCAAGCAGGACAGATTTATCGTCCAGTTCGTGAGCGAGATGTCAATATGTTAAAAGAGTATGCCATGAAAATGTTAAAGAATACAGGACAAGATGAAATTACATTAAGTTCATTAAGTTCTAGTGATTATTCTGCATTAAAAGAACTCACATACTTTTTAATCGATGAGTGTCAAAAGAAACGAATTAACATTTCATTGCCATCTCTTCGTATTGATGAATTTTCATTGGATGTTATGAGTCGTGTCCAAGATGTGAAAAAAGGAAGTATGACATTTGCTCCAGAAGCAGGCTCTCAAAGAATGAGAGATGTTATTAATAAAGGACTTACGAAAGAAGATATTTTAAATGGCGCAGTAGAAGCATTTAAGGGCGGTTGGAGCCGTATTAAACTTTACTTTATGCTTGGACTTCCAACGGAAACAGAAGAAGATATTAAAGATATTGCACATTTAGCAGAAGATATTGCTATGGCATATTATACGCTTCCAGCCGAAGATCGCCATGGAAGAATTTCCATTACCGCTAGTGCTTCTTTCTTTATTCCAAAGCCATTTACGCCTCTTCAATGGGCCACAATGGTAAATATGACAGATTATAAAGATAAAGCCCATATTGTAAACGATGAGATGAAAGCACAACACAATCGAAAGAGTTTAAAATTCCAATGGCATGATGCAAAGACAACGATTTTAGAAGGTGTTTTTGCAAGAGGAGATAGACGCCTTTGTAAATCCATTTATGATGCTTATAAAGCAGGATGTATTTACGATGCTTGGACAGAATATTTCCAATATGAAACATGGCTTCAAGTGTTTGAAAACAATGGAGTGGATGTCGACTTCTATACAACACGTGTTCGTGAGCTTGATGAAGTATTCCCTTGGGATTTCATTGATATTGGTGTAACAAAAGAATTTTTAAAACGTGAATGGCTTCGTGCAACAGACGCTCAAGTCATTACGCCAAACTGTCGTCAACAGTGCGTAGGTTGTGGTGCAAAAGTATTTGGTGGAGGTGTCTGCTTTGAAAGTAAGAATTAAATTTACAAAAACAGGAAGTCTTAAATTTATTGGACATTTAGATGTGATGCGTTATTTCCAAAAGGCATTTCGAAGAGCGGAAGTGGATGTGGCTTATTCGAAAGGATTTAGTCCTCATCAGTTATTATCCTTTGCTGCCCCTCTTGGAATCGGTCTTACAAGTGAAGGGGAATATTTAGATGCCGAGTTTGAAAGCGTATTAACAAGCAAAGAAATGTTAGAAAAAATTAACGAAGTCATGGTGGAAGAACTCCATATTTTAGAATTTAAAGAGCTTGATGATAATGCAGAAAATGCTATGGCTAGTGTAGCAGGAGCTGACTATCTTGTGAAAATTCGTGATGGATATTATAAAGATCATACCTTTTTTGAACAGTTAGATTCTTTTGCAAAAAAAGATTCTATTTGCATTTTAAAAAAGACAAAGAAAAGCGAAAAAGAAGTGGATATCCGTCCAATGATTTATAAAATTGAACAAAAAGATGATGCGATTTTTATGCAGTTAGCAACAGGAAGCGTCGCCAATTTAAAACCAGAAACGGTCATGATGGCACTTTGCAAAGAGTGTGGAATGGAATATGAACCATTTGGTTTCTTAGTCCATCGTTTAGAAACTTATATGCAAGATCCGAAAGAAGAAGGAAAACTCATTCCTCTTGGAGCGGTTGGACATGAGATTATGGAACCAAAACAAGATGGGAAGAAAGAAGCATGACTGGTAAATTTGTAGTGACAAATCGTAAAGGGCATATTGTTATGGCCCTTTACGAACAAAAAAGTTTATGTGAACTAAGCTTTGACTCTGGTAAAAAGCAAGGGGCTCTTGGTGATATTTATGTTGGAAAAGTAAAAAATGTTGTAAAAAATATTAATGGAGCTTTTGTAGAAGTGGGAGATCAAATGCTTTGTTATTATTCGATAGCAGATAATAAAAAGCCTATTTTTTTAAACGCAAAAAAAGATGAACACGTAAAAGAGGGAGATCTATTATTAGTTCAAGTTCAAAAAGAGGCTATGAAGACAAAGCTAGCTGGGGTTACTTCTTATATTAATCTAACGGGAAAATACCTTGTTTTAACGGTAGGAAAGTGTGCGATTGGTATTTCTAATAAGATTACAAAAGAAGAAGAGCGTAGACGGCTAAAAGATGTAATAAAAGAAAGAAGTTCAAAAGAGTATGGCTGGATTGTTCGCACAAATGCGATAGGAGTTGCAAAAGAGCGCTTACTTTTAGAAGCGGATCGTCTAAAAGAGCAGTATGAAAAGTTATTGGAAGTTGCAAAGTTTCGAACAGGAGGACATTTATTGTATGAAGCGCCTCCTTCTTATCTAACAGAGCTTCGCGATCAAAACAACGGCAATTTTAATCGAATTGTGACGGATGATGAGAAGGTCTATTCTGAGATGAAAGAGTATTTATCAACCTATCAGCCAGAGGATTTAGAAAAATTAGAATACTATCAAGATGAAAACTTGTCTTTAATGGCATTGCTTGGGTTAGAAAAGGACATAGAAGAAGCTTTGAAGGAAAGAGTTTGGCTAAAATCTGGAGGTTATCTGATTATTCAACCGACAGAAGCGATGGTTGTGATTGATGTCAATACAGGAAAGTCTGTTTCCAAAAAGAAGACGAAAGAACATTTCAAACAGATCAATTTAGAAGCGGCAAAGGAAGTAGCAAGACAACTGCGACTTCGAAATTTATCTGGTATTATCATTGTCGATTTTATTGATATGGAAGAAGAGGAAGATAAAGAAGAATTGTTACAGACATTGCGAACTTTTGTAACAAAAGATCGAATCAAAACGGATGTCATTGATATGACACGCTTAAATCTTGTTGAGATAACGAGAAAAAAAGTAAAAAAACCAATTTATGAGCAATTGAGAGGAAGTGGGGAAGATGTTTAATCGCGTGGAAATAAAGGAAAATGCAAAAGAAGCTTTAAAACATTTTTATTTATTTGGGTTACTTGCGTGTTTGCTCTATGCTCTAGTAAGCGGTAGTGTTTTCGATATGTGGGATCGGTTCCAAGGATTTTGGAGTATATTTCATAGGGAAAACTTGTATTTCTATCCCATTAGCACAGCAACAAGAGGAATTGGAATATTAAGTCGTTTGGGAAATCCGTATTATTACATTACAGGTGGGGCGCTTTTATGGTTATTAGTGCGTTTTTTGTTAGCAATGATACGAGCAATTTTAGGTATCTTATATCAAATTTTTGTCGTTCGTGTGCTAGAAGTAGGATTAAATTCTTTCTTTTTGAAAAATCGCCATCAAGATATGGGAGTAAGCGAAATGCTTATGCCGTTTCAAAATGGTTATATGAATGTTGTAAAAGTATTATTTTTACGCAGTTTATATGTGTTTCTTTGGGGACTGCTTTTTGTGATTCCAGGGATTATAAAATCTTATGAATATTTTTTTGTGTCTTATTTATTGGCAGAAAATACAGAGCTTACGGCGGAACAAGCCCTATCAATGAGCCGTAAAATGACAGAAGGAGAAAAATGGAATATCTTTATTTTCCAACTTTCTTTTTTCGGTTGGTTTTTGCTTGCAACAATATTAGGAGGGTTTGGCTGGATTTTAGTTATGCCATATTACCAAGCGGCAAAAAGTGAACTTTATGTTTGTCTAAAAGAAAGAAAACTATAAAAATGTTATTGTCTGTTAAAAAATAAGAATATGTTCAGTATTTCTAGGAAATTTACAGTAGAGAGAACTTCCTTCTTATGATAAAATACAAAAGCTAGAAGGGGTTGCTTCTCATTTGTAGAAATCATAAGACTTCCTTTATTTATAGAGAAGTTTTCATGGGAATAAGTTTCTTTTTAGGAGAAGAAGATAGGAGGATTCTATGTTTGATATTGTAGCATTAGGTGAAGTATTAATTGATTTTACACAAAGTGGTGTTTCTGAATCAGGAATGAGATTATTTGAGCAAAATCCAGGTGGTGCACCTGCGAATATGTTAACAGCAAGCACTCGTCTTGGAATGAAAACAGCCTTTATTGGAAAGGTTGGAACGGATATGCATGGTACTTTTTTAAAAGAAGTGTTAGAAGAACAGCATATTTGTACAAAGGGAATGGTTTATGATGATAACTTTTTTACAACGCTTGCTTTTGTAGAGTTAAGTGATTCAGGAGAAAGAAAGTTTTCCTTCGCAAGAAAACCTGGAGCGGATACGAAACTTCGTTTGGAAGAGATTGATAAAAAGTTATTAGAACAGACGAAAGTATTTCATTTTGGTTCTCTTTCTTTGACCGATGAACCTTGTAGAACAGCTACTATGGAAGCAGTAAAGTATGCAAAAGAACAAGGTGCAATGATCTCTTATGATCCAAATTATAGAGAGTTATTGTGGGAAAGCAAAGAACAAGCCATAGAACAAATGAGAGAACCAATTCCTTATGTAAATGTTTTAAAAATCTCCGATGAAGAGACAGAATTGATGACAGGAGAAGCCGATCCAATTAAGGCATCAGAACGATTAGTAGAACAAGGAATTTCTATTGTAGTCGTTACATTAGGGAAAAAAGGTGCTTTAGTTCGCACAAAAGAAGGATATTCCATTGTTTCAGGTTTTGCATCAAAAGTTGTTGATACAACAGGAGCAGGAGATTCTTTTTGGGGTGGATTTATTAGCCGAGTTGTAGTATCGGGAAAAGAAATCAATGCTCTCACATTAGTAGAATTAGAAACAATGATACGCTTTGCCAATGCTGTAGCAGGAATTTGCGTAACAAGACGTGGAGCGATCCCTGCGATGCCATCATTAGAAGAAGTGGAAGCAAAATTAGCACAAGCATAGAAGAAAACGATAAGAAAAAGCTGTTTGCAAAAAATGCAACAGCTTTTTTTACGCGAATACAACGAGCATACAGGAGTATTTATGCTCACATATAGCGGACTGTTCGCCAACGTGAGCTGTTCACAAAGTGTACTTCCCATCGTTAACTTATAGGAATAACAGAAGATGCAATAATTTTATTTTAAATGGGTGAAAGGAGTTTCAAAATGGAACAAAAACAGTTACCAAAATCAATGATTGGATTATTAGAAAAGGTGAAAGAAAAATTAAAGGGGGAAGAAGAGATCTATCGAATGTTTGAGACTTGTTATACGAACACGTTGAATACAACTGTGAAACAATTAGAAGATGGTTCGACTTATGTGATTACAGGAGATATTCCTGCTATGTGGCTTAGAGATTCTACCGCTCAACTTCGTCCTTATTTAATTTTAGCAAGAGAAGAGGAAGAAATAGCGCAATTATTAGAAGGGCTTGTTCGTAGACAATTTGCTTATATTCACATAGATCCTTATGCAAATGCATTTAATGAGGGTCCTAATGGAAACTGTTGGGAAGTGGATGAGACAAAGAGAAATCCTTGGGTATGGGAGAGGAAATATGAGATCGATTCTCTTTGCTATCCGTTACAACTAGCTTATCTCCTTTGGAAAAACACGGGAAGGACAAAGCAGTTTGATGAAATATTCATTAAAGGTGTCAATGATATTTTAACTGTTTTTGAAACAGAGCAAAATCACGAAGAGACATCGGATTATCATTTTATTCGAAGAAATACTTATTATACGGATACGCTATCAAGAAATGGGAAAGGTGCTCTTGTAAAATCGGGAATTGGTTTTACTTGGTCTGGATTTCGTCCAAGTGATGATGCTTGTATTTATGGTTATTTGATTCCTTCTAATATGTTTGCCACTGTCGTTTTAGGATATTTAGAAGAAATTGCAGAAGAAGTGTTACATGATAAAAAATTAAACCAAAGAGCAAAGGTGTTAAAAGAACAAATTTATGAGGCTATTGAAACGTATGGCATTACAAAGACCGAAGCATTTGGAGAAGTGTATGCGTATGAAGTGGATGGATTTGGACAATATGCTTTGATGGATGATGCCAACGTTCCAAGTTTGCTTTCCATGTCTTATTTAGGATATCAAGGAAAGGATAAAAAGGTAGAAGAACAGACGAGGAAATTGATTTTAAGTGAGATGAATCCTTATTATTATAGTGGAACAAAGGCCAGTGGAATCGGAAGTTCTCACACGCCACCTCGTTATATTTGGCATATTGCATTAGCCATGGAAGGCTTGACTGCCAAGACAAAAGAAGAAAAGAAAAAGATTCTTTCGTTATTAGTTCATACCGATGGAGGAAAGGGTGTTATGCACGAAGGATTTCATGTAGACGACTCGATCAACTATACAAGAGAATGGTTTTCTTGGGCAAATGCTATGTTTAGCGAATTGGTGTTGGAATATTGCGGGTTTTCTATCAAAAAGTAATGGTGACAAAGGGAAAGTAAATTCTTTTTCTAAAAAGGTAGAAACTAAAATTTTTACACTAAATGTAGAATAATACGAATAGCGGATCTTCTTCGTTCGTGCTAGTATTAGGTCAGAACTTAACTTATCGGAATACAAGGAGGATTCAGAACGTATGTTTTTAACAGAACGTAAAGCAGAACGAAGAATTGAAGAATTAAAAAATTATCGTTATCGTGAGGGGATTTCTATCAAAGAATTTTTATCTCAAGAAGACACAAAAGGAGTAACAAATCCAGAAGTGCCAACCGATTTTAGTGAGTTTGCAACGATAAAAATAGGGGAAACATGGGCAGGAAGAGATCGTTACTTATGGCTTCATAAAGATGTTGCGATTCCAGCAGAGTGGAAAGGAAAGCAAGTCTTAGGTCTCTTTGATTTTGGAAATACAGGAGCAGGAAATAACTCTGGATTTGAATCTCTTCTTTATTTGAATAAAAAGCCGTATCAAGGGGTGGATAGTAACCATAAGGAGGTGTTTTTAGAGGAAGCTTGCTGTGGAACAACTGTGGATTTTACATTTCGCCTTTGGTCAGGATTAGAAGGTGGTGGTGTGCCAAAAGACCAAGAACACCGTATCAATCAAGCGCAAATTGCATGGTTAGATGAGAAGGTTGATGATTATTATTATCTTGCCTATATTGTCTATAAAACAGTTTTAGTGTTAAAAGAAGAGGATCCAGTTCGTCATGATTTATTAAAAGCACTGAACCGTTCTTTAAATAAAATTGACTGGTCTTATCCAGGTAGTGAAGAATTTTATCATTCGGTTCATGAAGCAGATGATGATTTGAATATTTCCATTGAAGAAATGGAGAAACGTTCTTCTGTCAATGTTACTTGTATTGGACATACCCATATTGATGTGGCTTGGCTTTGGAGATTAAAACATACAAGAGAAAAGGCATCTCGTTCTTTTTCAACTGTTATGCGTTTAATGGAGAAATATCCAGAATATATTTTCTTACAAACACAGCCTCAAATTTATGAATATGTAAAAGAAGACTTCCCAGAATTATACGAAGAAATGAAACAAAAGGCAAGAGAAGGTCAGTGGGAAACTGGCGGTGCTATGTGGGTAGAAGCAGATTGTAACTTAACAAGTGGAGAATCTTTAACTCGTCAAATTTTACTTGGAAGTAAGTTTTTTAAAGAAGAATTTAATCAAGAAACCGAATATTTATGGTTGCCAGATGTGTTTGGATATTCTTGGGCATTGCCCCAGATTCTAAAAAAAGCGGGCATTTCCATGTTTATGACAACGAAAATTAGTTGGAATCAATATAATCGTATGCCACATGATACTTTCAAATGGAAAGGAATTGATGGCAGTGAGATTTTGACTCATTTTATTACAACGCCATGCCCATGGAATGAACCAGGATCTTGGTTTTACACCTATAATGGAGAGTTGTTGCCATTTACAGTAAAAGGTGTTTGGGATGCTTATAGCGAAAAAGATATGAACAAAGATCTTTTAGTTTCTTATGGATATGGAGATGGTGGCGGTGGCGTTAACCGTGATATGTTAGAATTTAGAAGAAGAATTGATAAAGTTCCAGGACTTCCAAATTGTAAGACAGGGACGGCAAAGGACTATTTTAGAAAATTAAAAGAAACCGTTGAAACTACGGATCAATATGTACATACATGGGATGGGGAATTGTATTTAGAGTATCATCGGGGTACTTATACAAGCCAAGGCTATAATAAGTTAATGAATCGTAAGATGGAGCTTTTCTATCGCAATGTGGAATGGTTCGCTGTTATGGAGGCGATAGCAAAAGGAGATTTAGTATTTGCAAAACAAGAAGAATTGACAGAAGGTTGGAAACAGATTTTAACCCATCAGTTCCATGATATTATTCCAGGTTCTTCCATTCGTGAAGTGTATGAAGATTCCAGAAAAAATTATCCAGCCATTCAAGGAATTGGAGAAAAGGTGGAGAAGAGCTTTTATGATGCCATCGTCAAAGAGCAAAAAGATACTTATACCATTATCAATCCTTCTTCTTGGACAGGAAATGATGTGGTAAAACTTTCTGAAACAAGAAAGGGTATATTTAAAAATAAAGATGGAGAAGTATTGACTTCTCAAAAAACAGTAGACGGAACTTATGTAGAAGTGAAACAGGTAAAGGCTACTGGATTTAAAACAATCGTATTCGAGGAAACGGAAGTGGAACAACAATCTCCGTTTGTTTTCCATGGAAGAGAATTGGAAACACCATATTATACAATTGTCTTTAATGAAACAGGACAAATAGAACGATTGTTTGATAAGACATATAGCCGTGAAGTGTTAAAGGCAGGAGAATGTGCTAACGTTCTTCAGATGTTTGAAGATAAGCCATTAGATAATGATGCTTGGGATATTGATATTTTCTATCAACAAAAAATGAGAGAAATTACAAATTTAACTGCCTTTGAACTTGCAGAACAAGGTGCGGTATCTTTGACACTTCATATGGAATGGAGTTATGGAAAATCTACGATTGCACAAGATATGATTGTCTATGGAAATAATAGAAGAATTGACTTTAAAACTTATGTAGATTTCCATGAAAAACATCAACTCTTAAAAGCGGCCTTTCCAGTGGATATCCGTTCCACTTATGCGACGTACGATGTACAATATGGAAATGTAAGACGTCCAAATCACTGGAATACAAGCTGGGATCAAGCACGCTTTGAAAGTGTTGCTCATCGTTATGTGGATCTTTCTGAGAGAAATTATGGTGTAAGCTTGTTAAATGATTGCAAATACGGACACGATGTAAAAGATCATGTGATGCGTATTACGTTATTAAAATCTGCAACCCATCCAGATTATGCACAAGATCAAGGAGAGCATCAATTTACTTATTCTCTTCTTCCTCATAGAGGAGATTTCATCGAAGCCAAAGTTGTAGAAGAGGCATATCGCTTGAATGATCCGATGAAAGTAGTGGCTGGTAACGTAGAACTTCCATTTGAACAATTTATAAACTTTGAAGGAGCTCATGTTGAGTTAGATGCGGTGAAGAAATCAGAAGACGGTCAATATATCGTTGTTCGTTTCCATGAATATGCAGGAGAAACAAGAAATGTTACCATTCAGACGGGCTTTACTTATACTTCTTATCAAGAGGGAGATTTAAGAGAACGTCCATTAAAAGAAGCAAAAACAGAAAAAGAAATTATTATGACAATCAAGCCATATGAGATAAAAACCATTTTGTTTTCTTTTTAAATCTGTTAAAATTAGGAAGAAAGAATGATATCTCGAAAGAAAACCAAGTAGAGAAAATTCTCTGCTTGGTTTCTCGTTAACAGAAGAGGGAGGCAAAGCATGATTTTAAAGTATTGTTTTGGATGTCCACTGGACACAGAAGCTGTTGTTGAAACAATTTCTATTTCGAAAGGAGAGATTCCTTATTTTTTAGTAGAGCAAAATAAGGAAGAAACAACTCTTTTTTACTCTTTAAAACCAAAGCAAGCAGTATTTGGCTTAGGGGAGCAAGTGAGAGGGATTAACAAAAGGGGCTGGATTTATGAAAGCAATTGTACCGATGATCCAGAGCATACCGAAGGAAAACGCTCTTTATATGGGGCACATAACTTTTTATTACTAGAAGAAGAAAAGCCATTTGGTATTTTTTTAGACTGTGCAGGATTGGTACGATTTGATATTGGTTATATCAACAAAGAAGAGCTAAAAATTTCCGTGCCAAAAGAAGGTTTTTATGTCTATCTTATAGAAGGAGAAAGTTATCTTGATGTTGTAAAGCAATTTCGAAAATTAATTGGAAAAAGCTATATTCCACCAAAGTGGGCATTTGGATACCAGCAAAGTCGTTGGGGCTACCAAAATGAGACGGATATTTTAGAATGTGTAAGAAATTATAAAGAACATCAGATTCCCTTGGATGCGATTTACCTTGATATTGATTATATGGAGCGGTATAAAGATTTTACCATTCATAAGGAGCGATTTCCAAATTTAAAACAGTTGATTTTGGAGTTAAAAAAAGACCACGTTCATCTCGTGCCGATTATTGATGCAGGTGTGAAAATAGAACATGGTTATAAAACCTACGAAGAAGGGATAAAACATGGATATTTTTGCAAAAAAGAAGATGGAACAGAGTTTATCGCTGGTGTTTGGCCGGGAAAAGTTCATTTTCCAGATGTATTAAATGAAGAGGCGAGAGCGTGGTTTGGAAATGGATATCGAGAGCTGATCGAACTAGGCATCGATGGTTTTTGGAACGATATGAATGAACCAGCCATGTTTTATTCAGAAGAAGGGTTAGAAAAAGTATATGAAAAAGGAAAGTCTATGAAAAAAGATAATTTAAATGACTTTTTAGAGTTACAACCTCTCGTATACGGGCTTGCTAATCAAAAAGAAGATTATGAGCGATTTTATCATACGTTTCATGGAGAAAAGATACGCCATGATCGGGTACATAATTTATATGGTTTTTATATGACACGTGCTGCAAAAGAGGCGATGGAACGGTTCGTGCCAGAAAAGAGAATGTTACTATTTTCCCGCTCTTCTTATATTGGAATGCATCGTTATAGTGGTATTTGGACAGGTGATAATAAATCTTGGTGGAGCCATTTGCTCTTAAATATAAAAATGATGCCATCTCTTAATATGTGTGGGTTCTTGTATTGTGGTGCTGATATTGGAGGATTTGGAGATGATGTGACAGAAGATCTATTACTTCGATGGCTCGCGTTTGCTGTCTTTGTGCCATTGATGCGAAATCATTCTGCCATGGGTACAAGAAGACAAGAAGTATATCAATTTGGCTCTATAGATGAAATGCGAGAAATCATTAAACTTCGTTATCGATTAATTCCTTATTTGTACAGTGAATATATGAAATGTGTCTTACAAGATGAACTCTATTTTCGACCACTTTGCTTTGACTATCCATTGGATGAAAGGGCAAAAGAAGTGGAAGATCAACTGCTATTAGGAGATGGTCTCATGATAGCACCTGTCTATGAACAAAACAAAGGAGGACGTTACGTCTATTTACCAGAGGATATGCTTTTGATTCGGTTTAAAACAGCCGATGAATATGAAACACAAGTGTTGAAAAAAGGCGATCATTATATTTCTGTTTCTTTAGAAGAAGTAGTATTTTTCTTAAGAAAAGATAAGCTCTTGTTATTAGGAGAGGCAAAAGAATCGGTAGAAGAGCTAGAAGAAATGGAATTGAATTTATTCGCTTTTGTATCTGAAAATGCTAGTTATCAATATTATGAAGATGATGGAATTTCTACGAAAGAAAATGGAGTGATTACGACTATTACTGTGACAAGAAATGGAGAAATGGATAGCGGTAATAAAAAAATAGGACAAGTCGTAGTAATTGCAGAAAATAGAGATTAGAAGTAGGAGAGCAGGAAATAGGAAAGGGTAAAAGGAGGAGAAGAAAATGACATTTTCAATGGAAAAGATTATGGGATTTTGTAGTGGATTATGGCAAATGATAGGAGTCAATGTATGTTTTTTGTTTTGTAATATTCCTGTATTATTTTTTCTTACTTTTGTAGGAGTTGATCAAATAGGAAATTATTTGTTGTTTTTCTTATTCTGCTTACTCCCTCTTGGACCATCACTTAGTGCATTATTTTATAGCATGTTTCGTTTTCGCAAGGAAAAAGACATTTTCTTTTTCTCTGTTTATTTTAAGGGATATGGTAGCAACTTTAAACAGAGTATAATTATCGCTTTTTTGCAACTATGTGCCATTTTTATGATGACCATGAATATTCGCTTTTTTACAAATGTATTTCCTATTTTATTTATGCAGATTTTTTTCAAAATACTATTAATTGGTATTGTGATCCTAACACCTTACTTTTATTTGCTCACAATGCGATATGAGCTATTGCTAAAACATATTTTAAAAAATGCTCTGATTTTAGCGTTAGGAAGACCACTTCTTTTGGTAGGTAATACCGCTGCATTTTTAGCTATCTTAGTTTTTTATGAAATAATGCCAGGAACGGCTATTTTATTTTTTGGAAGCATTTATAGCTATCTTATTATTTATATGAATCAAAAATTGTTCTCCAGTATGGAGGAGTAAAAGTAACTGTCGTGTCAATGATGCTTTGATACGGCAGTCTTTTACTTACATAAAGGAATTGGCAAGAACAACGAAGTAAATTTTTTAGACGAGATAGGAGAAATACGAGGGGAGAAATAGAAAAAAACATGAAAACAGCGACACATGATATTTATAAAAAAACCGTCTTTATTATTCTTTTTTAATTATGAGTATGGTTCTTATTTTGGAAGGGAACTTTTTAATTACAATAAAAAGACAAAAAATAGATGCTATTTATAATCAGCAAGTACGAATTGTACGAGAAATAGAAGAGGAAATGGAAAGCATTTCTTCTTATACAAAAAATTGTATGTATGAGCTTTATGAAACAGAGAGCGCATTAAATGATATGATTGCTTATGTTAATTTAGACAGTAA
>UQVN01000027.1 GCA_900544525.1 uncultured Eubacteriales bacterium
AGTTAAACTCCTTTCATAAATAAAATGTATGATTTTATTCTATTAATTAATTGTTTTTAACACCATATCATATATTGCAAATAATATTTTGATACTATGCATGAATATACTATTATACGATCACTTTTCCCTACAAAACATACAATTTTGACAATATATTAATTAGATTATCTATGATAAATGAGACTGTTTTTTAACCTATATAAAATACCATTACACAATTCTTTTTTCTTTATGTAAACAAAAAAGATCATAAAAATTCCATGTTTAGAATCTTCATGATCTCTATTATCTCTACTTCTACTTTTTCTACTTTTTGTCTAAATTTTAGTTTTCAATCCCATTTGAATTTTACTTTTTATTTTTAGGGAGATTTTGCGATGAATTGTTATTGATATCAGCAGCAAAAGCAGTTATTGAACATCACAAAACCAAAACAATACTTAACAGCATACTAATTCATTTTTTCATTAGAAACACCCCTCTTTTTTTTAAATGCATTATAGAGTAAGTATGAAACTCCTAAAATAATATTAATACAAAGAACTATTCCAATATAAACTAGAGGACTTTTAAAAATATATTCACTACTATTAGCATAATATCCTCTTCCAGAACTAAAGTTAGTTATCGAATCTATGTATTGAATGATAACTGAAAGAAATGGAAGTACACTTAAGCCAAATATACTGAGAAGTATTGTCTTTATAGCAAGAATATTTAACGGAGAATCCTTCATTAAAATCACCTCATTCTTTCTTAATAAAATTTATAATAGATAAAAAAGTAAATTGTCCAATGGAATCACCCCCATTCCCCAATGATGAACTATATACTAACATATCAAATAACACTCTATTAAAATACGAAATATCCATTTTTTGGTATAAATTTTTTATATAACAAAAAGGGCTGTCATATTATTAAAAGTTCTTCCCAAATCCATTCCATTCGTATTGAACCCAATCCGAATTTGCTATGGTTTTGAAACATAACATTCTAATACATCTAATATAACAGCCCTATCCTTTTATTCTTTATTTTTTATTTTTTGTACTAATTGTTTTTTACTTTTACACTTCTGTTGTGTCGACTTCTTCTATCGTTACTTCTGCTGTAGTTTCTCTTACTTTTGCAATACTTGCAACCGTAATATCATCTTGCATATTGATAAGTTTTACACCTGATGTAATTCTTCCAAGTTCAGAAATATCATTTACTTGAAGTCGAATGACAATTCCCTGTGTTGTGATAAGCATAACTTCGTCATCTGGATCAACGGCTTTTACGCCAACAACGTTTCCTGTTTTCTCCATGATACGATAGCATTTTACACCTTTTCCGCCACGGCGTTGTGGTGTAAACTCATCCATACTTGTTCTTTTACCCATTCCATATTCAGAAACAATTAAAAGATCGGCACCTTGTGTATTCAACTGCATACCGATAACTTCATCGCCTTCGATTAAGTTCATACCGATAACACCCATAGATACACGTCCTGTTTCTCTTACTTCACTTTCATTGAAACGGATACATTGTCCAAATTTTGTAACAAGAATAATATCTTTTTCATTATCGGTTGTCTTTACTTCAATTAACTCATCACCTTCTCGCAAGTTGATGGCTGCGAGACCTGATTTACGAATATTTTCATATTCTTTAATTGAAGTTTTCTTTACAATACCATTTTTTGTGGCCATAAATAAATAATTATTATCTTCATATTCCGCAATTGGAATTACCGCTGTAATTCTTTCATTTGGTTGAAGTTGTAATAAGTTTACAATGGCTGTTCCCCTAGCAGTACGGCTAGATTCTGGAATTTCATATCCTTTTAAGCGGTAAACTCTTCCAGAATTTGTGAAGAACATAATATAGTGGTGTGTTGTTGTCATAAACAACTCTTCAATAAAGTCTTCATCAATGGTATGCATACCTTTAATTCCTTTACCACCACGGTTTTGACTCTTGAAGTTATCAATGGTCATTCTCTTAATGTATCCAAGTTTTGTCATAGCGATAACGGTATCTTCTCTTGGAATTAAGTCTTCAATTGTGATATCTTCATCATCAAATCCAATTTCTGTTCTTCTATCATCACCGAATTTTTCTTTTGTAATTAAAATTTCTTCTCGAATGACACCTAATAATTTTTTCTCATCATTTAAAATTGCTTGTAATTCCGCAATTTTTGCCATTAACTCATTGTATTCATTTTCAAGCTTTTCTCTCTCTAATCCAGTTAAAGCTTTTAAACGCATATCAATAATGGCCTGTGCTTGTGCATCGGATAATCCAAAACGTTCAATTAAATTAATCTTTGCTTTTGCACCATTTTCAGAACCACGAATGATCTGAATCACTTCATCAATATGATCAAGTGCCTTTAAAAGTCCCTCTAAAATATGAGCTCTTTCTTTTGCCTTGTTTAATTCATATTGAGTTCTTCTGGTAATAACTTCTTTTTGATGCTCTAAGTAATAATAAACCATGTCATGGAGATTTAATACTTTTGGCTCTCCATTCACAAGAGCTAATGCATTGACACCGAAAGTATCTTGCATTTGTGTATGTTTATAGAGCTGGTTTAATAAGACATTTGTATTGACATCTTTTTTCAGCTCAATACAAATTCTCATACCATTTCTATCGGATTCATCACGAAGTTCTGAGATACCCTCGATTTTCTTTTCTTTTACAAGAGAAGCAATTTTCTCAATTAATTTTGCTTTATTTACCATGTATGGAAGTTCTGTTACAACAATACGTTGTTTTCCAGAGTTCATCGGTTCAATATCGGTAACCGCACGCACTTTAATTTTACCACGTCCTGTGCGGTAGGCTTCTTCGATACCTCTTCTTCCAAGGATTGTAGCACCTGTTGGGAAGTCTGGTCCTTTTACGATTTCTAATAATTCTTCAATGCTTGTATCGCGATCTTCTAACACTTGGTTGTCAATTAACTTTACAACGGCATCGATGATTTCATTTAAGTTATGAGGTGGAATATTGGTTGCCATACCAACGGCAATTCCTGATGTTCCATTCACAAGTAAATTTGGATAACGAGATGGAAGCACTGTTGGTTCCTTCTCGGATTCATCAAAGTTTGGAGTAAAGTTTACTGTGTTTTTGTTAATATCTGCAAGCATTTCCATAGAAATCTTGCTAAGTCTTGCTTCGGTATAACGCATAGCGGCTGCACCATCACCGTCTACAGAACCAAAGTTTCCATGTCCATCAATTAATGGATATCTTGTGGACCATTGTTGTGCAAGTTTTACTAATGCTTCATAAATGGAACTATCACCATGAGGGTGATATTTACCCATTGTATCACCGACAATACGGGCACACTTACGGTGTGGCTTGTCAGGACCATTGTTTAACTCGATCATTGCATATAAAATTCTTCTTTGCACTGGCTTTAAACCATCTCTAATATCTGGCAAAGCTCTGGCTGCGATAACGCTCATAGCGTAGTCAATGTAGGATTTTTCCATTTTCTCCACAAGGTCTACTTCTTGAACTTTATCAAAGATTGTACTATCGTCCATAATTTCCTCCTAGATTGGGATTTATCAATTCATATCGGAGCTTTTACTCCCCTTTTTTATTTCATCTTCCCTAAATATCCATTGTTGCAAACTCTGCATTGGCTTCAATGAATTCACGTCTTGGTTCTACTTTATCTCCCATTAATGTTACAAATGTTTCATCTACTTTTGCCATTTCATCTTCGTCCATAGCCACACGTAAGAGAATACGGTTTTGTGGATCCATTGTTGTCTCCCAAAGCTGATCTGGATTCATCTCTCCAAGACCTTTATAACGCTGGATTCTCACGTTACTATCTCTTCCAATCTCTGTCATAATATCGTTTAACTCAGTATCGCTATAGGCATACCACACTTTTTTATTTTTCTCCACTTTAAAAAGTGGTGGTTTTGCTAAATATACATGACCTTGTTTGATTAGTTCTGGCATAAAACGATAGAAGAATGTTAAAAGTAAAGTCGCGATATGGGCACCATCCACATCGGCATCTGTCATAATAATAATTTTATGATAACGAAGTTTACTAATATCAAAATCTTCATGAATACCTGTTCCAAATGCAGTAATCATGGCTTTAATTTCTTCATTTGCAAGAATTTTATCAAGACGAGATTTCTCAACATTTAAAATCTTACCACGAAGAGGTAAAATGGCCTGTGTTGCTCTTGAACGAGCGGTCTTTGCAGAACCACCCGCAGAATCTCCCTCTACGATGTAAATTTCGCAGTTTTCAGGATTTTTATCAGAGCAATCTGCTAATTTTCCTGGAAGTGACATTCCATCGAGAGCTGATTTCCTTCTTGTAAGTTCTCTTGCTTTTCTCGCAGCATCTCTCGCTCTTTGTGCAAGAAGTGCCTTTTCACAAATAATTTTTGCAACGGAAGGATTTTGCTCTAAGAAATAAGTCAGTTGTTCGCTAACAATGCTATCAACAGCACCACGTGCTTCACTATTTCCAAGCTTTTGTTTTGTCTGTCCTTCAAACTGAGGCTCTCCTATTTTTACACTAATAATAGCCACAAGACCTTCACGGATATCTTCTCCACTAAGGGCTTGATCACTATCTTTTAAGATTTTATTTTCTCTTGCATAGTTGTTAAAAGTCTTTGTCAATGCATTTCGAAAACCAGTTAAATGGGTTCCCCCTTCTGGAGTCGTAATGTTATTAACGAAGCTATAACATCCTTCATTATAGGAGTCGTTATGCTGCATGGCTACTTCCACATATACGTCATCTTTTGTTCCTTCACAATAGATAATATCAGAATAAAGAGGATCTTGTTTTTTATTTAAATAAGCCACAAATTCCTTAATACCACCTTCATAGTGGAATACTTCTTCTTTCTCATTTTCTCCACGCTCATCACGAAGAACAATACGAAGATTTTTTGTTAAGAATGCCATCTCACGAAGACGTTGTTTTAATGTATTATAATCATAAACAGTCTCTTCAAAAATTGTTCCATCGGCTTTAAAACGCACTTCAGTTCCTGTATGATCGGTTTCTCCAATCACTTTTAATTCATTCATGATTTTTCCACGTTCATAGCGCTGGAAGTGAATTTTTCCATCTCGATGTACTTTTACTTCCATCCAGTCAGAAAGAGCATTTACAACAGATGCTCCTACTCCATGAAGTCCACCAGATACTTTGTATCCGCCCCCTCCAAATTTTCCACCTGCATGAAGAACAGTGTATACAAGCTCGATAGCTGGACGTCCTGCTTTATGGTTCATACCAATTGGAACACCACGTCCATTATCTCTTACTTCAATTACATTATCTTTTTCAATTGTGATATAAATGGTATTACAAAATCCTGCAAGTGCCTCGTCGACTGCATTGTCTACAATTTCATATACAAGATGGTGAAGCCCTCTTGCTGAGGTGCTTCCGATATACATACCAGGTCTTTTACGCACGGCTTCAAGACCCTCTAATACTTGGATTTGATCTCCTCCATATTCGGTACTCATTATTTATTTCCTCCTATTTCTGAACAACAGTTCCTTGGCTCACATAATATATCTGATTAATCGCTAACTGACTCTGCACAAATTCATCAAGTCCAGTACAAGTGATCATCGTCTGAACTCCTTTAATACTTCCAAGAAGAAAGTTTTTACGGTTCATATCAAGCTCTGATAATACATCATCTAATAATAAAATTGGAGTATCATGGATCACTTGCTTTACAAGTTCAATTTCAGCCAGTTTCAGCGATAATGCCGCTGTTCTCTGCTGTCCTTGGGAACCATATTTTCGAATATCAATCTCATTCACCTGAAATTTTATATCATCTCTATGAGGCCCAATGGTTGTAGAGCATTGCTTTTTATCCATATGACTTTTTGCTTTTAATTGCATAGCAAACTCCTCTACCTTACAACTGCCCTCATACGAAATGACTAACTGTTCTTTACTACCTGTCAAGTTTTGATGAATTTTGGCAATGATATCATTTAACATTGTTATGAACTGTTGTCTGCGATTCATAACCTCTGTTCCATATTTTATCAGTTGACTATCCCATATTTCAAGTGTTTCTTCTAAATCTGGACGAAAATTAAGCTGTTTTAAGAGATTGTTCCTCTGTTTTAATACTTTATTATACCGCGTTAAATTGTGAAAATAAATAGGATCTAATTGACAAAGTTCTAGATCGAGAAATCTCCTTCTCTCCCCTGGTCCATTTTTAATTAAAGATAAGTCCTCAGGAGAAAAGAAAATAATATTCAACATTCCAAACAATTCACTGGAACGGTGGATCGGTATTCCATCAATGGCAGCTCCCTTTGCCTTACTACGCTTTAAATGCATATCGATCTTATGAGGGACATCTTTTTTTCTCAAATGAACACGAATATGTGCCTCTGGTTGATCAAATCTTATTAACTCTTTATCCATGCTAGCACGATGGGATTTTGTCGTAGCACTCACATATAACGCCTCTAAAATATTTGTTTTTCCTTGGGCATTATCGCCATAAAATATATTCGTTCCTTTTGCAAACTTTAAGTCTAAATGCTCATAATTACGATAATTTAAAAGCTCCAGAGATTCGATTATCATACTATATAACGCCCTATCTATTCTTCAATTTTAATTGTCTGATTCGCAAATGTTACCGTATCTCCGTTATAGAGTTTCTTTCCTCTTTGTGTGCATACTTCTCCATTTACGAATACTTCTCCATCTTGAATCACGATTTTTGCTTCTACACCAGAGCTTACTAAATTAGCGGCTTTTAATGCCTGTCCTAGTTTGATAAACTCTTCTCTTAATTTTATTACTTCCATGTTTGTATCCTCCATTATGAGTTGGCTGCCACATTAAAGTTGACAGGTAAAATTAAATAAATATAGCTTTCTTTTTCGTCTTTAATAAAACAAGGAGCCTTTGGATTCACAAGGTAAATTGTAATCTCTTCATCGTCAATTACCCTTAAGGCATCCATTAAAAATTTTGGATTAAATCCAATCAAAATGTCCTTTCCTTCTTGTTGAATCACAATATCTTCTTTCATCGAACCGATATTGGATTGGATTTTTAATTCCATATTAGCGTCTTCAATATGAATAATAATTGGTTTCTTATCGGACTCACGAATTAATAAAGAGGCGCGATCGATACAATCTAAAAATTCTTTTTTATTAATGCGGATCTTTGTTTCGTAGTCACTTGATAACATTTGGTTAATTCGATAATATTCTCCTTCTAATAGACGAGAAACTACCTTTGTGGAATCAAATTCAAATAAAATATGTTTTGCTGTGAAATAGATGCGAACATCTTTATCCGCATCTCCAGATAAAATTTTGCTCACATCGTTTAATGTCTTCCCTGGAACAACAACTTTGACAGATTCATAACTTTCTTTTAATTCGATATTACGAATAGAAATGCGGTGTCCATCTAAGGAAACAACGTTTAAGTGATCGCCATTTACTTCAAAAAGTTCTCCTGTCATTAATTTATTATTTTCATTATCGGATATAGAAAAGATTGTTTGGCGAATCACTTCTTTTAATGTAAATTGGGATAATGAAATAAATTTATCTTTTTCCACATCTGGTAAGTGGGCAAAATCATCACCTGCTTTTCCAGAAATATTGAATTTTGCTTTTTCACAGCGAATGACTGCTTGATAATTTTCGTCGGTTGTAATCGTTACGTCGTTATCTGGAAGTTTTCTTACGATTTCAGAGAATAGTTTTGCATTAATTGCGATTTTTCCTTCTTCTAAAATCTCTCCTTCTACGATAGTTTCTATACCGAGTTCCATATCATTTGCTGTTAATTTTATTTTATGATTGTTTGCCTCAATTAAAATACATTCCAAAATAGGCAATGTTGTTTTATTAGATACTGCTTTTAATGCAATAGAAACACCATATAATAACTTGGATTTTGAACAAATAATTTTCATATTGTGTATAACTCCTTTCGGGGGTAAATAGATAGATATATATAAATAAAATTCGTAGTCATAGTAGTAGGCAGTGTTAATATGTGGATAAGACGGGGGATCCCTTAAGACAAGGGGGGATCCCTCATGGAATAACTATGTGTATAACTTAAGAATTGATTCCGAATAACTTTTAGGTTATCCACAGATGCAGATCAGCATTAATTTCATACACAGAAAATGCACAGAAAAATAACATCTTATTCACAATCCAATGTGAATAAGATATCATCTTAAAAATGAATTATTAACTGGGATTTAGTTTCTTAATAATAACGTCAATTGTATTCTTTAAAGAAGGATTCTTAGATAAGTCATTCTCAATTTTTTCAGCACCGTGAATTATCGTAGTATGATCGCGCTTTCCTAGCATATTTCCAACGTATTGAAGAGAGGCATCCGTTAATTTTCGGCATAAATACATGGCGATCTGTCTAGGATAGGCAATTTCTTGGCTTTTTTTCTTGGATACCATATCGGAAATAGAGACATTATAATGTTCTGCAACTGTATTCATAATCAGTTCTGGTGTGATCTCTTTATGACCTTCTGGTGTGATGAGATCTTTTAATGCCTCCTCTGCTAATTCTACATTAATTGGTTTTCTCTCTAAAGCAGAATAAGCGCAGATCTTATTAAGAGCGCCTTCTAATTCTCGAATATTGGACTGGATATTGTTGGCAACGTATTGCATGACATCATCATCAATATCAAGGCCATCAAGTTCTGCACGTTTTTTAAGAATTGCCATTCTAGTTTCATAATCTGGAGACTGAATATCCGCTGTTAATCCCCATTCAAAGCGAGAGCGAAGTCGTTCTTCTAATGTTTCCATGTCTTTTGGCGGTTTATCAGAAGAAATAATAATTTGTTTTTTTGCTTCGTGAAGGGTATTAAATGTGTGGAAAAACTCTTCTTGTGTACTTTCTTTTCCTATAATAAACTGGATATCATCAATTAATAAAACATCAATATTTCTATACTTATTGCGGAATTCTGCATTTTTATCGTGTCGAATGGAATCAATTAGCTCATTTGTGAATTTCTCACTTGTCACATAAAGCACCTTGGCGTTAGGATTATGATCGAGGATGTAGTGGGCGATGGAATGCATAAGGTGAGTCTTACCAAGTCCAACCCCTCCGTATAAAAAGAGCGGATTGTAAGCTTCCGCAGGGGCATCCGCAACAGCAAGGCTTGCTGCATGAGCTAATTTATTATTATTACCGACAACGAAGGTGTCAAAGGTATACTTTGGATTGAGATTGTTATAAATCTCAGGTGCAGGAGCCGCTTTTGGCTCAGAAATAGAACTGGAAGCACTTGAAACTTGGCTTCCAATTTGACTTTCTAAAATAAAATCTATTGTATATTGTTTATGAAGAAGTTCTTCAATAGCCATTTGAAGATACATATCGTAGAACTTCATTTTGATGAAGTCAATACCGCGAGTATCTAATTTACTATCCACAATAAATGTGATTTTATCGTCAGTAACTTCAAATATTTTTAATGGACGAATCCAAGCGTTAATTGCTACTTGGGATACATCATGTTCTTTTTCAACCAAATAGAGTATGTCGTTCCATTTTTCTTCAATTGTCTTTTTCATAGTGTTGTTTACTCCTGAGTTTTTTGGTTCCATATCGATTTACATACTTTCGCTTATATATATACTATAACATATGTGGATTTTTTTCAATAACGGATTGTGTATAACTTTTAAAATTTTGATCCCATTATAATAGGAAGAAATAAAAAACTGTGGATTTATGTGTGGATAAAGTAATAAACATATTAACAGATAAAAAATCGTGCAAAACTAAGAAAAAATCATAAAAAATAGAAATTATAAACAAGAAAGGAAAAAGTTATACACAAGTTGTCAACATTTTGTGGATAACTTGTGAAACTCCTGTTTTTTATGTGTGAATGGTTGTGGAATGAAAAAAAACGTAGGAAATACTTGACGTTTCGGGCATTGACCCTTATAATAGGAGTGATGTTCTTATCAATCTAGGGACTTCTATGCCAATTTGCAGAAGAAGTGCTAGAAGAATCGTTTGAATATTAATTATAAGATTATTAGTAATGAGATAGAAGGAGGTGCTTGTAGTTATGAAAATGACATTCCAACCTAAAAAAAGACAGAGATCAAAAGTTCATGGATTTAGAAAAAGAATGAGCACTGCTAACGGAAGAAAAGTTCTTGCTAGCAGAAGAAGAAAAGGTAGAGCTAAGTTATCAGCATAGAGCATAGGTCGCAGTTAATGTGACCTTTTCTTTTCTTTATTTCAAAATTTTTCGTGTAAAGATAGGCGATCCGTGATGGAAAATAAGTTGAAATAATGGAGATCGCCAACAAAGAGAATACGTTTTTTAAGAACATCAAACTAAGAGGAATTAGATTGTGAAACGTTTTGAATCGTTAAAGAAGAATAAGGACTTTGTTACCGTATACAATAGCGGAAAATCCTTAGCAAATCGGTATCTTGTTATGTATATAAGGAAAAATGATCTTCCTTATAATCGAGTAGGGATTTCTGTTAGTAAAAAGGTAGGGAACAGTGTAGTAAGACATCGAGTTACAAGATTAATTAGAGAAAGTAATCGTTTACATGCAGATGTGATAGTGACTGGTTATGATATTGTTGTAATTGCCAGACCATCTGTAAAGGGGAAGGGCTTTTTAGAAGTGGAAAGTGCTTTCTTACATTTGGCTAAACTTCACCATCTATTAATCGAGGTGAATCAAGGTGAAAATTGTTAAGAAGTTTTTGATATACTGCATTCGTTTTTATCAAGTAGCTCTTTCACCATTGAAAGGACGAGGCGTATGCAGATATACTCCAACGTGCTCTCAATATGCAATTGAAGCAATTGAAAAATATGGTGCGTTTAAAGGGAGTTTGTTAGCGGTCTGGAGAATTTTAAGGTGTAACCCGTTCTCAAAAGGCGGCTACGATCCAGTACCGTAAAACAGGAGGGTAAAGTAATATGTTGTTATTAACACAGCAAAGTGGTATTTTAAAACCATTTGCCATTGCGATGGGATGGATCATGGAATGGATATTCAATATTTTGAATGCCATTGGAATTGGTAACATTGGTCTTACCATCATTTTATTTACCATTGTCATTCGTTTAATTTTATTACCGATGACAATAAAGCAACAACAGTTCTCAAAAATGACGCAGTTGATGCAACCAGAAATGAAAAAAATCCAGAAGAAGTATCGTGGTAAAAAAGACCAAGCTTCTATGGCAAAACAGAATGAAGAAATTCAAGATTTATATGCAAAATATGGTGTAAGTCCATCTGGAAGCTGTTTACAAATGCTCATTCAGATGCCAATTTTATTTGCTTTATACCGTGTTATGTATAATATACCAGCTTATATTGGTTCAATCAAAGAGTTATTTATTAATATTATTACACCGTTGCAACAAGTGCCTGATTTCCAGACAAAGTTATATGAGGTACAGCAAGCAGCAAATATTAAACCAGGTCTTATTAAATTAATTTCTGAGGGACAGACAAATATTGGTGTTGATCAAATGGTTGACGTTATTGTCTACATTACACCAGAAGCATGGAATAAATTACAAGATGCTTTTAGTGGAAATACAGAAGTAATCAATGCGATCTCTACTAATGTTCCTAAGATTCAGGAATTTAATAATTTCCTTTTTGGAATTAACTTAACAGAAAGTCCAGCCAATGCAGGTATTTTCTCTGTTTATATTTTAATTCCATTAGCAGCGGCATTTTTCTCTTTCTTATCATCTTATAGTATGATGAGCAGAAGCAATGTAGACAAAAATGATCCGACTGCAAAAATGTCAAAAGGTATGATGATCTATATGCCAATTATGTCTGCATTCATCAGTTTTGGTGTTCCAGCTGGTTTAGGTCTTTATTGGGCGATGGGTTCTCTTGTAATGTGGGTACAACAGCTCTTAATTAATAGACATTTAGATCATATGGATATTGAGAAATTTATTGCGAAAAATCGTGCAAAAGCTGAGAAGAAAGCAGCAAAAGGTAAAAAATCCTTTATGCAAAAAATGGCAGAGATGGAAGCAAGAAATGCAGGTGTTCCTGAAGAAGAAGAAAAGAATCAGAGAAGCATCAGTGATATTGCATCAATCAATACAAAAAAAGTATTGAACAAAGCTACAACATCAAGCGAAGGAAAATCAATTGGTGATCTGGAATCTCCTACTCAGACGAATGCCAACATGGGAAGTATTGCTTCAAAAGCAAATATTATGTTAAACTATGAGGACAAGAAGTCAGGGAATAATAAAGGGGGCAACAGATAATGGAATTTGTTGAGTTCAGAGGAAAAACTGTCAATGATGCTTTAACAGAAGCGACAGTAACTCTTGGGGTTGCGAGCAGTGATTTAGAATACGAAGTACTTGAAAAAGGCAGCGATGGATTTTTCGGAATTGGAAGAAAACCAGCTGTTATTCGTGCAAAAGTAAAGAAGACATTTGTAGATACAGTGAGAGAATTTGCGGAAAATTTATTTCGCGCTATGGGTGTTGATGCAAAAGTAGATATTCAATATGATGAACAAAGTCACAATATGGATATGAACTTAATCGGTGATGATATGGGAATTCTCATTGGTAAGAGAGGACAAACATTAGACTCTTTACAATATTTGTTAAGTTTATATATCAATAAAGAAAGTGACACTTATATTCGTTTCAAGTTGGATACAGAAAATTATAGAGAACGCAGAAAAAAAACACTGGAAAATCTCGCAAAAAACATCGCTTTTAAAGTGAAAAGAATGAGAAAACCAGTAGCTTTAGAACCTATGAATCCATATGAAAGAAGAGTGATTCATTCTGCTCTTCAGAATGATAGATATGTATGCACCAAGAGTGAAGGCGAAGAACCATACAGAAAAGTTGTTATCATGCTGAAAAAATAATGATGAAAAGTAAAAAGGCTGCCTGAAATTGGGCGGCCTTTTCGTTTACAAGAAAGGGTAAAAAATAATGAAAACAGATACAATTGCGGCGATAGCAACCGCTATGACCAATTCAGGAATTGGAATTATTCGTATCAGTGGAGAAAGAGCCATCCCAATTATAAAAGAAATTTTCCGCCCAAGAAATGCAAAAAAAGATATGGAGATGGTGGAAAGTTATACGGCTCATTATGGGTTTATTGAAGATCAAGGCGAAGTGATCGATGAATGTATTGTCCTTGTGATGCGCGCACCAGCCACTTATACAAAAGAAGATGTGGTAGAAATCGATAGCCATGGTGGCGTTATTGTTATGAGAAAAATATTAGAATTGGTGCTTCGACACGGGGCAAGACCAGCAGAACCAGGAGAATTTACAAAACGTGCTTTCTTAAATGGAAGAATTGACTTATCCCAAGCGGAAGCGGTTATGGATTTAATTTCTGCTAAAAATGAGTTTGCTATGGAAAGTTCGTTAAAGCAATTGAGAGGAAGCGTTAAGAAAAAAATTGAGAAGCTCAGAAAAGATATTATTCATCAAGTAGCATTTATTGAATCTGCATTGGATGATCCAGAACATTATAGTGTTGATGGATATGGAGAAGAATTGTTAAAAGTATTACGTCCTGTAGAAAAAGAAGTGAGCCGTTTAATTGAATCTTCTTCTGACGGAAAGATTTTAAAAGAAGGGATCAAAACGGCTATTGTTGGAAAACCAAATGCAGGAAAATCTTCTTTACTCAATGTGATGGTTGGGGAAGAGAGAGCCATTGTAACAGAGATTGCTGGAACCACAAGAGATACGCTAGAAGAATCCATTTATATCCATGGAATTCCATTGCAGATTATCGATACAGCAGGGATTCGTGATACCGAAGATATTGTTGAAAAAATCGGGGTCAATAAAGCAAAGGATGCGGTGGATGAAGCCGATCTTGTCTTATATGTGATTGATGGCTCCAAAGAATTAGATGAGAATGATCGAGAGATTATGGAGTTAATTCAAGGTAAGAAAGTAATCACATTGTTAAACAAATCAGACCTTGAAAAACAAATCTTAACTTCAGAAATCGAACAGAAGCTAAATGGACCTGTGATTTCAATCTCAGCAAAAGAAGAGACAGGGATTGATGAATTTTATGATGCATTAAAAGAAATGTTCTTTGAAGGACAGTTAGAATTTAATGATGAAATTTATATTACAAATATGCGCCATAAGACAGCGCTTATGAATGCAAAAGAGAGTTTGGAACAAGTTGTTATAAGTATTGAAAATCAAATGCCTGAAGATTTTTATTCGATTGATTTAATGAATGCTTATGAAGAACTTGGATTTATTATTGGAGAATCATTGGAAGAAGATCTCGTAAATGAGATCTTTCGTGAATTCTGTATGGGAAAATAAGGAGTGAAAAAAGTGGCATATTTTGAAGATACTTATGATATCGTAGTTGTTGGTGCAGGTCATGCAGGATGTGAAGCATCTTTGGCTTGTGCAAGACTGGGATTTGAAACCATTTGTTTTACTGTCAGCATGGATAGTGTGGCACTGATGCCATGTAATCCGAACATCGGTGGAAGTTCCAAAGGACATCTTGTAAAAGAGATCGATGCCCTTGGCGGTGAAATGGGAAAAAATATTGATAAAACTTATATTCAATCAAAAATGTTAAATGAGTCAAAAGGACCAGCGGTTCACTCATTGCGTGCACAAGCGGATAAACAAGAATATACCCGTGAAATGCGAAAAACAATGGAGAATACAGAACATTTAACATTAAAACAAGCGGAAGTCGTTGAGATCTTAACAGAAGATGGAAAAGTAACAGGAGTAAAAACTTTTTCTGGAGCGACGTATCATGCGAAGGCTGTGATCTTATGTACAGGAACTTATTTAAAAGCGAGATGTATCTATGGTGATGTGAGCAATTATACAGGACCAAATGGGCTGTCTGCGGCAAATCACTTAACTGATTCTTTAAAAGCACTTGGAATTGAAATGTATCGCTTCAAGACAGGAACACCTGCACGTGTTGATAAAAGAAGTATTGATTTTAGCGTGATGGAAGAGCAAAAAGGGGATGAGAAAATCGTACCATTTTCTTTTACGAATCGTCCAGAAGAGATTAAAAGGGAGCAAATTTCTTGTTGGCTCACTTATACGAATGAGAGAACCCATGAGATTATTCGAAATAATATCGATCGCTCCCCTCTTTATTCAGGAATGATTGAAGGAACAGGACCTCGTTATTGCCCATCCGTAGAAGATAAGATTATGAAATTCCCAGATAAAAATCGCCATCAAGTGTTCATCGAACCAGAAGGGGAATATACCAACGAAATGTATGTAGGCGGTATGTCCAGTTCTATGCCAGAAGATGTTCAGTATGAAATGTATCGTTCTGTAAAAGGAATGGAAAATGTAAAAATCACAAGAAACGCTTATGCAATTGAATACGATTGTATCAATGCAACACAATTAAAACCATCTTTGGAATTTAAACAAATAGAAGGACTCTTTAGTGGCGGACAGTTCAATGGAAGTTCTGGATATGAAGAAGCGGCAGCACAAGGTCTTATGGCAGGTATTAATGCGGTAAGAAAATTACAGGGAAAAGATCCTGTTATTTTAGAGCGTTCCGATGGATATATTGGTGTGTTAATTGATGATTTAGTAACAAAAGAAACTCATGAGCCATACCGAATGATGACATCAAGAGCCGAATATCGTTTATTACTTCGTCAAGATAATGCAGATCTTCGTTTGACAGAGATTGGATATGAAATCGGATTAATCGAACAAGAACGATATGATTATTTAAACTGGAAAAAAGAAGCCATTCAGAAAGAACAAGAACGTTTAGAGACAACTCACATTGGTGGAAAAAAAGAGGTGCAAGAGCTATTAGAATCTTATGGAAGCACTCCATTAAAAACTGCCGTTTCTTTGGCAGAATTAATTCGCCGTCCAGAGCTTTCCTACGAAGCAATTGCACCGATTGATTATGAGAGAGAACCATTATCCGAAGATGTCATTGAACAAGTAAACATTAATATTAAATATGATGGCTATATTAAGAGACAACTTCATCAAGTAGAACAATTTAAGAAATTAGAATCAAAAAAGATACCAGAAGATATTGTATATGAATCCATTCATAATCTAAGAAAAGAAGCGATTCAAAAATTAAATGCCATTCGTCCTGTTTCTATTGGACAGGCAAAACGTATTTCTGGAGTATCTCCATCTGATATTTCTGTTCTTTTGATTTACTTAGAACAGTTGAGACGATAGGAGGGAAGCTATGGAACAGTTAAAAAAGAAAAGTGAAATGTTGGACATTGCTTTATCAGAGGAACAATTACAACAGTTTTTGTCTTACTATGAAATGTTAATCGAAAAAAATAAGGTGATGAATTTAACTGCCATCACTGAAAAAGAAGAAGTTATCGATAAACATTTTATTGATAGCATTTCTTTAAATAAAGCCATGGATGTGACAAAACCATTAAAGATCTTAGATCTTGGAACAGGAGCTGGATTTCCTGGCATACCTTTAAAGATTGCTTATCCAAATCTAGAGATTACATTGCTTGACTCTTTAAATAAACGAATTAAATTTTTAGATGAAGTCATTGAAGCACTTGGGTTAGAGGGGATTGTTACGATCCATGGAAGAGCAGAGGATTATGCAAAACAGGCATCCTATCGAGAACAGTTTGATATTTGTGTTTCTCGTGCAGTTGCTAATCTTGCAACTCTTAGTGAATATTGTTTACCTTATGTAAAAGAAGGTGGCTGTTTTATTTCCTATAAGTCAGGTTCTGTTGAGGAAGAATTAGAGCAGTCAAAGAAAGCTATTTTTGAGCTAGGAGGAAAGGTGAAAGAAGTGATCGCCTTTACTTTGCCAGAAACGGATATTGAAAGAACCTTTGTAGTCATTGAAAAGGTGAGAAAAACACCAAAGAAATATCCACGAAAAGCAGGGCTTCCATCAAAAGAGCCAATTGGAGTTATAAAAGCTTAAATTCATTAGGGAGCAATCTTTTGTTAGTAAAGAGTGTTTTAGAACAAAAGATAGGATAAATAAAAAGAAATAAAAAAGTGGTAGATAGGAGTCCAGATGGTAATTCTTATCTGCCACTTTTTATTTTATAGTTGATGGAAAATAGAATGTTTTATTGTTTTTAATTGAAAATTTTATAAAACAACGCAGTTATATTAATAATCTAAATCATGTCATAGTACGAAAATTTTAGAAAAAAATGTCGCAAATATTGAGAACCGCGTTCGGACATTCTAAATGTGGTAAATGTTTCGTATGAGAAATGATGGTTGATTCGATTGCAGGGTTTAGTGATTCATATGCCTTAACAGTTTCTTTAGCATTAGGCTCATCTTCTCCCATAACAATGAAAATACTATTATTAATTGCTTTTAATCCGTGAGCAATATTTAAGTTAGTAAAATAAGAACGGATGCTTGCATACATATATTTGGATGCAGAACCGCTTCTATGGGATGCCTCATGGCATAGTTCAATATATTTTTGTTTTACATTGTGGGGATTGCTAAAATACTGGGTTGTAAATTGTTTCTTTATTGCAGGAATACTGCTATTCATATTGAAAATCATAGTCCCTACAATTGGAAGCTCCAACAAGTATTTTAATAACTTGTGTCGTTTGGTCGGTGTCTTGCTAAGTTGTGCAAGAGAAGGTGGATTGATTAACATTAAGTTACGATATAATTCTGGCGCCATTTGACAAGCCATAATGGCAAAGCTAGAAGAACCCCCACTAGTGATAATATTTGTTTTACTACCAATTACATTGCGAACAAAATCGTTTAAAAATTGTACATATAAGAAATTAGTATAAGTCATCTTTGGTTTTTCTGAACGCCCACACCCTGGGAGATCCAGTGTATAAACAGTATGATGTTGTGCCAGAGATTCTGTGAGTTGCGCAAATTCACGATCCGAGCTTAAATGAGAACAATCGTGAATTAATAAAAGAGGGCTACCTTCTCCTTGTTTTGTATAAAAGACATCTCCAAAACGCCAAGAATAAGTATGTCCGTTTGGAGAGTATAAATGATCATTACGACATGCGAAATAAAAAATACTACGGTTTAATACATAAGCAGCAGTGACGGTCAATGTACTGAGGACAGCAATGCTAGTTAATTTTTTTGATTTGCTCATAATTGAGTTCGCTCCTTTCCTCGTATATTAGAGTTATTACTTTCTATTATATGTCAAAAAGGTGGGAGATACAAATTAATTTTTGGATAATTGAAAAAATGGCTTTTCATAAGGCAAAAGATACGTTATGATAATAAGTAAAGATTATAATTTAAGCATTTCGGTATTTTATAGGCAAAAGATTTTTAGATCAAGGCACCTATAATTGAATTGTAAATAAATGGAAATAGATTGAGAGGAAAAGAAATGAAAGAAAATTTAGTTGAATTATTATCACAGCATATCACAGGTCTTTCTAAAGAAGAAATTGAAAAATTATTAGAGATTCCTAAGAAAGTGGAAATGGGAGATTATGCATTCCCATGTTTTCGCCTTGCTAAAGAATATAGAAAAGCACCTCAAATGATTGCAGCTGAAATTGCAGAAAAAATTGGGGGAGCAGATTTCCTTTCTAAAATAGAAGTACAAGGAGGATATATTAACTTCTTTGTGGACAAACAGTTATTTGCTAAGAAAATTATGGAACAAGTAAGTGCAGAAGACTTTGGGGCCTCTCATATTGGAGATGGACAGACAGTTTGTATGGATTACTCTTCTCCAAACGTTGCAAAGAATTTCCATGTAGGACATTTAAGAACAACAATTATCGGAAATTCTTTATATAAGATTTTTAGTAAGTTAGGATATAAAGTGGAAAGAATTAACCACTTAGGCGATTGGGGAACACAGTTTGGTAAATTAATCGTTGCTTATAAAAGATGGGGAAATAAAGAAGCCATTGAAAAAGATGGTGTATCTGAATTAATGAATATTTATGTTAAGTTCCACGAAGAGGCAGAAAAAGATGATTCTTTAAATGATGAAGCAAGAGCATGGTTCACTAGAATGGAACAAGGAGATGAAGATGCATTAGCTATCTGGGAATGGTTTAAAGAAATCAGCTTAAAAGAATATATGCGTATTTATGATTTATTAGGCGTTTCTTTTGATTCCTTTAATGGAGAAAGTTTTTACCGCGATATGACAAGTAAAGTAGTAGAGACATTGGAATCTAAAAATTTACTTGTAGAAAGCGATGGTGCAAAAATTGTACCTCTTGATGAATATGATATGGCACCATGTCTTGTTACAAAAAAAGATGGAAGTTCTATTTATGCAACAAGAGATTTAGCGGCTTTATTATATCGTCATGAAACTTATAACTTTACAAAATGTCTTTATGTAACAGGATTAGAACAGCAGTTACACTTTAAACAAGTATTCAAAGTAATTGAATTATTAGGATATGATTGGTATCAAGGACTTCACCATATTCCATACGGTTTAGTAAGTTTAAAAGAAGGTAAAATGTCCACTCGTAAAGGACAGGTTATCTTTGCAGAGGATATTTTAAATGAAGCGATTCAAAGAATCCGTGAAATTATTGCGGAAAAGAATCCAGATCTTGAAAATAAAGAAGAAGTTGCAAGAATGGTCGGTGTTGGAGCGATCATGTTCAATGATTTATATAATCAGAGAATTAAAGATGTTATCTTTAGTTGGGATAAGATCTTAAACTTCGATGGAGAAACAGGACCATATGTACAATATACTCATGCGAGAGCTGCTAGTGTGTTAAGAAAAGCTGGTGTTTCTGAAGTAGGAATGGATATTGATTATAGTGTATTAACAGATGAAGCAAGTATGGCACTGTTAAAAGAATTAAGCCGTTTCCCACAAGTAGTTGTAGATGCGGCAGAAAAATTTGAACCATTCGTTGTATCCCGTTATAGTGTAGCAGTTGCTCAAGCATTTAATAAATTCTACCATGATTGCCAGATCAACGTAGAAGATGAGAGAGTAAAAATGGCAAGATTAAAACTTGTTATTGTAACAAAGAAAATCATTCATGATGCATTAGAATTATTAGGAATTGGTTCACCAGAACAAATGTAATACTATTTTATAAAAGAAAGGGCTGTCTATTTCTCGACAGCCCCTTTGTTTTTGGTAAAAAAACAAAGATTAGA
>UQVN01000028.1 GCA_900544525.1 uncultured Eubacteriales bacterium
TATATAATGATATCTTCTATCTTTTTTCCTAAAAAATAGCAATTGTTTTTAATATTATTTTTACTTTTTCCCTTAACTAACTTTCATTTTCTTCTCTAAACGAATTTTATCTGCAATCAAAGCAATAAATTCTGAGTTGGTTGGCTTTCCCTTGCCTGCACTTACGGTGTAGCCAAATAGTTCATCGATGGTATCCATTTTTCCTCGGCTCCATGCGACTTCTATAGCATGGCGAATGGCACGTTCGACACGGCTTGGCGTTGTACTATGTAACTTTGCAATCGATGGATATAATTGTTTTGTAATGGAATTTAAAATATCCATATCTTCTACTGCCATCATAATAGAATCTCGCAAATATTGATATCCTTTAATATGTGCTGGTACTCCAATTTCATGTATCATATTTGTAACAACAATCTCTAAATCTCCGCTTTTTTCTGGTTCTGAACTTTTTATATATTGCTCATTTTTTTGAATAGGTCTTTTTGTCAATTGCCGAATTTTTTTTGCGACAAATTCCATTTCACTTGGTTTTCGTATGTAATAGCAAGCTCCCAACCGAAAGGCTTCTTCAATAATAGAGTCCTGTCCAGATGCAGTCAAAACAATTACTTTTGTCCTTATATCCTCCATCTTAAGCTCTTCTAATACCCCTAATCCATCAAGCTTTGGCATTACAATATCTAATAAAAGAAAATCTGGTTTTTTCTCCTTTACAATAGAAAGGGCTGTCAAACCGTCTCCTGCGACACCGATTACCTCCATATCGCTCTGATTTGACAACTCCTTCCGAAAAGATTCCACCATTCTCGCATTATCATCAGCGATTGCAATTGTTATTTGACTCATCTTATATCCTCCTGTAATATTTCGTCTTTTACTCGTATTATAAGATGATTTAACAAAGATTAGCAATGAATAATGATCGAAAAATTTCTTCAATTATCCTATTTTTATCTAAAAATAATTTAGCAAAAGACAGTATTTTCATTTTTTCTCGTCTTTTATCTAACCATTCGACTCTTTTAGCATATTTTCTATGAATGTTCCGTACCCTTGTGCGGAATCTTGTACAAATACATGAGTAACTGCCCCAATTAACTTACCATCTTGTAAAATAGGCGTTCCACTCATCCCTTGTACGATCCCATTCGTTAATTTTAATAATCGTTTATCTGTGATCTGAATGACCATACCTTTTGCTAAATTTTTATTGGAAGCATCTACACTTTTTATTTCCACCTCATAATCCTCTAATGTTCCACTAATGGCAGATCGAAGGTATGCTTTGCCTTTATGCACCTCTTTTTTCCAACCAATCTCTACTGGCTCATTTTCTACTTGATTTAATAATTCTTCGCTCACTTCTCCACAAATTCCATAATCTGTATTTTTCTTTATCATACCATATGGTTTTTCAAAATCATAACAAACAACACCAACCATCTCTCCTGGTTTTCCTTTTTCTCCTTTTTTAATCGAAAGAATTTTGGATCCGAAAATATAACCACGATCGATATCCATTTTTTCCCCTGTATCGATATCATGAATTCCATGTCCTAATGCAGCAAACTGATTCTCACTAATGTAAGTAAGAGTACCAATTCCTTGAGAATTATCTCGAACCCAGATTCCTAATTGCCATTCTTTTGACTCTTTCTCCTTTACCGGCTCCACTTTTACTGAAAGCATTTTATTCTTTCTTAACACTTCCAATACAATCGGTGAATCTCCTTGTTTTTTCACTTCTTCTGTCAGCTCTTCTTTACTGTGAATAGCAACTCCATTGACTTTCTTAATATAATCGCCTGCTTTTATAATATTTCTTGCTGGTTCATACATCAGTCCATCCGTTGCCTCCACCGCTTCTGTTCCAAGAACAAGAGCACCTTCTGTTTCAATATAAATACCAACTGGTGTTCCTCCTGGTATCACTTTTTTATTGGCCCATTTTTTGCTCATTTCTTCTGATATTACAGATTCTTGCCCTGCCATAACTCGTATGTTTTTTGGCAGTTTCCCAGAATAAAGCTCTCCCATACAGAGAATAATCAAAAGAAAATTCAAGCCAAGAAGTCCAAATAAAAAACGCCGATATTGCTTTTTTCGTTGTTCCAAACCGCCACTTCCTTTCTTAGTACAAGGTAACGATGCCAGCTGTACATCGTTTACACATAATGCTTTTTAACTGATAGGGAATATAATTTCCCATCAACAGTGAAAAAAAATGCGAAGAAGCTTTTTACTTCCTCGCACTTTATTATATGACGGTCTTAATTTTATCACTCAGTTAACATTTGTCCTTTTTGCCAATTCTTTCATTTCACGAGCACTTTTTATTACTTGTTCTGTGATAATTGCTCCACCAGTAATTCTTGCCAGTTCCATAATAGAATCTTCTTCTGACAATAGCTGAATACTTGTTGTCGTTTTATTTTTATGAACGGATTTTTCAATTTTATAATGAGAATCGGCCATAGCTGCAATTTGTGATAAATGAGTGATACAAAGCACTTGATGTTTTTTGGCAATAACAGCTAAGCGTTCTGATACTTTTTGAGCGGTCCTTCCGCTAATTCCTACATCGATTTCATCAAAAATCAAAGTTTCAATTTCATCTTCATCTGCTAATACCGATTTTATGGCTAGCATAATACGGCTGAGTTCACCACCAGAAGCCACTGCATGAATCGGTCTCATTGGTTCTCCAGGGTTTGTGGAAATAACAAAGCATGCATCGTCTCTTCCATTTTCTTTTACTTCTTTTAGCGTCTCAAATTGCATATCAAATTCTACATCTAAAAAATTAAGTTCTAATAATGCATATTTTATTTTTGGAATCAATTGTTTGGCATATTTTTTTCGAAGCTTTGATAATTCTTCTGCTTCTTTTTCTAACCTTTCTTTTGATTGTTCCAATTTTTTATGAAGATTATTCCTATATTCTTCATAATGATAAAGTTTTTCTAATTTTTCAGAAATCATTTCTAAATATTCTTGAATCTTTTCCATGGAATTTCCATATTTCACTTTAAATCCATTAATTAAATCAAGACGTTTCTCCACCTCTAAAAGGCTTTCTTCATCAAAATTAAAATCACCCATCGTATCAGATACTTCTCTATTAAAATCATTTAACAGATTATCGATCTCACTAATCTGTTCATAAAGAGGGGTTAAATCTTTATCCAAAGACATGGCTTGCGCAATTTTTTGAAGACTTCTTCCTATTAAATCTCCCGCTCCTTCTTGGCCGTATCCAGTCATTAAGTAAGAAGTGGATAAAAGTTCTGTAATCTCTCTTGCACCCGCCATCTTTTTATATTGGATTTGCAATTCCTCATCCTCTTTTGGCTTTAGCTTTGCCTCTTCAATCTCTGTTTTTTCATATTCTAAAAAATTAATTTCCCTTTGTCTTTGCTCCTCATCAACTGTGCTCTCTTCCCATTCTCTTTTTAAGTCCTGCCATTCATCATAGGCAACTTTTACTCTCTCTTTTAATGGTAGGATCTCTTTTCCTGCAAAACGATCTAACACAAGAAGATGATAGTTTTTATGAAGCAATGACTGATGCTCATGTTGTCCATGAATATCAATTAAATAAGCTCCTAACTCTTTTAATTGGCTTAGAGAAACCGTTTCTCCATTAATACGGCTAATACTTCTTCCATGAGAAAGCTTTCGACTGATTAAAAGCTGTCCATCTTCCATTACAGAAATTCCATTTTCTTCTAAAATATCCCGAATTTTTGGAGAATCAATTTGAAATAATAATTCGATTAAAGCATCTTTTGATTCATCCCGAACGGCATCTTTTGATAATTTTCCACCTAATGCTGCATTAATAGAACCAATAATAATCGATTTACCTGCTCCAGTTTCTCCAGTCATAATGTTCAAGTGCTTCATAAAATCTACTTCAATTTCATCAATTAAAGCAAGATTTTTCACGTGCAGATTCAAAAGCATGCCCTGATTGCCTCCCTATCTGATTGCGTTTTGATGAATTGCCAACTTTTTAATGTTTTTAATTACGTCTTTTGCCATATCATTATCTTTTGTTACGCAGAAAATAGTATCATCTCCAGCGATACATCCCATAATTCCACTAATATGCAAATTATCGATGGCTGCAGCAACTGCCATTGCCATTCCAACGACTGTTTTAATGACGATTAAATTTTGTGCAGACTCTAAAGATAAAATACCATCCGCTAACACACGCTTATATTTTTCTGTGGTATGATAATCTTTTGTTTTTAAGGCAATATACTTTTGTTTTCCACCAGGAGCTGAAATCTTTGTTAATTTCATTTCACGAATATCTCTTGAGATTGTGGCTTGCGTTGTTGGAAATCCTGCCTGTTGTAATTTTTCTGCTAATTCATCTTGTGTTTCAATATCTTGACTTTCAATAATTTCAATAATTTTTTCTTGTCTTTTTGACTTCATCCTATACTTCCTTTCCTAATTTTCTGCCTCCCATTTTACTTCTTAATACCTCATAAAATCCTGTTTTTCCGACTTTTAATAAACGTGTCTTCACATCTGCTCGTCGAATTTCAATGCGATCTTTTCCTTTTAAACGAGTTCCATGCTGTCCATCTACAGTAATAAAAGCCTCTTCCATATGATTTTGTCCAATGCGCTCCACTTCTAACACGACTTTCTCTTCTCCAGATACCACAATGCTTCTACTTGTCAATGAATGAGGAGAAATTGGTGTAATAATATAAACATCGGAACGAGGACTCACAACCGGCCCTCCTGCCGATAAATTATAGCCTGTAGAACCTGTTGGTGTTGCAAGAACGACTCCATCTGCTCCATAAGAATCTACCAATTCACCATTTGCCCATATTTTAAAACGAATAATTCTTGAAAATCCACTTCTGCTAATGGCAATATCATTGACTCCTGCGGATTTAAAAATGACTTTATCATTGCGATATACGGTACTTTCTAACATCATACGTTCATCGTATTCATACTCATCCTTTAATAAGGCTTCCATAGCCTCTTCTAAATCATCAAGCTCAACCCCTGCTAAAAAACCGACTGTTCCCATATTAACACCAAGAATTGGAATCTGAAAATAAACAAGTGGCGTGATCGCCTGAAGGATCGTACCATCGCCTCCAAGAACAATCGCACATTCTAATCCTTCTTCCAAAAACTCTTCTGGCATCTCTTCTGGCTTATCGTAAATTTTACAGCTTCCACCTCGCGCTGTTAAATACCGCTCAATCTTTCTTGTAACGGAAAGATCGGTATCTTTTGTTCGGTTCGTAACAATCAAAAACTTCCTCATAGTATTCCTCCTCAACCCTTATAATGTCTGATGAGATTCTGTTACGACTTTTTCTCGATCAAATGGAATGTCTTCCACTTTTTCACCTTCACCTAGTTTTCGCATATGTAATAAATATTCAATATTACCTTCTGGCCCTTTGATTGGTGAAAAATCTAAATGTAACAATTCAAATCCAATAGAGATGGCAAATTCTGTCACCATCTCTATCACTTGAAGATGCACTTTTTGGTCACGAACAACCCCTTTTTTTCCAACTTGTTCTCGCCCAGCTTCAAACTGTGGCTTAATTAAACTTACAATCTCTCCATTTTCCTTTAATAGATTGCGAACCGCTGGCAACACTTTTGTAAGAGAAATAAAAGAAACATCAATAGATGCAAAATCAATCGGACCTTCTATTCTCTCATCTTCTAATGTAACGTAACGAATATTTGTTTTTTCCATACATACAACTCGTTCATCGTTTCGAAGTTTCCAATCTAGTTGCCCATGCCCTACATCAACAGAATACACTTTGACAGCGCCATTTTGTAACATACAATCGGTAAATCCGCCCGTTGAAGAACCAACGTCCATACAGATTTTATCTTGTAATGTAACTCCAAAACATTCCATGGCTTTTTCTAATTTTAAACCACCACGGCTAACATATTTTAAAGTTGTTCCACGCACTTCAATTTTTGCTGTTCTCTTTATCATAGAGCCTGCTTTATCTTCTTTTTGTCCATCTACATAGACAATTCCTGACATAATAATCGCCTTTGCTTTTTCTCTTGAAGTGGCAAGCCCTTGCTCCATCATTAAGAGATCCAAACGCTCTTTTGCCTTTTGTTTCTTTTCCATTTCTTTTACCTCATTGCATTTTTTCTTTTGGCAATCTCTTTTGCCATAGATGCTCCATCAATCCCCAATTGTTGCTTCAAAATTGGCGAAGCTCCATGGGGAACAAATTCATCTTTAATTGCAAAGTTTAAAAACTCTCTTTGTATGCCTTCTTTCATCAACAGCGTAGCCATTTTTTGTCCAAAACTTCCCTGCTCTACTGTCTCTTCCATTGTGACAATGAGTTTATGCGCTTTTGCCTGTTTTATGATACATTCTTTATCAATAGGACTCACAAATCGAACATTAATAAGACTTGCTAGGATTCCTTCTTCTTTTAAAAGCTCAACACTTTTTACCGCTTCTTCTACCATACTTCCAACGGCAAAAATAGCAACGGATCCATCTCCAATTGCGATCTCTTCACTTTTTCCTAAAACAATCGGAGCTTGATATTCCTTTAATCCTGTATAAGCCGTTCCTCTTGGATATTTTAAAGCAATTGGCCCATCATAATCGATAGCAAAATCAAGCATTTGACTTAATTCATAGCGATTTTTTGGTGCCATTACTGTCATATTCGGTATGGAAGTCAAATAGGAAGTGTCAAAAATCCCCTGATGGGTTTCTCCATCTGCCCCAACAATTCCTGATCGATCGACTGCTAACACCACTGGTAACTTTTGAATACAAATATCATGGATGATCTGATCATACGCTCTTTGTAAAAACGTAGAATAAACAGCAACGACTGGTTTCATCCCCGCTGTGGCTAACCCTGCGGAAAAAGTAACTGCGTGCTCTTCTGCAATTCCTACGTCAAAAAAGCGTTCTGGATATTTTTCTTGAAATCGATTCAAACCAGTTCCCGATGGCATGGCAGCACAAACTGCCACAAGATTTTCATGAGTTTGCCCTAACTTCACTAATCGGTTGGCAAAGACATCGGTATAATCCGCCTTTTCTTTTTTCTTCTTCGCCTTACCCGTTTCTAATTCAAACGGACTAACTCCATGAAATCTCTCTGGATATCGCTCTGCTGGCAAATATCCACACCCTTTTTTTGTTACAACATGAATTAAAATCGGCCCATCGATTTCTTTTGCAGACAATATGGTTTCTTTCATCAATTCAATATTATGTCCATCAATCGGACCGATATAAGTGAGTCCCATCTCTTCAAACCACATTCCTGGAATCACCACCTGTTTAATTCCATTTTTATATCGTTTCACTTTTTCTGTGATATCTGGACCAATTTTTGGAATGCTCATAATGGCTTTTTTCACATTCCCTTTTAGTTCTTGATAACTGTGACGGACACGAAGTTGATTTAAATAACGGGACATATTACCAACATTTTCAGAAATCGACATATTATTGTCATTTAAAATAATGATAAAATTCTTTTTTAATCGTCCAACATTATTTAATGCTTCATAGGCCATACCGCCTGAAAGTGCACCATCTCCAATTACGGCTACAATTGTTTCATCCGTTCCTTTTATTTCTCTTGCCGTAGCAAGACCCAATGCGGAAGAAATAGAGGTAGAACTATGGCCTCCAATCACCACATCGGTTTCATCTTCATTTGGGCGAGGAAAGCCACTACCACCACCAAATTGTCGTAGATTTTTAAAGCCTTCTTTTCGCCCTGTTAAAATTTTATGGGTATAAGACTGATGTCCTACATCAAATACAATTTTATCCTTTGGAAGATCAAGAGCCAGATGAAGTGCCATAGTTAATTCGACAGCTCCTAAATTAGAGCCTAAATGTCCTCCATTTTTACTAATGTGATCTAGCAAAAAGCAACGGATTTCATTTGCCAAAAGGGAATACTCTTCTGGCTTAAGGTTCTTTATATCATTCACCTGATTAATTTTCTCTAACATAATCGTTCCTTTTCTAAATTTATTGTCTTATGCACAAATGTTTTCTCTATTTTCTTCGTGCCACAAGATATTGTAATAACTCCATTAAAAATGGATTTTCTCCTCGTAACATTTCTAGCCTTTGAATGGCTCTTTTCGTTAACAACTCGGTATCCTGTCTTGCCATATCAATTCCCTTTAATGTTACATAAGTTGTCTTCCCATTTTTTTCATCACTGTTAATTGGCTTTCCTAATTCCTCTTCATTTCCTGTTAAATCAAGAATATCGTCTTCAATTTGGAATGCCAATCCAATATCCCTCGCCGCCTGTTCTACTTCATAGATTTCACTTTTAGTAGCACCAGCTAAAACTGCACCAATCATCATAGAACATTCAAGCAATGCTGCTGTCTTTTTCTCATGAATAAATAAAATCTGTTCTAACGTCAGTGCTTTTCCTGTCTGTTCCACATCGACCGTCTGTCCTCCGATCATACCATAGATTCCAGGTTTTGATGCTAATATCTGAAAAGCACGTCCTATTTTTGGATCCTCTGGTTTCATGCTAAATGCCAAAGAAGCGGTTTCAAAAGCAAAATTTAACAGAGCATCTCCTGCTAAAATAGCCATATCCTCTCCAAAGACAACGTGAGTCGTTTTTCTTCCTCTTCGATATTCATCATTATCAAGGGCTGGAAGATCATCATGGACTAAAGAATACGTATGAATCATCTCGATAGCTGCCATAAATGGTTCAATTATATTCTCTTCTCCACCAAACTTTTTATAAGTCTCTGCCATTAACATAGGTCGTAGTCTTTTTCCACCCGCTTTTATGGCATAATTCATCGCTTCTATCACTGTTTTTTGTAATCCAGTTTCTTCTGGAAGATAACGATAAATAATTTCTTCTATCTCATTTGTTTTTTCAACTAATGTTTCTTTAAAACTCATCCTTCTCCTCCTCATCATCATCGAGAATTATCATTTGTTTCTCGATCCGATCAAGAGATTGTTTGCAGTCGTTTAAAAGTTTTACTCCTTTTGAATAAAGAGCGATGGAATCGGATAATTTCGTATTTTCATCTTCTAATTTTTCAATAATCCCATCCAAATTTTCAAACGCCTTCTCTATTGATAATTCACGCTTTGCCATTCTTTTATTCCTTCCTTGTCGTATTTTTTACAACTGCATGTATCGTCCCATCAAGCAATGTGACTTTAATCTCTTCTCCCTTTTGTACATCGGTAACAGAAGTGACTGTTTTCTCTTCTCCAGCCGTCACATAGCCATATCCTCTTGCTAATTTTGCTGTTGGTGAGAACCCATTTAACCGTTCGGTATAAAGGGCTAACTGATTTTTTGTTCGCTCGATTTTTCTTTTCATGCTCTCTTCTAACTGAAGTTCTAAATCGGCTAATCGCATCTTTTGCTCTTGTAACCGATGACTTGGACTACTTTGCTCCAATTTCCATTCCATTCGTTCTAATCGATGCCGATATCTCTCGACTTTTCTCAGAATCGGAGATTTTAACGCCTCTTCATAACTATAAAACTGCTCTAACATCGCTCGAATATCAGGAATTGCAAGCTCACAAGCCGCAGATGGCGTCGGCGCTCTAAGATCCGCTACATAATCTGCAATGGTTGTATCCGTTTCATGCCCTGTCCCCGATATAATCGGTGTCTTTGCACGAAAAATAGCCCTAGCGACAATCTCTTCGTTAAATGCCCAAAGATCCTCAATAGAGCCTCCTCCCCTACCAATTATGATAGTGTCCATATTCATTTGATCAAGCCTTTTTATTCCTCGTACAATCGATTCACTGGCGCCAATCCCTTGCACTTTTGCAGGGTAGAGCACCAATTGTACATAAGGATTTCTTCTCTTCGCAATGCTTTCAATATCGCGAATAGCCGCACCTGTAGATGCCGTTACAATCCCAACTCTCCTTGGAAATTTTTCTATTGGCTTTTTCCTCTCCATATCAAACAGACCTTCTTCATAAAGTTTCTGCTTTAAACGTTCATATTCTTCATAAAGAGCACCAGCTCCATGAAGAAAAATTTCTTTGGCATAGAGCTGATATTTTCCATCTCGTTCATATACACTTACATTTCCGCCTGCAACAACACTTTGTCCATCCGTTAGTCGAAACGTCAATCCTGTCATCCTTGCACCTGCAAACATAACACAACTAATGGCACTACTTCCATCTTTTAGTGTAAAATAAATATGACCTGAGGAATGGTATTTACAATTGGATACTTCCCCTTTGATATAAATGTTGTTTAAAGCATAATCACTAACGAAGAGCCTCTTGATATACCCATTGACTTGCGCTACGGTATATATCTTCTCCATGACTCACTCCTATGCAAGCTTTGCTAACAATCCATTGACAAATTTGGCTGATTTCTCAGTTCCATAGACTTTTGCAAGTTCCACAGCTTCATTGATCGCAACACCTGTTGGAATCTCTTCGTCTTTTTGGATCTCATAGACAGCTACTCTTAAAATTGCAAGCTCTACTTTTCCAATACGTCCAATTTTCCAGCCTTCGCTGATTGTTTCGATAACAGAATCCACCTCTTCTAATTGAGCCATAATCGCTTCTGCTCGAACTCCAATTTCTTTCATTTCCTTTTCAATCTTTCTCACCGCATCTTCATATGGAGCGATATCTATTTCAATAGAGTGAGATTCTTTCCATTTATTAGCAAGGGAAATACTCAATTGATCAAGGTATAACTCCTCTTGTTCTTTCCACTCTTCGTTTGGGTAAAAAGATGTACGGAATACAATTTTAAATATATGTTCTCTAACTTCACTTCGTTTCATGTTTTTTATCCTCTTGTTATTGATTCTTTTTTTCTTTTTGAATTTTTTACAACATAAGCACAAAATATGCCGTCTATTGTTATTTAACGATGAAAAGCATAACTATCATAGGAGCTTTTCATGCAAACAAGACGGCATCTTGTACTCTGTCTCCATAAAGGCAACTTACGATCAAAAACTCTGTTCGTATATGCTTATGTTTGATTCAATACGCTTACTCGTTTTCTAAAGAAACACCAGCAATACGAATATTCACTTCATCTACGGTAAGACCTGTCATCGTTTCAATGGCAGATTTTACTCTTTCTTGCACAGTAGCAGATACTGCTGGAATACTATAACCAAACTCTAACTCTAATGCGAGATCCACACTAACGCTTTCTGGAGTAACGGCAACTTTAACACCTTTTGAAAGATTTTTCATTCCTAGCTTGCTTACAAGTTCATTTGTAATATTGCCTGCCATTTTAGAAACACCTTCTACTTCTGTTGCTGCAAGCCCTGCGATAATCGCAACAACTTCATCTGCAATTTGAACTTCTCCAATCTTGCCCTCTTCATGTATCTTATATTGAATTACTTTATCTTGTTCTTTACTCATAAAACGGACCTCCTTTATCTCAAGCTTTTTCTTAAGCTGTTTTATATGAGCCCAGCTTATCACCATAGTTTCATTATACCCAAACTTAGTTTAATTTGCAATTTTATTTTTGATTTTTCATCGTAGAGATTACGATCTGATCCATATCCATTCCTGTTTTTCTCATTACAATATCTTCAATTTGTGCTTTTTCCACTTCACTTAACTTTTCCTTCGCAATCAATACATCGGTATTGTCGTTGCTAATACTCACTACGGAATTGGAAAATCCCTTCGCTCCTAATAGCTGTTCTACCTGTGTTTCCATTTCCATATTTTCTGTTAATTTCAGCACTTTTTGTTCCGCTTGTTCTTTGCTCTTTGCATCGATTTTATCATTTTCAATCATATTCATCAACATTTCTTTGCTCTTTGCTCTTGTCTGCTCTCTTGCAAGTTTTGCTTTTGTAATAAAATCAGCAGCCTGTGCCTCTGTTAAAACCGCATCTCCAATTCCTAAATCTTCTGTTTGCACCTCATCAAGAACAGGAGCAGAAACTTCTGCATCATCCATATTTCCAACCGCTCCTTCATTAGAAGCTACGTCTGCTATTTCATCTGCATCCGAAATGTCCATCGTATCCACTGCTTCTGTACTTTCTAATGTTTCTGTACTTTCTAATGCCTCTGTCCCTTCTTCTCCTGCTGTCTCCACTGTCTCCATATTAGAAACTTCTAAATCCTGTGGTGCTACCGACATTTCTCTTCCAGAGAAATTTAAATAACCAGCTACCGCAATCATAATAGAAAGAGCAGTAATAATCAATTGATTTTTTTTCACGATATTTTTCATAAAGAAACCTCCTGTTTACACTTTTACGTTGTTTTCATTTTCATTACTTTAATCTTATGTACAGGTAGTGAAAATAATACTTCACAAGCATCGGTTATTTCTTGAATTACTTGTTCGCTTCCTCCTCCTTCTGCCACAACGACAACTCCCGCAATTTCTGGCTCTAATTGTTTAATTACATAAGGCACACTGTTTCCTTCTCGATCCGTTACAAGAACGGTTTCCTCTTTTTGGCTCACACTGGTTTGTTCTCTTTCTCCTCCTGTGCTATCTTTTTCCTTTGTCGTCTCTTCTTCATAGGGAGTATCTTTATTGACAACAATCTCTTCTGTCCCTTTTAGTGTAATCATTACCTTTGTCTTTCCCACCCCCTCCACTTGTAATAAGGCATCGGATAATTGTTTTTCTAACTGTTCTTTATATTTTTTTTGTTGCGTTTTAATTGCCGTTAAATCGCTCTGATCCGTTACTGCTACTTGTTCTTTGTTTTCACTTGTTTTCGGCTCTGTTTCTAGTAAACTTGTCATAACTAATATGACACCAGCTAATAAAAGAAGTAAAATTTTTGTTATGCCTATCTCTTTTATTTTCTCCATTATTTTTTGTTTTAAATCTTCTTGTTTCATTGGACTACCTCCACCGCAATACTTTCATCTTGATCACAAATTGTCTGCACCAGTTCTTGGATCTCTTTTTCCTCCTTTTGTTCCATCGCTGTTTGTTTTTCTTTCTCGCCTTCTCCTTCTTTTGAATCTGCTGTAATAGGTGCAATCGTAATAGTGGGAATAACTTCCTCCTCTTCCCCTTTTTGCAATGTAACAAGCACTTCTTTTACTTTTCCTTCTTTTTTCGCATCGGTTTTTACGGATACATTTGCTACGGCATACCCCTGTTCTTCTAACACTTTTTCAATCTGTTTGTTTAACGTTGCTTCATATCTTTCATAAAGAATCTCCTTTGCCTCTTGTTCGACTCCATCGTATTGTAAAGAAATATCATAAGAATCATAAAAGTTTTTAAAATTTTGTTCGATTCCTGTCATTCGAATGAGTGGAAATAACAGTAAAATCAAAAATAAAAAGCCTGTATATAGCTTCATATATTTTCCATAGTTTTTGTTTGGCAAAATTTTCGATACAATCGTTACAAAAATTCCAAAAACCACGATTTTTTCTACATAAGAATAAATAACTTCTAACACAATACTTCCCTTTCCCTTCTTTTTTCATCACTGACTATAGTAGACAACATTGGTAGAAGCAATGGCTAGCACCAAACTAAGCATAAATAAAGCAGATACGACCCAAATCACTTTCAATAACATTTTTATTCCATTTGCTGCGTCGGATATGCAATTTACGATTCGTTTATCCCCAATTGGCTGTAATGCAGAAGAAACTAACTGATACCCAACAGAAAACACACATAACTTAATAACAGGCAAACTAATATAAACGAGAATACATAAAAGCCCTGCTACTCCAATGCTATTTTTTATAATAACACCTGCTCCAAGCATTGTGCTTAAAACAGTAGAAATGGCCTGTCCTGCTCCTGGAATCAAGGATACCCCCCTTTGAACAACGGTTCCTTTCATCGAGTCAATGGCGGGCAATAATAAACTTTGTAATACTTGTACACCAACAATTCCTGTAAACAGGCTTTTTAATCCCCAATCAATCCCTTTTTGGATCATTCCTGCAAATTTTGAAAAATGCTTTTCTTGATTTAAATGATCCACCATCTGCAACATAAAATAGAGATTTGCAAACGGCAAGATTATCGTTAAAATAAAATAATCCGCTAAAAGAACTCCTAACATCAATAACCCATAAATACCCGAAGAACTTGTAAATCCCGAAACCGTTGTAACAGACATACAAAATGCAGGAACTAATACTTTCATAAAATTTAATAAACTTGCCACCACATTTTTTGTTATGACAACAGCAATTCCATAAGAAGATGCTAAAATTGTAAAAACAACTAAATAAGTAACAAAAAACCCCGCTTCTCCGATACTATCACTGGAAAAAGCATTGGAGAAATTTGTGAAAACAGCGGAAAAAATAGAAACAGCAACAAGCTGGATCAGCAACTTCTTATTGCCAATAAACTCTTGTAAAACAGTATTCATAATTCCATCACCTATTTTATTAACTGCTTCTACCACCTCTCCTTTCATAAGCAATTTCACCACTTCTTGAAAAGAAAAACTATCCATCCCTTGTTGTTTTAACTCTTCTTCAATTTCACTAAAATTATAATCATTAATAGAAAGATCAGAAGAAACCTCCGCCCCATATACACTCTGGCACGGCAACAAGCTCCATATGAGAACGAAAAATAAAATCCATCGCTTTCCTTTTACTACCATAATTTCTCCTTGTCTTTATGTATGCAAAAAACTTTTTAATGTATCAAGCAATGCGGTCATCACTGGCATACTCACAATTAAAATCGTTAACTTTCCTGCCATTTCAATTTGACCTGCAATGGAGCTATATCCTGCATCTTTACAAATATTTGATGCAAACTCACATAAATAAGCAATCCCTATAATCTTCATTAAAATCTTTAGATAGAGGGAATCTAGCATAAGATAGCCATAAATCGTTTTGATATATGCAATTAAAAGCTCCAGTTGAGAAAGAGCAATTCCCATCAAAACCAGTCCTGCTGCTATCATCAAATACAAACTGTATTCTTGATGAATGGTTTTAAATTTTAATGCTAAAATAACAGCTATCACCCCAACCATGGCTACTTTTACAACTTCCATCGTTTCACCTACTTCCTATCTCTTCATTTTACTTACAATCCACTTTTCCCTCCCTATAATCGAAATAACCCTTTCATGCTTTCAAACAACTGGTATACATAAGGAATCACCCACGACAAAACGATAATAAGCCCTGCTAAACTCACTAAAAATGCGTGTTCTTCCCTACCCGAATGTTTCAGCACTTGTCCAAAGACAGATACCATAATTCCCATAGCTGCAATTTTAAAAATCAAATTGACCGTCATTTTCTCCCTCCTTTTCTTTTTCCACATGTCTATGCCAAAACGATAATAAGAAAAAATCCACCAACAACGCCAAGCGTCTGATATAATTTTTGCCCCATCTTTTTTTGTTGTCTCGCATCTTCTAATTGTTCCTCTAGTTGTGCCAAAAAATAGTCGATAGAAGCCACTTGTTTTTTCCGATCCACACCGCTAAAATTTCTTCCAAAACTTAAAATCACTTCTAAATCTTCCATCGTGAAACACATTTTTTTATAGGAACTTCTCCACATATTTTCCCATATAATAGAAAAATCTTCTCCGTGCTTTTGTTGCAACTGTTCTGCTAATTGTGCAAATACTTCTCCAAACTCCCCTCTCATCTTGTTGGATAGTCGAGTAAAAATCAAAGGCAAAGAGGCTTGTTGAAATTCAATCTCTCTTTGAATTAGCAAAAAACATTGCTTCCATTGATATAGCGACTTTAATCGTTCCGAAAATATCATACTCTTTTGAAACCCAAATAAAACCGATGCCATTGCCATTAACAAAATCCCACTCCACTTGATCATTTCCGCTCCTTACTTTCCCATATCTCTTGTCCATCCCCATCATAAATTTTCTCGATTGTCCCAACTCCATTTCTCCGACTTAAAATAACATATCGCTCAAACATCTTTTCTTCTTTTACCTTTTGAAATGCTTTTTTCTTTAACAGTTCTTCCATAGAAGAACTATGTGCCGTCGCCAAAAGAGAACACCCACAATTCATTCCATAAATCATCGTATTCATTTCTTCTTCCGATCCAATCTCATCAACGGCAATAATTTCTGGTGCCATCGTTCGAATTAACATCATCATTCCTTCTACCTTTGGGCATTGGGATAAAACATCAGTCTGAATCCCTAAATCGTGTTGTGCCATGCCACAAGAGAAATCAGAAATTTCTCCCCTTTCATCTACCACTCCAACTGTCTTCCCGCGAAAACAATGGGTTTTCGTTTCTATTTCATAGCTTCCTCCATTGGAAAGATTCCGAATACAATCTCGAAGTATCGTTGTCTTTCCACATAAAGGCGGTGACACAATTAAGGTAGAAAGAAAACGATCCCCATTGAATAAAAAAGGAAGGATTCCGTCACTACAACCTTTTATCTCATGGGCAAATCGAATATTTAAGGAGGAAACGGGATAAATGGTCTTTACCTCTCCATTTTCTACAACCGCTTTTCCACAGACACCAATTCGACATCCGCCACCGACTGTAAAAAAACCTTGTTTTATCTCCTCTTCATAGGCATAGAGGCTATAATCACTTAAATAAGAAAGGGTTTCTTGCATTTGTTCTTCGGTAACATAAAATACTTTTTTTCGTTTTCCTTCTTCTAACTCCCATACTCGATACCCATCGCCTTGCTCTGTTAAGAAAAATTCTTCTCCATCATAGCGAATCATCAATGGTTGTCCGATTCTCAAACGAATTTCTTGTAATTTCTCACCTTTTAAAAACCATGATTCTAATGGTTTTCTCAACGATACTGCCAGATATTCATAGAGCGAGTTATTTTGTCCCAATTTTATTCTCCTCCTTTTCCTAAAAATTCTTAAAAATCGCTGTGAAATATTTCTTTTTCAATATATGAAGGAATCATAAAAATATGCTATACTACTAGTAGAATGTTTAGAAAGGAAGTTGTATATGAATTTTAAAGAACGCTTTTTAGCAGGAGAAATCGAATTTGACGAAATTGATTCTTACATTTCAAAATGGAATTTTAGCGACGATACAAGAACATTAGCACAATATCTTGGACTCAATGAAGAAGAAGAAGATGTATTCATCAGCGTTAGCGATGAAGCATTAGAAGAATTGTTATTAAAACAAAGAAAATAACATTAAAGAAAATGGCAGTGCTTTGAAATGCTATTAAGAAACAAAATTTTCTATCGTATTTAAAAAGACCAGTTAATGAAGCAGATAACAAGATCTCCTCAATTAACTGGTCTTTTTTCCTTCTATTACGATTACTAAAAATCGTCCCATCCATTTTCTATTTTGTAATTCGGATTAAAATCTCCGCAAAAAGGGCCGATGTAAAAAAGGTACCGAACATTACTAAAAGCGTTACAACGACACCTCTCCATCCAATCTTTTTAAATTCTGCCCAGCTCTTTCCAATGGATATTCCAGTGTAAGCAAGAACTGGCGTACAAATCGCCATTAATTCTACTTTATTGGTGGCATCTACAATAAAGTCACTGGTTGGACTCATTGGTAGCGCAAGTAAAATACCAATAATAGAAATATAACACATAGCTGGCATATTGATGGGAATGACTTTTGCTAATATGAGTCCCACAACACTAATTGCAACTAAAATTAACATTCCTGGAATTGACTCTATGATATTGTGGTGATAACCAATGAGATTTCCAACTACAATAATGGTACCTGTAATTAATAATACTAATGTCCATTCTAGCACTTGATCCAATGTAATTCTCTTTTCCATGTTTCTCTCCCTATTTCTCTTTTTTTCTTCTTCCAAGTTTTGGTTCCAAAACTTCATAGAGCTTTTCTGTCAATGGTAATCCAAGGAAAATCGAAATATAAAGCCCACCAATACTTGAAATCAAGTTACTAATGCTCGCATATGCGGTCAATGTGGTTGCCGCTTCTTTTTTTAATTCTAATAATGGGGCTAACGCTGCTGTCATCATACCCGCACTTCCACAACCGGTGGCCATAGCATAGGCTTCCACTGAGATTGGAGTCGCACTTGCTAAAAAACTGGCGGCTGCTCCCATAAAAATAGTACCAAACACCGTACCAACTACATATACCATCATAACACCACGAAATTCTGGCGTGTCAGAACCATATTTTTCTGAAATTAACGCCACGTTTGGCTCTCTTCCAATCGAATGTGTCATACCAATACATTCTCGTTTAAAGCCTAATAAAAGAGCTACTGGTAGAGCAAATAAAATTGTTCCTAAATTTCCTAGATTTTGAAGGATTAATGCTGGGCCTGCTGTAATAATTTCTTTGATGGCAACTCCACTCGTAATACTAATCTTTCCTATTAAAAGGGTAATGCCAATGGAAATTAAACTGCTGGCTGTTTCAGACTGTCTTTCTTTTAACCATTTTAAAGGCTTCATTAAATAGACAATCAGACAGAGGATCATAGCATAAATCATAGGCAACAAAATAATATTTCCTGGACCCAATGGAATTTTTGCCGCCCCAATCCATTCACTTACCATTGTGGCTACAAATGCAGTAATATAAACACGATAATCCATAAAAAGTTTTTGACTATTTTTCATCTGTTTCATTGTTGTTTACCCTTCCCCATATAAAATTGTACGATCATTTTTCTGTAAAAATTTTAAATATTCTTCTTTTGTCATCTTTGGTTTAAAATCTTTTAAAATCTCATTGGCGCCTTTTGCCCCATCATATAATAAATCAATGATCGTCATAGCCATCGCCTTGGCAGGAAGAATACAAGCAAGATCTTCATCGACCACTTGGAATTCTTTCGTATGAAGCCCTCCTTTAATTCCTCCAATCATTGGATGAATGGCTGGCATTAAATGAGAAATATCTCCAAAATCAAAAGAGCCTGTAAAATCACCTCCATCAATAATCTTTCCTTCTAGTCCTAACGCCTCTAAGTTCTTCTTCATCATTTCATCAAACTCTGGCTGTTTTAAAATTGGACAATATCCTGGAATTTCCGTAATTTCCACTTTCGCTCCAACTGCCATTGCTCCAGCTTGAATCGCTCGATTCACTCGTTCATTTACTTCCTCTAATCCTTTTATGGTTCTTGTACGAACATAAGATTCCATATGAACATCAGCAGGGACTACATTGACGATATCGCCACCCTTTGTAATAATTGGATGGAATCGAACTCGTTCGCTTTCCTTAAAGGTACTTCTAAGAGCATTGACATTATTAATTGCCAGCATAGCAGCATCTAAGGCATTAATTCCATCATAAGGAGCAGAACCTGCATGTGCTTCTTTTCCAATAAAATGAATTTTCTTTCCAACAAATCCATTGCTCTCTGGTCCAATGAGTGCCTGTGCTTCCCCTAAGTCTTGGGAATGGAACATCATAGCCATGTCCACATGATCAAGATATCCTCGCTTTACTAACTCTTGCTTTCCCCCAAAATAGGTTAATTTCCCTTCTTTTTTCAGCTGATCGCGATACTCTAATTCGATAAACTCTTCCGCTGGAGTAGCGATTATATCGACTAATCCATCTAATTCATTGATAACTCCACTTTTAATTAGCCCTGTAACTGCACCAAGCATCCTGTAATCTGTAAAAAATGCCCACAAGTATGGCTTGCTCCGATCTCATTTGCATCTTTATGCTCTTTACAACTGATCCCATCAAGCTCTCCCATAATGGCAATACAAGGTCCTTTTGTCTTTCCTTTTATTTGAGCACGGCAACCAGTAACTGCAATATTTTTCTCAACAGACAACCCTAACTCTTTTTCTAAATAAGTAGCAACCGTATCGGTAGTCTTTACCTCTTTGTATCCAAATTCTGGATTGCAATAAATTTGATCTTTTACAGCAAATAGCTTTTCTTTATTTGCATCAATCGCCTTTATCACGGCTTCTTTCATCTCTGATTTTGTCATAAAATTTCTTTCCTCCTCCAAATTTTACTTTATTTTTAGATGATACCCCTATATTTCCTACCTTAAATGATACCTTCCTTCAAATTTTATGTCAATTCTTTTTTGTATTTTTATGCATAATATCTATCGTTTTTGTATTTTCCTTCTATTTTTTGGCTTAGTTGGATTCCCATAACAACTCTTTTTTCTGCTAATCTATATAAAAAACAGTTATTTTCTTCAAATTATTATTATAAAT
>UQVN01000029.1 GCA_900544525.1 uncultured Eubacteriales bacterium
GTTGGGTTTTGTTGTTTTTGGTGTTTTAAGAATAATAAAATACATTTAAGTTGTATTATATGCACAATGAAATCTTAAAAATTTCAATGAAAAACAAAAAATATTCTATGTTATCTTTTAGAAATATCCGATATACTGTCAATATCAATAAATAACACGGCAGAAGTGTGAAATAGAAGGGAGAAAATGGTATGAGAAAAAAAATGGTAGCATTAACAATGGCGGTATTGTTAAGTCTTTCAACGGTTGCATGTGGTTCAGGGGGAACGACAGATGGAAACAAAGACACATCCACACAGTCTGCGGATTCAGGAAACAAAGATTCGGGGGCAACGGTAGCAAATAAGGATAAACCGTTAGTATGGTTCAATCGTCAACCATCCAATAGTTCTACGGGGGAATTGGATATGACAGCCTTAAGTTTTAACAAGGATACCTATTATGTAGGATTCGATGCAAACCAAGGTGCTGAACTTCAAGGTACTATGGTTCGAGATTATATCGAAAAGAATATTGATACGATTGATCGCAATGGGGATGGCGTTATCGGTTATGTTCTAGCTATTGGTGATATTGGACATAATGACTCAATTGCACGTACAAGAGGTGTTCGTAAGGCTCTTGGTACCGGTGTTGAAAAAGATGGCAACATCAACAGTGATCCAATTGGTACAAATACAGATGGTTCTTCTAAAATAGTACAGGATGGTTCTATTGAAGCAGGCGGAAAGACATATGTTGTTCGTGAACTCGCTTCCCAAGAAATGAAGAACTCTGCTGGTGCTACATGGGATGCAGCTACAGCAGGTAATGCTATCGGTACATGGTCTTCTTCTTTTGGTAAAGATATTGACGTTGTTATTTCTAATAACGATGGAATGGGTATGTCAATGTTCAATGCTTGGTCAAAGGACAATAAGGTTCCTACATTCGGTTATGATGCTAATAATGACGCAGTAGCAGCGATTGCAGAAGGATATGGCGGAACAATCAGCCAGCATGCAGATGTACAGGCGTATTTAACACTTCGTGTTCTTCGTAACGCTTTAGATGGAGTTGATGTTGATACAGGTATTGGTACAGCCGATGAAGCGGGCAATGTTCTATCTGATGATGTTTATGTATATAGAGAAGAAGAACGTTCTTACTATGCATTAAACGTTGCAGTTACTGCTGATAACTATCAAGATTTTACAGATTCTACAAAGGTTTATGAACCAGTATCCAAACAGCTTGATGAAAGTTCTCATCCTTCCAAGAAAGTATGGTTGAATATTTACAATGCTTCTGATAACTTCTTAAGCTCAACCTATCAACCACTTCTTCAGAACTATGATGATCTTCTTAATTTGAAAGTTGATTATATCGGTGGTGATGGACAGACAGAGTCCAATATTACAAACCGTCTTGGAAATCCAAGTCAGTACGATGCATTCGCTATTAACATGGTGAAAACAGATAATGCAGCTTCTTATACAGCTTTACTTAATCAATAATCCACATTGAAATCAGGATAATGGGAAACACGTTTTACGAGTGTCTTATGTTCGTGAGTGGCATCAATATTGTAAATAAATCAACTATTAGGAAGAAGAAATTCTTCCTAATAGTTTATCTAAAAAAGAAGAATGGTTCTAATTGTAGCAGTGGTGAGAGGTGGGTAGTCATGGTAGATAAGAAAGATGATATTGTCTTATCAATACGCGGTATGAGTAAATCCTTTGGTCGCAATAGAGTCCTTGATCATATCAACTTAGATGTGAAGCGGGGAACAGTTATGGGGCTAATGGGTGAAAATGGTGCTGGTAAGTCAACAATGATGAAATGTCTTTTTGGTACCTATCAAAAAGATGAGGGAAATATCTTCCTTGAAGGCAAGGAAGTGAGTTTTTCTGGACCAAAAGACGCTCTTGAAAATGGGATTGCAATGGTTCATCAGGAGTTGAATCAGTGTCTAGAAAGAAATGTAGTTGATAATTTATTCCTTGGACGTTATCCAGTCAATTCAATAGGTATCGTTGATGAGGGCAGAATGAAAAAGGAGGCCTCAGAGCTTTTTAGAAAATTGGGTATGACTGTTGATCTCACGCAACCGATGAGAAATATGTCGGTATCACAGCGCCAGATGTGTGAAATTGCTAAAGCAATTTCTTATAATTCCAAGGTAATTGTACTTGATGAGCCGACCTCTTCTCTAACAGTACAGGAAGTAGATAAGCTCTTTGAGATGATGAGAATGCTGAAAGAACAGGGAATCTCTTTGATTTATATTTCTCATAAAATGGACGAAATTTTTGAAATATGTGATGAAATATCTGTGCTTCGTGATGGTAATCTCGTTATGACAAAAAGCTCTAAGGATACAAATATGAATGAATTGATTGCGGCTATGGTTGGGCGTTCTCTGGAAAATCGTTTTCCACCTGTTGACAACACGCCAAAAGATGTGATTTTATCGGTTCAGCATTTATCCACAAAGTTTGAACCTCACTTACAAGATATTTCTTTTGATGTAAAAGAGGGAGAAATTTTTGGATTATATGGTTTGGTAGGTGCGGGACGTACCGAACTTTTGGAAACGATTTTTGGAGTCCGTACAAGAGCAGCTGGACGTGTTTATTTTAATAATCGTCTTATGAATTTTGGCAGTGCCAAAGAAGCCATGGAGCATGGATTTGCTATGATTACTGAGGAACGAAAGGCAAATGGGCTTTTTCTAAAAGGGGATCTTACGTTTAATACTACGATTGCAAATCTAAATAAGTATAAATCTGGGGTAGCGCTTTCTGATTCAAAGATGGTAAAAGCCACAACAGATGAAATAAGAATTATGCATACAAAATGTATGGGACCAGAAGATATGATTTCAAGTCTTTCTGGTGGTAATCAACAAAAAGTTATTTTTGGAAAATGGTTAGAACGAGCTCCGCAAGTATTTATGATGGATGAACCTACGAGGGGAATTGATGTTGGAGCAAAATATGAAATATATGAGTTGATCATCAATATGGCCAAACAGGGAAAGACAATTATTGTTGTTTCCTCTGAAATGCCAGAGATTTTGGGGATTACAAACCGTATTGGTGTTATGTCAAATGGACGTCTTTCTGGAATTGTGAATACAAAGGAAACAAATCAGGAAGAGCTTTTAAGACTCAGTGCAAAATACCTATAAGGAGCGAGGAGATTGATGATATGGCTAATGGAAACAGTAAAATTCTAACGGCTGAACAAGAAAAGCAGTTGCGTCAGCCAATCGACGAGTATATTGGTAATATTCAAAAACAGATTAACAGTCTTAGAGCAGATGGGACAGATAAAGTTCTCTCTCTTCAAAACCATATGGATAGATTAAAGAGAGATCGTACCCTTACAAAGGGAGAAAAAGAAAACAGGATTGCACAGGCTAAAGCAGAACTGGAAAAAGCAAAAGCGGTTGAAGCAAAAAATAAAGATGAGGTTTCAAAATTAATTTCTGATGCAGAAGCCTACATAAAAACTCACTTTGATAAAGATTATTATCAACCTGTGAAAGAAAGCTGTAAACAGGAGAAAATAGTTGCAAAGGAAAAATATCGGAATAAAATTGCCGACTTGGAAAAAGAGCATCAAGAAATTATCTCAAAGCTTTCCGACAATCAAGAAATAAAAGATGAAAAGTATGTGTATAAGAATCGATTGTTTGATGCAAAAATGGAGTTGCAAAAAGATTTTCAACAGATAAAAGATAGAAGGCATGCTGCTTATATATATCAATATCATCTAATTGATATGCTCCGTATGTCAAAATTTACTTTTATGGAGTCAAGGGCACAGAAGTGGGAAAATTATAAATATACATTTAATCGGAGAGCCTTCCTTTTGAAAAACGGTTTGTATATTGCCATTGTTTTGATCTTTATTATGTTGTGTATTATTACACCTATGGTAAAAGGTACCCCTTTACTTACCTATAATAATGTTTTAAATATTCTTCAGCAAGCGTCTCCAAGAATGTTTCTTGCACTCGGTGTTGCTGGACTGATTCTCCTTACTGGTACGGATCTTTCCATTGGACGTATGGTCGGTATGGGTATGACAACAGCCACCATAATCATGCACCAAGGAGTGAATACAGGTGCAGTTTTCGGGCATGTATTTGACTTTACAAAAATACCAGTTGGAGCAAGAGTCGTTCTCGCTTTAGTAGCATGTGTGGTTTTGTGTACATTCTTTACAGCGATTGCAGGTTTCTTTACAGCTAAATTTAAGATGCATCCATTTATTTCTACGATGGCAAATATGTTGGTAATCTTCGGACTTGTCACCTATGCAACAAAGGGCGTATCCTTTGGTGCGATTGAATCCACCATTCCTAATATGATTATTCCTAAAATTAATGGGTTCCCTACGATTATTTTATGGGCAGTGGCGGCAATTGCCATTGTATGGTTTATTTGGAATAAAACAACTTTTGGTAAAAACTTGTATGCGGTTGGTGGAAATCCAGAGGCAGCAGCAGTTTCAGGTATTTCTGTATTCGCCGTAACGGTAGGAGCCTTTGTTATGGCAGGTATCCTTTATGGCTTTGGTTCTTGGCTTGAATGTGCGAGAATGGTTGGTTCTGGATCAGCAGCATATGGTCAAGGTTGGGAAATGGATGCCATTGCTGCCTGTGTAGGAGGTGGTGTTTCCTTTACTGGTGGTATTGGTAAAATTTCAGGTGTAGTCGTTGGTGTCTTTATTTTTACAGCGCTTACTTATTCCCTTACGATTCTTGGTATTGATACAAACCTTCAGTTTGTATTCTCAGGAATTATTATTCTTGTAGCAGTTACACTTGACTGTCTAAAATATGTTCAGAAGAAATAAATTTTTTTTATGAAGCAAAAAGAGTCAGAAATTATCTGGCTCCTTTTGTTTTATAATGCCAATATTTACATTTTTTGTCTTTTTGTTATAATATTATAATAGACCATAGAGATGAGGGAGCAAAAACATGAATCAATATACAGTGATCTTGGTGGACGATGAAGAAGAAGTAATACAGGTGATTATGAAAAAAATTAATTGGGAAGGTTTGGATTTTTCTGTCATCGGGTATGCCAATAATGGAGTGAAGGCATTGGAACTGGTTGAGGAATTTCAACCGGATGTTGTTATGACTGATATTAAAATGCCATATATGGATGGTATGGAATTAGCAAATCGTATTAAAGCAAAGTTTCCAGCCACAAAACTTTTATTGTTCACAGGATTTGATGAGTTTGAATATGCCAAAGAGGCAGTTCATTTAGAAGTGGAAGAATATATTTTGAAACCTGTGAATTCAGTTGAACTGACGAATGTATTTACACAATTGAAAATAAAACTGGATCAAGAAATGAGTGAAAAGCGAAGCGTAGAGGTTTTGCAGAAGTACTATATGGAGTCACTGCCTATCCTACAGGCAAATTTCTATTCTACATTGTTGGAGGGGAGAATTCATGAAAATGAATTGAAAAAATATCTATCTGATTATCAGATCTCTTTTTTAGGTCCATTTTTTTGTTGTATTGTTGTACATACATCTCTTAGTCAAGCTCCACAAAATATGAATCCCTTGCTTTTAATCGCATCTGTTGAAAAACAGGTCAAGGAATACTTAGGAGAAAGATGGCAGGCGAAATGTTTTTCTTATTTAGGAAATACCATATTAATTACACAGCTAAAAAGTGAAAATGAAGTTTCAGAATTGACCGATGAATGCGATAGATTTTGCAGATACGTCCATCGTATTATTGGGGCTGTTGTTACGGTTGGAATTGGACAAGTTTGCAAAAATATTCTTGAATTGGCTCAATCTTACAGTGGTGCACGAGAGGCCGTTTCTTATCGGGTGATTTATGGTGCTTCAAGAGCAATTAATATAAAAGAAATTGCGCCTCAAGAGATGAGTGGACCAGATTTAACCAATGATACAGAATTATTTAATCTATTTAAAAAAATCCGTATGGGTTCTGTAGAAGAGATAGAAGAAGCTGCGAATCAGTATGTAGAGCATATGTCTCTTACTGCAAAATCTTTGCAACAACATCATATTGCCATTATGGAGCTAGTAAGTGAATTATACAGGTTCTCTATCAATAATGATCTTACAATAGAAAAATTTTCGGAAGATATGAAAAGTCTGTACAGTAGTCTTCTTGAACTGGATCCAACGGTATTATTAAAATGGCTGATTGATGTCAGTCTTTCTTTGCGTGAAACGTTGATCAGCGCCCGAAGTCGATCGACACAGTCTTTTGTATCAAAGGCAAAGGAATATGTGAAAAATAATTACTTTAATGAAGGACTTTCCCTCGATAGTATTTGTGAAGTGTTAGGGGTATCAAGTTCTTATTTCTCCACCATTTTTAAGAAGGAAACAGGCAGTTCTTTTATTGGATACTTAACCGATTTTCGAATGGAGAAAGCCTCTCGTATGTTAATTGAGACAAATGAAAAAAGCTATATAATCGCCAAGAATGTAGGCTACACGGATCCGAATTATTTTAGTTATGTGTTTAAGAGAAAATTTGGCGTTTCCCCTTCAAAATATAGAACGGAGCATGTGGAAAGTGAAAAATAAGTGTTTTGGGTGTTTAAAAAAATTTAAGCCAAAAGGAATGCAATCTACGATTATGATTACTTTTTCTGTTATATCCATCTCGATTATGTTGCTATTAGGAAGCGTAATGTATATTCGATTTTCTGCTCTATCACGGCAAGAAATTATACAAAGTACCAAAAAACTGATGGAACAGACAGAAGAAGGTTTAGAGGATTATTTGGTTAGTATGCGACAGATATCAGATGCGCTCTATTATAATGTCATAAAAGAAAGTGATTTTTCTAGTCAAAATAAAGAGATTCAAAATGGAATGAATCTTTTATATGAAGCCAATCGAGACAATCTTCGTAGTATTGCCATATACAATGACTACGGAAGTCTTATGGCAGCAGAGCCGATTGCTTCACAAAAAGAAGATCCAGACGTCACCAAACAGGAGTGGTATGTGCAAGCGATGAATAAGATGGAGAATTTGCATTTTTCCACTACACATATTCAAAATCTATTTGATGATACTGCCTTTCGTTATTACTGGGTCATTTCTTTAAGCAGAGTGGTGGAATTGACAAATGATGGTGTGTCCCAATTGGGCGTTCTGCTTGTGGATATGGATTATTCTAGAATATACCGAATGATGAAACAGATTAATACATTAAACAATGGACAGTATTATTATTTGTGTGATGGCAATGGAGAAATTATCTATCATCCTCGTCAGATACAAATTAGTGATGGAATCAGTAGTGAAAATAATCAAACAATAGCAAAATACAAGGAAGGTATTTATGAGGAAACGTTTGAAGGAGAACAAAGAAAAGTCGTTGTCAATACGATTAGTTACACAGGGTGGAAGTTAGTTGGAGTGATTCCCTATAGTACCTTTACTCATGGAATGATTAATCTAAAGTATTTTATTCTCATGCTTATGCTTTTAATGGCAATGATGCTTGTCGTGATCAATCGAGTTGTTTCCGTGAGAATCTCTAGACCTATATTAAAGTTAAATCATTCTGTCATGGAATATGAGGCAGGAGAAAAGCCAGAGATTTATATCGGAGGTTCTTTAGAAATAAGACATCTTGGACATTCCATACAAAATTCTTATGAGCAGATTGACACATTAATGAAAAAAATTGTTTTAGAACAAAACGAAAGAAGAAAGAGTGAGCTTGATGCTTTACAAAGTCAGATCAACCCTCACTTTTTGTACAATGCATTAGATTCTATTACATGGATGGTGGAAGGCGAGAGAAATGATGACGCAGTTTTTATGATTTCACAGCTGGCAAAGTTGTTTCGAATTAGTCTTTCGAAAGGGCGCACTGTGATTACGATCAAAGAGGAGTTGCAGCATGCACAAAGTTACATGAATATACAGAAAATTCGATATAAGAATGCGTTTTCCATTCGATTTGACGTAGATCCAGAGTTGTATTCTTATTGCACTGTAAAATTGATTTTACAGCCAATTCTTGAAAATGCCATTAGTTATGGAGTGAGTGGCATGGATGATTGTGGTGAGATCAAAGTAGTTGGCAAAAAAGAGGGTGAAACCATTATTCTTTCAGTAACAGATAATGGAATAGGAATGTCAAGAGAGGAAGTAGACCTTGTATTAACGGATAGCAATAGTATCCATAAGCATGGGACAGGCGTTGGTCTTGTGAATGTTAATAACCGTATTCAGATTCTTTTTGGAAAGGAATATGGTATTCGTGTAGAAAGTGAACCAGACGAAGGAACGACGATTTCGATTTGCATTCCAGCGATTCCATATACAGAGGAAAACAGAAAGATTCTGGAAAAGGGATGTTTATTTGGTAAAGAAGAAATAGTCGATAAGGAAGTACAAGGTAAAGAGTAATGAAGAATGACAAAAAAATGTTTGTTCTAGTGGAAGCAATTCTTGCTGTGTTGGTGGGCATACTGGCCTTTATGATGATACAGGAGAAAAATGGGAAAAATCTAGATAAAGTTTCGGTTATTATCCAAAATTCAGATGATAGTCAATGGTCTGGGTTCAAATATGGACTTAAAATGGCGGCACAAGATCAGGGGATTGAAATATTTGTTGTAAGCACTGGCCAAGAGTTGACGCCAGAAGAAGAAAGAAGTGTAATAGAAAGGGAAATTGATAATGGTGCAGATGCGATCATTGTGCAACCAGTTTTGGGAAATGCTACAGAAAAGATATTAAAAAAAATCGGAAAAAAAGTTCCAGTTATGCTTGTAGAACATACAGCATCAAAAGAAAAGAAAGGAGCGAAATTACCGATTGTAGAACCAGATAATTATGCCATGGGAAAGGCTTTGGCACAGGAACTATTGGAAGATTATAATGGCAATATGAAAGGGAAGACATTAGGAATTCTCTCAGAATCAGAGGAGTTAGAATCTGTAAGCAATCGGAGAAAGGGTTTGATTGATGAATTGAAAGACACAGGAGTTTCCATTCGTTGGTCTATGAATAAAACTTCTGAAAAAGAAAAGAAGGCTTCTCTAAAGGCACAGCCAAAGGTAGATGTTGTGGTTGCCCTTGACAACCATAGTTTCATAACAGCTGGAAGATGTTTGGTTACAGGAAATCTCAATGGTGCTTTACTATATGGAATTGGAAATTCGACAGAGGCTGTGTATTATTTAGATACAAAGGTTGCGGAATGTCTTGTAGTTCCGGATGAATTTAATACAGGATATCAAAGTTTAACAGAAGTAGCAAAAAATCTAAAAAATTATTTTTATCGTATGAAGGACAAAACAGTTTCTTATACGGTTATCCGTAAGGACACCTTGTTTTCGAAGGAAAATCAGGAAATTCTTTTTACATTGAGCCAGTAATATGTTGTGATGCAGTTGAAAAAATAGAGGTACAAAATGCAGAAAAAGAAAGTTTTGATGGTGGGAATTATTTTTTACATAAGTGTGCAGTTTTTAAGTGGGTGCAAGTCGAATCATCCAGTTACATCAGGTAAGATTCATGTAGGAGTAGCATATTACAATCAAAGTGATACGTTTCTCAATGAATTGATCGCTTGTTTTAAAGAACAAATGGAAAATCTTGATAGTGAAAAGATAGAAACTACAGTGACAATACGAGATGCAGCAGGTTCACAACGTACGCAAAACGATCAAGTAAAAGAATTGATCGATGCAGGGTGTAATGTGCTTTGTGTGAATTTAGTTGATCGGGCAGATCCTTCCGATATTATTGATATGGCGAAAGAAGATAATGTGCCTATCATTTTCTTTAATAGAGAACCTGTAGCAGAAGATCTGATGCAGTGGGATGGACTTTATTATGTTGGTGCTGATGCAAAACAGTCTGGGGTAATGCAAGGAGAACTGGTTGCTGAAGCAATAAACTCTCATATTCCGATCGATAAGAATAAAGACGGGAAAATTCAATATGTGGTGCTTGAAGGAGAGGCAGGACATCAAGATACGATTATTCGTACAGAAAATGCAGTGAATACTTTGAGAAGTTATGGGATTGAGCTTGAAAAGCTCAGCTATCAAATTGCAAATTGGAATCGTGCACAAGCACAAAATAGAATGGAACAAATGATTGCTCAGTATCCTAATGAAATAGAACTTGTTTTAGCCAATAATGATGATATGGCACTGGGAGCGATTGATGCCTATGAAAAATTAAATTTTACAGAGTCCGCTTTCCCTGTATTTTTTGGTATCGATGGTACGGATATAGGTTTAAAGGCAGTGATCGATTCGAAGTTGGCAGGGACGGTATATAATGATAAGGAAAAACAGGCAGAAGCGATGGCGAAGTTGGCTTTTGCCCTTATAACTAAAAAGGGAATGAAGGATATTCCTCTTGAAAATGAGAAATATATTTTTGTGCCTTATTCTAAGATCACCATTAAAAATGTGGATGAATTTTTAGAAGATGATAGATAGTATAAAAAGGGACAGATAAAGGTTATCAAAGACAGTAGATAAAATCATAAATGGATATGTAAAAACAGGAAAAACACGCTGTGGGAGTATTTTTTCTTGATTTATGACTCTTATTCAAAGCATTATTTGTGACAGTTTATTCGAATAAACTGTCACAAAAAGCAGCAACATCGATTCCAGTAACGTCAAGGACATTTTTTCCAATGATGGCGTTTTCTTCAAAAAGTTCTAAAATTCCAGGCAGTACTTCATCATAGGAAATCCCTTCTATACAACAGACTTTAAAAAGATATTTTTGTATTTCATGATAGACGATTTCATATTGGTGAGGAAGGGCTTTTATACGTGTCTGGTAGGCATCCCATTCTTTTTTTTCTTCTATGACTTTTTTTATATTCATTTTAATTCTCCCAATTTTTTTCTCACATTATAATTCAGTTGTTCTCTTAATTTATCTCGGTAAGTTTTTGCACCTTCATTGGTAGCAAGTGCTATACAAAAACTTTTGATATCATGATTAAATACTTCTTCAATGGTTTTTCCATCTGCTGATGTTAGTTCGAGCAATTCAAGAGCCTGATTGAGAATTGGAATTAAGTTACGGCCGGTGAAATCACCATAAGGCTCAAGGTGATTCTGAATTTCTGTCCATGTGATTTGATAATCGATTGGCAAATTTTTTACCCTTGTATCAAAATCCTTCATAGCTTTTGTAATGTCGCTACCTGTTACTCGTTCAAAAAAATTCATAAGATCCTCCATTATTTCTCTCGTAATTCCTTGCATTTTTCAGAGATAAAATCCCAGTTTTCCCAAAATTCTTTTCGTTTTTGGTGACCTGCTTCATTTAGGCGGTAAAACTTACGAGGTGGTCCTATTGTAGATGATTTTTTTTCGATATCCACAAGATGATTTTTTTCTAACCGAGTTGTGATTGTATAAACAGTACCTTCCACAACATCATGAAATCCTAGTTCTCGTAGTTGTTGGGTGATTTCATAACCATAGGTTTCACCATGACTAATAATTTCTAATACCAAACCTTCCAGAACGCCTTTTAACATTTCTGTCATTTGATTCAACGGTATTCCTCTCTTTCTATATACTACTATGTATTACAGAATACTAGTATATAGTAATACATAGTAGCGAAAGTGTCAATAAGATTTAAGAAAGAGAAACGTTTCGTTTAAAAGCAAAATAAGTTGCAATATAATAACAAAGATAAATAAGAAACATTAAAAGGATTGCTACTGTAATATTCAATAGAAATGTGTTGTATCCAATGTAAGATTTAATTGGGGTTGCATACAAACCAAAAAGATTATAGATAAATACAATCACTCCAATCATAGCAATAAAAATTGGTATAATAAAATAAATGGATATTTGTTTTAAAATAATTTTCCGAATTTCCTTTTGTTCAATGCCTAGTTTGGATAAAACGACAAATCTCTTTTTATGTTCAATGGAATCAGTTAGTTGTTGAAGAGCTAATACGGTTAAGCTGATCATAAGTAGTACCACTCCTAAATAAATTCCAAGAATTCTCATTCCTAAGGTAGTATTTAGGATTGTATTTTGTTCAAGAACTTTGATACGAGGATTCATAAAGTAAGAGTCACTTACCCCTTTAGCAGTATCATATTTTTGTATCAAATCGCCATAGTTCTGTCCAATCCAATTTGGGATTATTTTATTTGTGAGTATCATAGCCGTATCATAGCTCATCTCTTTTTTTGTATTTGCATAAAAATCAGTGCTAGCTAATGTTAATTGGTTGCAGATGTTGTCTGGTAGGATGATGATAGCCTCTGTATAAAAGTTATAAATGCCTTCGCCAATGGATTCTTGATAAAGAGGAGTTTTATTTAGTTTTAACGTTGTTTGCCCAATGGTTAAGGTAGAATTAGAATGGAGAAATTTGTTAATATCTGTTTCTCCTGTTGTACTATGCCACTGAGTCGTATATTCTGTGTCAGAAAGTGTTATTTCTTCATAGCCTAACATCGCTCTTAATTGGTTGAAGTCACTAAGGCTAATGGCTAGAAAAGGCATTTTATACTGATCTTTTATATTGAAATCTTTTTCATGAATAAAATATTTTTCAACAGTACAATAGGATTCAAGATCATTATTTTCCTCATGAAATTCTTCGTTTAGATCCGTGATAAGTTCTTTATAATTAACATTTGGAATATCTTTCTTATCTGTAATATTGAGTCGGTTTGGAATATAATAATCACTTGCAATACTAATATCAAAAGGAACACGATAATCTAAATATCCTAAGCTCCATTGTGACATAACGAGGGTAGCTATGAAACTAATAGCAGCTCCCAGAAAGGAAAGGGAGATTGTGGCCATTAAAATAGGAGCCGTTTTTAGTTTGGAAGCGATTACACCGATTAAAAATAAGTTGGTTCCCTCATATTTAAAAGTAATCCATCTCTCTTTTATAAAAGTTAGTATATAGGCTAAGCAATAAAAGAAAGCATAGGTTGCCAATATAAATGTAATAAATGCAATTAACACGTATGAAAGTTTTGAAGAAATGATATCGTTTGATTGAAGCAAATGATATGTGTAATATCCACAAATACTATACAATATGAGAGATATGATAAAAAGAAAAGCATATAGTGCACTACTTCTTTTAAACTGGAATTCTGATTTTTTATCCGCATGTAGCATTTGAATGAGTTTTCGATTCTTTAATACAAAGAAACTATATAAGCCAATGATACAAAACATAGATAAAAAGAACAAAAAAGTTAACCCAATCGTGTCCCAATAGAAGCGAAAATGAAATACAATCTCTTGTTTTGCTGTTAACAGTACAAAGGCTGTAACGACTTGGGAGAAAAATGTCCCAAGGAAAATGCCTAATATAACAGCTAATGTCCCAATAATAAAGGTTTCTATAAAGAATAGAAAAGCCACATCTTTTTGTTCTGTTCCCAACAAAATATAGAGAGAAAACTCTTTTTGTCTTCTTTTCATCATATATTTTGTTACATAAGCGATTAAAATCGCTAGTAAAGCGGTGATGAAAACAGTAGCATACTTTAAAATATTCTGTAACATCTTGAAATTATAAGTATCTTCCGTAATCAACTCATACTCGGAACTTGACAATGACATAAAAGCATAAAATAAGCTAACACATAAGGTAATCGTAATAAAATAGATTAAATAATCCTTGATGGATTTTTTTGTATTTGCAATTGCTAGTTTACCGTACATCTTTTACATCACCCCCTAATAATGCAACAACATCTAGTATTTGATGAAAAAACTGTTTTCTCGTTTGCTTCCCTTTTACAAGTTCTGTAAATATTTTACCATCTTTAATAAATAAGATTCGGTCACAGTAACTAGCGGTAAAGGAATCATGGGTTACCATTAAAATCGTAGCGTTAAAATTTGTATTCAATGAAGAAATCATCTCGATTAACATTTGTGCGGAGCGAGAATCTAAAGCGCCAGTCGGTTCATCGGCTAAAATTAGTTTTGGATTTGTAATTAAAGCTCTAGCACAAGCAGTTCGTTGTTTTTGTCCCCCTGAAATTTCATATGGATACTTAGAAAGCAAAGGTTCAATATCTAACTCTCTTGCAATTTTTCTCACCCGTTCATCGATTTCACTTTTTTTTGTCTTATTGATGGTCAAAGCCAATGCAATATTTTCATGAATGGTTAAAGTATCCAATAAATTAAAATCTTGAAAGATAAAACCTAAATTTTCTCTTCGAAACTTGGCAATAGCCTTTTGGGAAATTTCAGTTAAGTCTTTATTTCCGATAAAAATATGACCAGAACTGACTTCATCAATGGTTGCTATTGTATTTAAAAGAGTTGTCTTTCCAGAGCCAGAGGGACCCATAACTCCGACAAACTCGCCGTCATAGACATCAAAACTAATATTATCGATAGCTTTTACAATATTACCTCCATTACCATAATATTTTTCTACACTTTGTAAACTTAATATTTTTTTCATTCTTATCACCTCAACGAAATTATACATCAGTTCTTTCTTCTATAACTGGATTTAATATGACTTTTCTATGACAATATTGTCACATTACAAAGGAACATGGTAACGCATGTTCCTCATGGTTTTGGAAAGAAACAAGTTAAGAATGAGAGATAGGTGATACGAAAGAGCCCTTTGGAAAGGTTATGCTCAATTTTGTATACTGGTTTTCCAAAGATTCTATTTGTATTCCTAAGCTAAGTTTTATGCAGAGTTTTTTACATAAGTAAAGACCGATTCCTGTAGATTTTTTATGTAACCTTCCTTTCGTTCCAGTAAATCCTTTTTCAAAAACTCGATTTATTTCATTTTCAGGGATTCCAACGCCATTGTCTTCGACAATCAGTTGTATCCCATTGGAAATAGAGTTTGTATAAAATGTGATGGTCGGATTTTCTTCTTTGCGATACTTGATGGCATTTAATACAATTTGATTGATAATAAATTCAAGCCATTTGCTATCGCAGTATACTTGTTTATCCACCTGTTTCAGTCCCACATCAATATGATTTAAGAGGAATAAATGTTTATTTTTGATAAGAACTTTATGAATACATTGCTCTAAGTCAATTTCTTTTATGAGATAATCTTTTTCAACTTCTTCACTTCTTGCATAAAATAAGGCTTGTTCTACATACATATCTAATGTTTCTAATTCTTGTAATACGTTTCGTGACGTATCTGTTTTATTATTTTCTTCCATTAATTTAATAGAAGCGATAGGTGTTTTTACTTCATGAATCCATTGTTCAATATATTCTTTATATTCTCTTCTCTCATTTTTTATTATGTTGATTTCTTCTCTCATGGACTTACTGGCTTTTTTTAATAAATAATAGTAAGGTTTTGATTCAAAATAAACTGGTTTATCGATGACTTCACTAATTAAATAGTGTTTATCTAAATGTTCCATACTCTTTGAAAGTTTTAAAAAGGATTGTTTTCTATTTTTATATTGAATCAATAAAAAAACTCCTAATGCAATAATCCATGTAAAAAAAATGATCCGTAAAATTTCTATTGTATTTCCTACGCTAAAAAGGAAAATTAATAGGGACATTAAACATAAAAAATTGAAACATAGTACAGAAATTCGACTTTTTAAGAAATCTTTTAAACTCATACGAAATACCCCTGTCCACGTTTGGTTCTAATATAATCTGTTAGACCAAGCTGTTCTATTTTACTCCTGAGCCTTCCGATATTGACGGTGAGAGTATTATCATTAATAAACATAGAGTTATCCCAAAGATATTCCATAATATCCATACGAGATAGGATTTTTCCTTTGTGAGTCATGAGATAATGCAATATTTTCAGTTCGTTTTTTGTAAGCTCCATGATATTGCCATTGTATTCGATCGTGCTTGATAGAATATGAAGTTGCAGTTTATTATGTTCTATTGTGTCACTGGTTGTTTCCTTTGGATACGCTCGTTTTAATAGAGAATGAATTCTTGCAAGTAAAATTTGAGTATTATAAGGTTTTACTATAAAATCATCGCCACCAAGAGTAATCCCCATGAGTTCATCAATATTAGTATCTCTGCTTGTAATAAAAATAATTGGTATTTTAGAAAAACTTCGTATTTCTGTGCAGATTTGGAAACCATCTTGTGTTGGTAAATTAATATCTAATAAGATGAGATGTGGTAAATTTTCTTTTACAAAAGAAGGGATATTATCAAAAGTTTGTGGTTTGATAATGGAATAACCATTGTTAACAAGTAAATTTCCAAGCTCATTTTGTAGCTGTTCATTATCGTCAATAATCATAATTGTATACATCGTTAATAGCTCCTTGTTTCAAAGTATTCTCTGTAAGTATTATACTATATTTCACTTATCAATGGCAGAAATTAAAAAATAACTCTTGACTTAGAGTCCACTCAAAGGATTACAATAAGTCAGGAAACAAAAAACAGGATAGGAGTGATGGTATGACAATTAAAGAAGTCAGTGAAAAATATGGCATCACACAGGATACTCTGCGTTATTATGAGCGTGTTGGTATGATACCACCTGTCACTCGTACATCAAGTGGTATTCGAAATTATAGTAAAAATGATCTTGATTGGGTGCAACAGTCCATTAATATGAGAAATGCAGGTCTTCCTGTAGAAGTAATTATTGAATATGTGAGATTGTTTCAAGAAGGTGATAGTACCATTCTGGCGCGATTACAATTGCTACAAAGGCAAAAAGAGGTATTGCTAGAAAAGAGAAAACAAATTGATGACACACTGAAACGTTTGAATTATAAAATTTCAAGATATGAAATTGCCATGGAAACTGGTGAGCTGACATGGGATAAGGAGGAAGAACAAGATGTATATAGAAACGATAAATGAACCAGCGGATGTAAAAAAATTAAATTTAGAACAGATGATTGTATTAGCAAAAGAAATGCGACAAGCATTGTTAACAAAGGCAAGCAAACATGGAGGACATTTTGGACCTAACTTTGGGATAGTAGAGGCAACGATTGCTCTGCATTATGTATTTGATTCTCCAAAAGATAAGATTGTATTTGATATCTCTCATCAATCGTACCCACATAAAATACTAACGGGACGCAAAGATGGTTTTTTATATGAGGAGCATTATGACGATATCTCAGGTTATAGCAATCCAGAGGAAAGTGAACATGATCATTTTACGCTCGGACATACTTCTACTTCTATCAGTCTTGCTTGTGGACTTGCAAAGGCAAGGGATTTAAGAGGAGAAAGTGGAAACGTCATTGCGGTAATTGGAGATGGTTCTCTTAGTGGAGGAGAAGCATTAGAAGGACTGGATTTTGCACCAGAGCTAAAGAGCAATTTGATTATTGTAGTAAATGACAATGATATGTCCATTGCGGAAAATCACGGTGGTATTTATGAAAATTTAAAACAATTGAGAGAAACCGATGGTAGGGCAGAATGTAATTTATTCAAAGCCATGGGACTTGACTATGTTTTTGTAAAAGATGGACATGATATACAGGAATTAATCTCTGCATTGAAACAAGTGAAAGATTGTATGCAACCAGTGGTTGTGCACATTTGTACATTGAAAGGAAAAGGATATGCTCCAGCTGAAAAGGAAAAAGAAAATTGGCATTTTAGTGGACCTTTTGATATCGCAACTGGAAAGCCTTTATTTCCTTCTAATACCGAAAATTATTCAAATGTTACAGCAAACTATCTGTTAAAGAAGATGAAAGAAGATACTTCTGTAGCGGCTATCACCTCTGGAACACCTATCATATTAGGATTTACAGAGGAAAAAAGAAAACAAGCGGGAAGTCAGTTTGTAGATGTGGGAATTGCAGAGGAAACAGCAGTTGCGTTAGCATCAGGAATTGCAACTGGTGGTGGCAAACCTGTTTACGGTGTCTATAGTACATTTATACAACGTACGTTTGACCAAATTTCTCAAGATCTTTGTATCAATAATAGTCCTGCCACTATGATTGTATTTGATGGCTCTATCTATGGTATGAATGATGTAACACATCTTGGGATTTTTGATATTCCAATGATGGCAAATATTCCAAATCTTGTTTATCTTGCGCCTACTACAAAAGAAGAATATCTTGCTATGTTGGATTGGAGCATAGAACAGAATGAGTATCCAGTCGCAATCCGTGTACCAGGAGGAAAAATGATTTCCGATGGGAGAGAGATTACAAAAGACTTTAGTCAGTTAAATACATATGAAGTAACAAGAAAAGGAAGAAAAGTAGCGATTTTAGCACTTGGAACTTTTTATGCTTTAGGAGAAGAGATAGCAAAATGCTTAGAAGAGAAAAGAAAGGAGAAACCAACATTAATTAATCCGATGTATATAACAGGTCTGGATGAAAAGTTATTAGAACAGTTAAAAGAGGAGCATGATATTGTGATTACATTAGAAGATGGAATTCTTGATGGTGGATTTGGTGAAAAAATTGCTCGCTTTTATGGAACTTCTAATATGAAAGTTTTAAACTATGGTTTTAAAAAAGAATTTCTTGATCGCTATCATGTGCAAGAAGTTTTGAAGAATAATCGATTAACATCAACGCAGATTATCGAGGATGTGTTCTCGCTACTATAAAAACATAAGAAACTGCCATCTCATAGCTAATATCAGTTATGAGATGGCAGTTTTTGGTTAAGATAAAAATTCCTTTTCAAATTCATCTACTGGAATTGGACGGCTGTAATAATAGCCTTGACCATAGTTACAACCAAGTATTTTTATTAATTCATGGTTGTCTAAAGTTTCAACCCCTTCCACAACCGTTTTAATATGTAAATCTTTTGAAAGCTGTACAACGTTTTTTAACATCATTTGTTGTGACTGTTTCTTTAATAATTCTTCTGATAAGAAAGTACGATCTAGTTTTAATTCGTCGATTTCGATTGTGGCTAGTATATTAAGAGAAGAGTAACCACTGCCAAAGTCGTCAAGAGAAATATGGAAACCCAGTTCATGAAGTTTCTGAATGGTTTTATTTAATTCCTCGATATTTTTAGCAGCAAGACCTTCAATAATCTCTAATGTAATTTGTCTAGGAGAAATGTCGTAACGTTTTGTAATATTACATAGTTGTTCAATATAGTCAGATTGATAAAATAATAACTTCGATTGGTTGACAGCAATATGAATCGGTTCTTTTCCAGCATCGATCCATTGACGAAGCTGTTTACAAGCTTGCTCAACCATATATAAATCAAGCTCTGCACAAAAACCATTCCGTTCAAAGGCGGGAATAAACTGATCAGGATAGATCATAGTACCGTCTGCTCGGATCCAGCGAACAAGTGCTTCTGCTCCTATAATCTGATTTGTTTTTAAATCAATTTTTGGTTGCAAATACATCTTAAATTCTTCTTGTTCTAATGCTTGCTTCATAGAACTCTCAATAAAGTTATATAAATTTTCCTGTTGATGCATTTTCTCATCATAAAATACAACCACATTTTCATGTCCATTGTGAGCATATTTTAATGTAAATTCTACTTTATGAAGGAGACTGTGAAAACAAGATTTCTCTTGGCTGTTTTCTTCAAAAGTAGCGATTCCAGAATATAAAGATATCGTATAACTTTTATTAAATTCAAGAGGAATCGAGCTGATTTTATCTAAGAGCTGATGAATTCTTTTCTTCAATATTTCTTGTTCTGTGTCCGTTAAAAATAAGTAGAATTGATCACCAATATAACGACAGTAAAGTTCATGATCTTTCGTTTCTTTTTCTAAGATTTCAGCAATTTTACATAAAAGAAGATCGGCATCTGTCATTCCAAAAATTTCATTGATGTATTGAAAATGTCGAATATTAATTGCTGCTATGCTATAACTAGAAAGTGTTTTTGAGAGTATTTCCACTTCTTCTTTAAATTGTTCGAAGTTTAAAGCGCCAGTCAATCTATCATGTTTTTTTAAGTGAATTAAGTCTTTGTTATTTCGTTTTAATAATTGATAGAAAATAAAAATGGCAATAATGGATATAATCAATGCAGTACCAAAGATTAGATTTACAATTAAAAAAATAGAATGAATAGGACTTTTGATTCCTGTTTGTTGATCCAAACAAATAAGATACCAACCATTGGTTTCTAGTGGATAGAAATGCAATGGATAACTTTTATTTTGGTATCTAAAAGAGGAAGTAAAAGA
>UQVN01000030.1 GCA_900544525.1 uncultured Eubacteriales bacterium
TTATATATTATGAGGAAGTCTATCCAATGAGACGAGATATTAGAAAATCATAGGATAAGTAGGAAAGATAGGCTTTTTGTTGTATGGAAGGCAGAGACCGTTATCATGGTAACGCCTGAACAGAACGTGAGAAACTAAAACTAGGTTTCTCACTGTTATAATAGCGTATAGAAAGGATTGAGATAGAAATGATAAGAGAGTGGGAAGAAGAATTAGATTTTATGGAGGAGGAGTTTGAGGAAGAAACGATAGAAGAAGGAGAAGAAGGACAAAAAGAACCAGCTATTTCTTTTTATATGGAGGAATTAGCGGATATGGAAGAATTATTAAAAGAGGAAGAAGAGCGATTATTAGAACAGCATCAAATGGGAGATGTCTTTGCTCAGAATCGATTAGTCGAAGGAAATTTAAAGCAAGTCATTAAAGTGGCAGGGAGCTATATTGGAAAAGGAATTCCACTTGGAGATTTAATTCAAGAAGGCAACATTGCACTTATTATGGCTTTAAATGAATTTGAAGGAAAAGGCGTAGAACAGTTTCATGTCCATTTAGAAGACTGCCTTCACCGGACGATGAAAGGAATGCTTCAAATCGAAGAGCAGGAAGAAAAAACAGGGAAACGCATGGTAGAGCGCGCTAATTTATTAAGTGAAGTATCAAAAGCTATGGCAGATCAGCTTGGTAGAGAGGCAACAGCAGAAGAATTGGCAGAAAGACTTTCTATGACAACAGAAGAAGTGAAAGATATTATGAAGATGTCATTAGATGCTTTATCCGTTATGTCAGAAGGAAGTGCAGGAGAAGAGGAAGACGGGCGTGAAATCGTAGAAGACGAAGGCTTACAAGAGGCTCTTGACGCATTAAGAGAAGATGAGTTTCTATAAATTTTATTGAGCAAATGGTTCGTATGGAATAAAGTGTGCGTTGCACACTGTGATAGAGCAACGAAAGTCGTAACTATGTGCAAGGAGGAAAAGTATGAATATTCGAGAAAAACAAGAATTATTTGAGCAACAGTATTTAAGTCCTTTTGCAGCATTTAGTGCAACATCAATTGGAAGAGAAAAAGAAGAAGAACCTTGTGATATTCGTCCGATTTATCAAAGAGATCGAGATCGAATCCTTCACTGCAAAGCATTTCGCAGGTTAAAAGATAAGACACAAGTATTTTTTGCTCCAACAGGAGATCATTATCGCACAAGACTAACGCATACATTAGAAGTATCTCAAAATGCTAGAACCATTGCAAAAGCCTTGCGGTTAAACCAAGATTTGACAGAAGCTATTGCACTAGGACATGACCTTGGGCATACACCATTTGGACATGCAGGAGAACATGCGTTAAATGAAGTGTGTAGCTGTGGATTTAAACATTATGAACAAAGTGTTCGCGTCGTGGAAAAATTAGAAAACAAGGGACAGGGATTAAATCTTTCTTTTGAAGTGAGAGATGGAATTTTAAATCATCAGACAACAGGGCAGGCAAAGACATTAGAAGGAAGAATTGTACGATTGTCCGATAAGATAGCCTATATTTACCATGATATTGATGATGCTATCCGAGGAAAAGTATTAACAGAGGAAGCGATTCCAAAAGAATATACCGACATATTAGGGAATGATCAGAAAAGCCGATTAAATCGAATGATTCATGATATTATTATTCAAAGTGATGGATCTGCCGATATTCGTATGTCGGAAGAAATAGAGAATGCTCTCTTTGGATTGCGTAAATTTATGTTTCAAAATGTGTATACAAATCCTGTTGTAAAACGCGAAGAACAAAAGTGTAAAGATTTATTGATTGCACTGTTTGAACATTATAAAAAATTTTTTGAAGAACTACCGATAGAATATCAGAAGATGCAAGAAAATGGGGAAGAAGAAGAGCAGATTATTTGTGACTATATTGCTGGAATGACCGATCATTTTGCACTTGCAAAGTTTCAAGAAATCTATGAGCCAAAGGCATGGAGTATTTCTTGAATGAAATCAGAAATGATATTGAATTTGAAAAGTTGAGGTGAGAAATTTGTACTATAATGAAGAAATTGTGGAAGAAGTTCGCGTAAGAAATGATATTGTTGATGTGATCTCAAATTATGTTAGTTTGAAGAAAAAAGGAGCTTCTCACTTTGGACTTTGTCCATTTCATAATGAAAAATCGCCTTCCTTTTCTGTAAGCCGTGATAAGCAAATGTATTATTGTTTTGGCTGTGGAGCAGGTGGAAATGTATTTACCTTTATTATGGAGTATGAAAATTATACGTTTCCAGAAGCATTAAAAATGTTGGCCGAAAGAGCAGGAATTGAATTGCCAAAGGTGGAACTTTCAGAAGAGGAAAGAAAAATGGCAGATTATAAATCTGTATTAAAAGAAATGAATCGACAAGCGGCGAATTATTTTTATTTACTTCTTCATAGTGAACGTGGAAAAACGGCATATGAATATTTGACAAATCGTGGAATTCAAGAGGAAACGATTAAAAAATTTGGTTTAGGGTACGCTGATATTTATAGTGATGATCTTTATCAATATTTGAGGAAAAAAGGTTATACCGATCAGCAGATGAAAGATTCTGGGCTAGTCACCATTGATGAAAAACGCGGTGGAAGCGATAAGTTTTGGAATCGTGTCATGTTCCCAATTCTTGATGTTAATAGTAAAGTCATTGGATTTGGTGGCCGTGTCATGGGAGATGGTAGCCCAAAATATTTAAATTCAAAAGAGACGGCCGTGTTTGATAAGAGCCGAAATCTATTTGGACTAAATATTGCGCGGACGTCAAGAAAGCCATATTTCATTGTCTGTGAAGGCTACATGGATGTAATTAGTATGCACCAAGCAGGATTTACCAATACGGTGGCATCCCTTGGAACTGCATTTACCTCACAGCATGGGATGTTATTAAAGCGATATATTAAAGAAGTTATTTTATCTTATGATAGTGATGAAGCGGGAACAAGAGCGGCTCTTAGAGCAATACCAATTTTAAAAGAAAGTGGATTATCCGTTCGTGTACTCAATCTAAAGCCTTATAAAGATCCAGATGAATTTATAAAAGCATTAGGGGCTCAGGAGTTAGAAAAGCGTTTGAAAGAAGCGGTAGGCAGTTTTATGTTCGAAGTTTCCATATTAAAACAGCAGTATAACGAAAACGATCCAGAAAGTTGGACATCATTTGCTCATGAATTAGCAAAGAAATTAGCCACCATTTCGGAGCGATTAGAACGTCAAAATTATTTAGAAGCCTGTGCGAGAATGTATCATATGAGTGCAAGGGATTTAGAGGAATTAGTAAATCGCTATGGTATGCAGGCACAAGTATATGAAGTCCAAGGGCAAAAAGAAAAAGAAGAGAAAAAAGGAAATCAAAAAGATGATGGATATCGTCAATCGCAACGTTTATTGCTCACTTGGCTTGTAAATGAACCGAGACTCTTTGAGCGTTTAAAAGGAGTAGTCAGCGAAGATGATTTTGTAGAGCCTGCGTATCATTCTGTTGCTAAAATGTTATTTTCCCAATACGAAGAGGAGAAGAAAGTGACACCTGCTAAAATCTTAAATCAATTTACTGAATTAGAAGAGCATAATCGGGTGGCAATGATTTTTAATACAACATTAAAAATGGCGCCTTCTCCAGAAGATAATGAAAAAGCGCTGACAGATGTAGTAAAAAGGGTGAAAGAATATCGCATTAATTATGATATAGAACATTCCAATGATATTGGAATGTGGCAAGAACGAATCAAGGACAAAGCAAAGTTACAGAAGTTACACATATCACTGCATTTCTCTTAAAAGAGAGGAAAGGGATTGAACAATGGAGAAATTAAAAACATTTGAAGAACAGCTTACAGTATTACTTGCAATTGCCAAAAAGAAGAAAAATGTATTAGATTATGCAGAAATTCTTCAATTTTTTAAAGATAAAGAAGAGCTAACAGCAGAACGAATTGAACAAGTCTATGATTTTATGGAAAAGAATTCTGTTGATATTATAGCGATTCAGACAAAACGATCAGAAGAAGAGATAGATTTTTCAGAAGAGCCTGATAATCTAGAAGAGTTAGAACAGTTAGAAGAAGTAGAAGAGTTAGAAAAAGTGGATTTATCTGTGCCAGAAGGTGTCTCTTACGATGATCCTGTTCGTATGTATTTAAAAGAGATTGGTAAAATCCCATTGTTGAATTCAGAAGAGGAGATAGAACTTGCGAAACGTATTGAACATGGGGATGAAGAAGCAAAAAAACGACTAGCAGAAGCTAATTTGCGGTTAGTAGTTAGTATTGCAAAACGATATGTGGGACGCGGAATGCATTTTCTTGATTTAATTCAAGAAGGAAATATGGGGCTTATTAAAGCAGTAGATAAATTTGAATATCAAAAAGGATATAAATTTAGCACATATGCTACTTGGTGGATCCGTCAGGCAATTACAAGAGCCATTGCGGATCAAGCGAGAACGATTCGAATTCCTGTTCATATGGTTGAGACCATTAATCGAATTGTTCGTACATCAAGAGAGATGATACAAAAGTTAGGAAGAGAGCCTTTGCCAGAAGAGCTTGCAAAAGAGTTAAATATGGACGTGGAGCAGGTACAAAAAGCCTTAAAAATTTCTCAAGAGCCTGTTTCTTTAGAAACTCCAGTAGGAGAAGAAGATGACAGCCATTTAGGAGATTTTATTCAAGATGATAATATTCCTGTCCCTGCAGAAGCGGCGGCTTATATGATGTTAAAAGAGCAGTTGTCAGAAGTTCTTTTAACATTAAATGAACGGGAACAAAAAGTATTAAAATTACGGTTTGGACTTGATGATGGCAGAAGCCGTACGTTAGAAGAAGTTGGAAAAGAGTTTGATGTAACAAGAGAGAGAATCCGTCAAATTGAGGCGAAAGCCATTCGAAAACTTCGCCATCCAAGCCGTAGTAAAAAGTTAAAAGATTATTTAGATTAAAAGATAGAATCAGGAAGGAATCATACATGATCACATTGTCAAAACGCATGGAAACCGTTGCTTTAATGGTGACAAAAGGAAATAAAATAGCGGATATTGGAACCGATCACGGTTATGTTCCTATTTCATTAGTGGAAAGAGGAATTGCAAAAAGTGCCATTGCTATGGACGTTCGAAAAGGGCCGCTTTCAAAAGCAACACAAAATATAAAGGAACGCAATCTAGGAGAAAAAATAGAGACACGTTTATCCAATGGCCTTGAAAAACTAAGAGAAGGGGAAGTAGAAACGGTCATTATTGCAGGAATGGGCGGTGATCTAGTGGCAAAAATTTTACAAGAGGGGGCTTTCATTCTTCCTTCTATTGAAGAGTTAGTTGTTCAGCCTCAGTCTGAAATTTATAAAGTTCGACAAAAACTCCATGATTTAAATTGGAAAATTGTGGAGGAAAAAATGCTCATAGAAGAAGGAAAATATTACACCGTAATCAAGGCCGTTGGTGGGCAAGAACATTATGAAAAAGAATGGGAATATCTCTATGGAAAACAATTATTAGAGAGTCAAGATCCGATTTTAGAACAGTGGTTGTTAAAGGAAAAAAAGACAAGTGAGGAACTATTAGATCGGTTAGAAAATGTGGATTCTCCTTCTGGGTTAGAACGAAAAAAAGAATTATTACATAAGGTGGAAAATTTAAAAGGAGGTCTTGCTTATTATGAAGGTAAAGGAACTGATACAACAACTTGAAATGCTTTCTCCAAAACAGTATGCATGCTCGTGGGATAATGTGGGACTTTTATTGGGACGAAAAGACCAAGAAGTAAAAAAAGTCATTGTGACTCTTGATGTTACCGAGGAAGTAGTAAAAAAAGCAGTGGAGGAAAAAGCGGATTTCATCGTATCCCATCATCCGATGATTTTTTCTAGTTTGAAACAAGTCAATGAGGATACCGTGCTTGGAAGAAAAATACTTACGTTGATCGAAAATAAAATCGCTTGTTATGCCATGCATACCAATTTTGATGTAATGGGAGGGATGGCACAATTAGCAGAAGAGAAATTGCAAATCGAAAATGGAGAACCTCTTGAAGTAACCGTAGAAGAAGATGGAAAATTAGAAGGTATTGGACGGGTTGGAGATTTAAAAAAGGAGATGACATTAAAAGAATGTGCCCTTTTTGTGAAAGAGAAATTTCATGTTCCATCCATTGCTTTATTTGGTGAAGAAGAAAAGAAAATAAAACGAGTTGCTATTTGCCCAGGTTCTGGAAAAGGAATGGAGATAGAGGCACTGAAAAAAAGGGCGGATGTATTAATTACTGGTGATATTGGACATCATAATGGAATCGATGCATTAGAAGAAGGGCTCGCTATTTTAGATGCAGGACATTATGGGTTAGAGCATATGTTTATGGAATTTATTTCGAATTACTTAAAAGAACATTGCAAAGAACTTGAAGTGAAAGTAATCGATAGTAAAAGTCCATTTCGAATGCTATAAATAGTGATAAAAAAGACTTTTCTTTCATAGAATAAACAAAATTATGACATCATAAAACAAGAAGATGACGCTATCTAAGATCGGGCAACATAGAAAGGGGAAAGGCAATGATAACCATTCGTGTATTTGGACAGGAGAAAACAGTAGCGGAACATACAACTCTTTGTGAGTTAGTAAAAGAGATGAAAAAAGAAAACGTGTATGTGCTTGCAAAAAAATCGGGAGTTCTTTGCGAATTATATAAAGAAGTAGAGGAAGGCGATGATATTGTTTTCTTAACAACAAAAGATAAGGCAGGAATGTCGGCATACAAAAGAAGTATGACATTTTTAATGTTAAAAGCATTTCATGATTTATTTAAAAAGAAAGATGCAAAAGTCATGGTAAAACATTCTTTAGGAGAATCTTATTACTGTGAAGTTGATGGCGAAGATCAGGAAGAAGCGCTTTTAAGGTTACAAGAGGTAAAAGAGCGCATGGAAGTTTTAATAAAAGAGGATTGGCCAATTGAAAAGCATATTATTCGCACAGAAGAGGCGATGGAGCGTTTTCATCAATATGGAATGACGGCAAAAGAAAACTTGTTTCGCTATCGGAGAGGCTCTACGACCAATCTCTATGCCATTGATGGGTATGAAGATTATTTTTATGGGTATATGGTACCCTCTACAGGAGTTTTATCGGTCTTTTCATTAGAGCCATATGAAAATGGATTTTTGCTTCGAATGCCAGCGAGAGAACAGCCAGAAGAGATTGCTCCTTTTATTCATCGTCCAAAATTATTTCAGATATTAAAAGAAGCAGAGGAATGGGGAAATACATTAGAAATTCAGACGGTAGGAGCTTTAAATAATGCAATTGTGGATGGAAGAATGAATGAAGTTATTTTAATCCAAGAGGCGTTACAAGAAAAGAGATTGGCAAACTTAGCGGATGAAATTATCAAAAATAAGAAAAAAATTGTGTTGATTGCAGGTCCATCCTCTTCTGGAAAAACGACATTTTCCCATCGGTTATCCATTCAGTTAAAAATACATGGAATGAAGCCACACCCTATTTCCATTGATAATTATTTTAAAAATCGGGAGGATACTCCAAAAGATGAGAATGGAGAGTATAATTTCGAAGTATTAGAGGCATTAGATATTGACTTATTCCAAGAGAATATGAGAGCTTTATTAAGTGGAAAAAAAGTATCTATGCCAACGTTTAATTTTATCAGTGGTGAGAAAGAATTTCGAAATCATTGGTTACAGTTAACCGATAAGGATATTTTAGTCATTGAAGGAATCCATGGATTAAATGGAGAGCTGACGAAAGAGCTTCCAAAGGAATCGATTTTTAAGATCTATATTAGTGCATTAACACCGATTAATATTGATGAACATAATCGTGTTGCTACAACAGATGCAAGGCTTCTTCGAAGAATTGTAAGAGATGCCAGCTATCGAGGAACGAAGGCAAAAGATACGATAGCTCGTTGGGATTCGGTAAGAAGAGGGGAAGAAAACTATATTTTCCCATACCAAGAGGAAGCGGATGCCATGTTTAATTCGGCTTTAATTTATGAGATTTCTGTTTTAAAACAATATGCAGAACCATTATTATATGCGGTTCCAACGGATTGCGAAGAGTATCAAGAAGCAAAACGATTATTGAAGTTTTTAGATTACTTTTTAGGAATTCCAAGTGAGAGCATACCAAACAACTCGTTAATTCGAGAATTTATTGGAGGAAATTGTTTTAACATTTAAAACGAAAGAACTTTATCATCGAAAAAATATTAGAACCAAAAGCGATAGGGAATGATCTCTATCGCTTTTTAATGTCATAGAGATTGCGTCCCTGCTAGAAGTGACCGAAAGTCGTGATGTATGTGCAATGCATACTTTGTTCTGTCATATTACAGAAGTTTTTCAAAATTTGAAGATTTTATGGAAAGCAAACTTGACATTTTAAAAGAATAGAATTATAATGTAGATGTAAAGGAAACTTTCCATAAAAGGAGGTTGGATATGAAAAATCGATTGGAAGAGTTGCGAAAGGAACGCGGTATCAAGCAAGAAGAGTTAGCAGCGATACTTGAAGTTTCACGCCAAACAATTGGTTCACTAGAAAATGGTAGATACAATCCATCTATTTTATTGGCATTTAAGATTGCTAGATTTTTTGGAATGAGCATTGAAGATATCTTTATTTATGAGGAGGAATCGAAATGAAAAAAACAAAAAATTATATCATAACAGTTTTAGGTATTGTTCTAGTATTATTAGGTTTGTATTTTATAAAAAGTGTAGATAATCCGAAAGAATTTCTGTTGGCACTGCCATATGTTTGTATCGGAGTCGGGTGTGGGGCTTTTGGATATGGAATGGGAAATCTGATTTCAGACAAAGCCATTCAAAATTATCCTGACATCAAAAGACAAATAGAGATTGAGGAAAAAGATGAGCGAAATATTGCTATCTCTAGTCGTGCGAAAGCAAAAGCATATGATATTATGACCTTTGTCTTTGGAGCACTGATGGTTTCCTTTGCTCTTATGGGTGTTGATATGATACCTATTTTATTATTTGTTTTTACCTATTTGTTCATACAGGGGTATGCTATTTATTACCGTTGTAAATATGAAAAAGAGATGTAGTAAAAAAGGAATACTCTGTTAATAAAAAATATTGTATTGACTATAAACAATATATTATATATAATAAGACTCAAACAAAAATTTTTTATAAAAAAATAAAATGTAGTGAGAAAGAGGAGTATTCTAATAGTCCTTAGACAGAGAACCATGTTCATCGGCTGAAAGACATGGATGAGAAGAATTAGAAGAAGTAGCTTTTGAACAGCACATTCGAACAGCGTAAAATGATATGGAGTTGTATTACAGGAATCCATGAAAGTATAAAACAAATACTTGATTTTGCGAGAGAGTAGAGTGTGACGGCTTACCCCGTTATCGGTTTATGAGAGAATTACAATTTTTCAATGACGAATTTTGTTAAGGAAAGATTGTTATTAAATTAAGGTGGTACCGCGTATTTTGCGCCCTTTGCATAAAGCAAGGGGCGTTTTTTATTCTATAGGAAATTCCTCGCAAGCGAGTCATCCTATAGAATAAAAAAGCACCCATATAAAAAATTAAAAAAGATAAAGGAGAGTATTATGGCAAAGGAATTAGAAAAAACATATAATCCTCAAGAGATTGAAGACAGAATTTATAAAAATTGGATGGATAAAAAATATTTTCATGCAGAAGTGGATCAGAGTAAGAAACCTTTTACAATTGTGATGCCACCTCCAAACGTAACAGGACAGCTCCATATGGGACACGCTCTTGATAATACAATGCAAGATATTTTAATCCGTTTTAAAAGAATGCAAGGATATAGCGCATTATGGCAACCAGGAACAGACCATGCTGCCATCGCAACGGAAGTAAAAGTTATTGAAAAATTAAAGTCAGAAGGTATTGACAAAGAAGAGTTAGGAAGAGAAGGTTTCCTTGAAAAAGCATGGGAGTGGAAAGAAGAATACGGTGGAAGAATTATTAATCAGTTAAAGAAAATGGGTTCTTCTGCAGACTGGGATAGAGAACGCTTTACCATGGATGAAGGTTGCTCAAAAGCAGTAGAAGAAGTTTTTGTAAAATTATATGAAAAAGGCTATATTTACAAAGGTTCTCGTATTGTAAACTGGTGTCCAGTATGCCAGACTTCTATTTCTGACGCAGAAGTGGAACATGTGGATCAGCCAGGACATTTTTGGCATATCAATTATCCAATTGTTGGAGAAGAAGGAAGATTTATTGAAATCGCTACAACAAGACCTGAAACATTATTAGGAGATACTGCTATTGCTGTTCACCCAGAAGATGAACGCTATGCAGATTTAGTTGGAAAAATGGCAGAACTTCCACTTTGCAATCGTCAAATTCCAATTATCGCAGATACTTATGTAGATAAAGAGTTTGGTACAGGTGCTGTAAAAATTACACCAGCTCATGATCCAAATGACTTTGAAGTAGGACGTCGCCATAATCTCCCAGAGATCAATGTGATGAACGATGATGCTACTATCAATGAAAAAGGTGGAAAATACGAAGGGATGGCTCGCTATGATGCGAGAAAGGCTATCGTAAAAGATTTAGAAGAAGGCGGTTATTTAGTTCGTGTAGAAGATCACGCTCACAATGTTGGAACTCATGACCGTTGTAAAGCTACTGTAGAGCCAATGGTAAAACAACAATGGTTTGTTCGCATGGAAGAGATGGCAAAACCAGCAATTGAAGCTCTGAAAAAAGGAGATTTAGAATTTGTTCCAGAACGTTTTGATAAAATTTATCTCCATTGGTTAGAAAACATTCGCGACTGGTGTATTTCTAGACAACTATGGTGGGGACATCGAATTCCAGCTTATTACTGTGATGAATGTGGAGAGATTATTGTTGCTCGTTCTACAGAAAAACCAGAAGTTTGTCCAAAATGTGGATGTAGCCATTTAACACAAGATGAAGATACCCTTGATACATGGTTTAGTTCCGCATTATGGCCATTTTCAACACTTGGTTGGCCAGAAAAAACAAAAGAATTAGAATATTTCTATCCAACCGATGTGTTAGTAACAGGATATGATATTATTTTCTTCTGGGTAATCCGTATGGTATTTTCTGCATTAGAACAGACAGGAGAAGTTCCATTTAAACACGTATTAATTCATGGACTTGTAAGAGATTCACAAGGTCGTAAAATGAGTAAATCACTTGGAAATGGTATCGATCCAATTGAAGTTATTGATAAATATGGTGCAGATGCGCTTCGTTTAACATTGATTACAGGAAATGCTCCAGGAAATGATATGCGTTTTTATTGGGAACGTGTGGAGGCAAGCCGTAATTTTGCAAACAAAGTGTGGAATGCTTCTCGTTTTATTATGATGAACTTAGAAAAAGCAGAAATTCCAGCTAAAATGGATTTAAATGCATTAACAAGTGCGGATAAATGGATCTTATCAAAAGTAAATACATTGACAAAAGATGTAACAGAAAATATGGATAAGTTTGAACTTGGAATTGCCGTACAAAAAGTATATGACTTTATTTGGGAAGAGTTCTGTGATTGGTATATTGAAATGGTAAAACCAAGACTTTATAACGATGCAGATGAAACAAAAGCGGCAGCACTTTGGACATTAAAACATGTTTTAATTCAGTCTTTAAAACTTCTTCACCCATATATGCCATTTATTACAGAAGAGATCTTTGGTACTTTACAAGAGGAAGAAGAATCTATTATGATTTCAAAATGGCCAGAATATCAAGAAGAATGGAGTTTTGAAGCAGATGAATTTGCGGTAGAAATCATGAAAGGAGCAGTAAGAAATATTCGTAACCTTCGTGCGGAAATGAATGTAGCTCCAAGTAAAAAGGCAAAAGTTTTTGTAGTTTCTGAAAAAGAAGAAATCCGCAATGTATTTGAAAATGGTAAAGTATTCTTTGAAACTCTCGCTTATGCAAGTGAAGTTTTTGTACAAGAAGATAAGGCAGGAATTGATGAGGATGCTGTATCAACAGTGATTCCTGATGCCGTTATTTATATGCCATTTGCAGAGCTTGTAGATATTGCCAAGGAATTAGAACGTCTTGAAAAAGAAGAGAAGAAATTAATCGGTGAAGTAAAACGTGTCGAAGGAATGCTTTCTAACGAGCGTTTTATGAGCAAAGCTCCACAGGCAAAAATCGATGAAGAAAAAGAAAAATTAGTGAAATATACAAGTATGTTAGAACAAGTAAGAGAACGTCTTGCTCAATTAAAGAAATAATAAAGAAGAACGATAACGGGGCTGTCCCACTAAGCGGATATGAGTTTGCTTAATGCGACAGCCTTATCGTTTATATGAGGGAGTGAAAATCATAAAAAATGAAACAGGAATACACCTATGAAGAAGCGGTTGCTTATTTATTAGAAATCCCAAAATTTGCAAAAAAGACAACAAAAGAAAATTTATTGAGGCTGTTGGAGCGATTAGGAAATCCCCATTTAGCGAAAAAGGCAATTCATGTAGCAGGTACCAATGGAAAAGGTTCTACTTGTGCTTATATGAATTGTATTTTAATGGAAAAAGGGGAGCATGTGGGTCTCTTTACTTCCCCTCATTTAATTGTATTAGAGGAACGGTTTCGAATAGATGGAGAGCCTGTAAATAAAGAAGAATTTTTAGAGTGCTTTTGTTCCTTTAAAACGGCCATGGATCAATTAGTAGAGGAAGGCTATCCTCATGTTTCTTTTTTTGAAGGAATCTTTGTCATTGCCACTTTAATTTTTGAGCGACATAAAGAGATTACTTATGTGATTTATGAAACAGGACTTGGGGGAAGGCTTGATGCTACCAATGTGTTACAACCAGTCATTACTGTCATTACTTCCATCGGAAAAGATCATATGCAGTATTTAGGAAATACAATTTTAGAAATTGCAGGAGAAAAGGCAGGAATTATAAAGGAAAATACGCCTGTTGTCTATTTAGGGGATCAAGAGAGTTCTTCCATTATTTTGGAAAGAGCTGTCGAAAAAAATGCAAAAGCCATTGTACTTTCAAAAGAAATGATTAAAATTCTGAAAAACAATCAGAAAGCTATTGATTTTTCTATGAAGAATCGATATATTAGATATGATAGTCTAACGATAGACACTTGTGCAGAGTATCAAGTAGAAAATGCGGGACTGGCTATTTTAACTCTTTTTGAATTATGTTCGGATCTAAAGGAAGAAGAAGTAAGAAAAGGGTTAAGAAATATGAGATGGTCTTGTCGTATGGAACAAGTGATGGAAGATGTCTATATTGATGGGGCTCACAATGAACCTGCAATGATACAATTGGTTAAAACGGTAAAAAGCAATGGAAAAGAGGCAGGGCTTTTATTTGCAGTAGTAGCGGATAAAGATTATAAGACAATGATTACGTTGTTGACAAAAGAACCTATCTTTTCCTCCGTATTTATAACAGCCATTCGTGGGGAAAGAAAAGTGGATCCAGAGAGTATTGCGAAACAATTTCGTTCTATGGGACAAGAAAATGTGAAGATAATTTCAAAAAGCAGTAAAGAAGCGTTTTCAAAAGCTCTTGCATGGAAACAAAAGGAAAAAAATAGAATCTTATATTGCGCAGGCTCTTTATACTTAGCAGGCGAGCTAAGCGAAATGATAAGAGGAGAAAAGGAGTGACAGCGGTGATTAATTTTGCAGAAGAATTGAAGAAATTTCAGCCAGTTTCCGAAGTTGATCCATCGGAAAATGCAATTTATAAAGACGATTTAAAAGACATGACAGATATCATGTTGGAATTAGCAAAAGAAGCACAAGAATTAAAGTCAGGCAAGGATAATTAGGAGGCAGTCGCAATGGATTGTATGAAGTGTCATAGTGCAATTCAAAAAGATCATACATGCCCAACATGTGGTGTGAATGCAGATTTTTTTAAAAAAGCATATAATACGGCAAATTATTATTATAATAGCGGGCTTGAAAAAGCCAAAATCCGTGATCTTTCTGGGGCTGTTTCTGATTTAAATAAGGCATTAAAATATAAAAAAGAATTGACAGATGCAAGAAATTTGTTAGGTCTTGTTTATTTTGAAATGGGTGAGACAGCAAAGGCAGTAAGGGAATGGAAAATCAGTTTACATTTTCAGCCAAGTGATAATTTGGCACAGACATATCAAAGTTATATTTTGGACAACCCAGGTCGTCTTGATAATGCCAATCAAGTGGCAAAAAAATATAATCAGACATTGACTTATATGAAACAAAAAAATGATGACATGGCGTTCATTCAGATTAAGAAAGTACTTACATTGAGTCCGAATTTTATTAAAGGACAATTGCTTTTAGCTTTTATGCATTTAAAAAATGATGAGAAAGAAAAAGCGAAAAAGATATTAGAAAAAGTTTTAAAAATGGATACGCATAATATGACAGCGATTCGCTATTTGACAGATATTAATGGAAATAGCAATGGAATCGCGCTGAATGTGAGCCAAGAAAAGAAAGAAGAAAAAAAAGAAGAGCCAGTGAAAAGACAAGTGGATAAAAAAGTGAGCGCTCAACCACTTGGTTCTTATAAAGAACCTGTTTCCAATATGAGAAACTTAGTTTATATTTTCATTGGATTTGCAGTCTGTTTTCTAGCCATGTGGTTTTTAGTAATCCCAAGTAAAGTGTCATCCACAAAGGAAGCGATGCAAAAATCTCAGACAAGTGCAGAAGAAGAATTAGCAGCTAAAAATGCAACAATTACTAGTTTAAAAGAGAAAAATAAAACATTAACAACAAACAATAAAAAACTTACAAAAGAACTAGAGACTTATCGTGGCGATGACGCAAAAAGTCTTTATGATCGTCTTCTTTTAGCAAGTCAATACTATTATGATAACGATCGAGTATCTGCGGCAGAAGAGTTGATTCAAATTAAAGAGTCCGATTTAAAGACAGATACAGCGAAACAAGTATACCAAGATCTATGTGAAAATACACTAGAATATGCGTCTCAATCTCTTTATGGACAAGGATGGAACCAATATAATGTTGGAAATTATGATGAAGCATTAGAGCTTCTTAAAAAATCCTATGAAATGAATAAAGAGAATACAGAATCTCTCTATTTTATGGCAAGATGCTATGATAGAAAGGGAGATACAAAGAACGCAAAAAAATACTACAATTTGTTAATTAAGGACTTCCCAGGAACATCAAGAGCAAATGATGCTCAAGGGTATCTTAATGCATTAGAAGCCAATAGTTAACGATGAGAAATGCGGTAGTACGCAAATAGAAGTAATTCTAAAGCAGTACTACCGCGTTTTTTTTAACCTTTTTACTTATAAAAACTCAATTATCATGGATAGAAGAAAGAAGTGGAGGAAAGATTATGGATATTGAAATTTCACAAAATGGAAGCTGTCTTATTGCAGCACTTTCAGGAGAGCTTGACCAACATATGGCGGATGCCATTCGGGGAAGAATGGATTATGGGCTACTACAAGCAGGTGTAAAAAATATGGTCTTTGATTTTACAGAAGTCAGTTTTATGGATAGTTCAGGTATTTGGAATTTATTAAATCGCTATAAACAAGTGAAAAAATTTGGAGGAAACCTTTATTTAACTGGCTGTAATCAAAACTTGTTTCGTTTGATAAAACTATCTGGTTTGGAGAGAATTGTTTTACTAAGAGATAGCATAGAAGAAGCGGTCTTAGAAGCGAATAATTAAAAATAAAAAATGGGAAAGAAAAGGAAGGCAGGAAACTGTCTAGGAGGAAAAGATGAACAACAAAAACCATATGAGAATTGAATTCGATAGTAAATCTGAAAATGAAAGTTTTATAAGGACAGTAGTCTCTGCTTTTTTGATCAGTTTAGATCCAACAGTAGAAGAGTTGGCGGATGTGAAAACCGCCATTTCAGAAGCCGTTACAAACTGTATTATTCATGGGTATGAGGGAAAAGAGGGGGTCATTGTCGTAGAAGCCACAATAAAAGGGAAAGAGTGCTCTTTTCTTATTAAAGATTTTGGCGTTGGAATTGGAAATATTGAACAAGCGATGGAACCTCTTTACACTTCAAAGCCTGAAATGGAGCGTTCTGGGATGGGATTTTCTTTTATGGAAGCCTTTATGGATGAAGTGGAAGTAGACTCTCGATTAGGAGAGGGGACAACAATTTATATGAAAAAGGTAATTGGTGAAAATGATAGATGAAAACAGAGCACTTTTAATTCAAGCGGTACAAGGTGATAAAAAAGCAAGAGAACAACTTGTAACGGATAATATAGGGCTTGTATATAGCGTTGCAAGAAGATTCTTGAACCGAGGATACGAACTAGAAGATCTGTTTCAAATTGGCTGTATTGGTCTAATGAAAAGTATTGATAAATTTGATATACAATATGATGTGAAATTTTCCACTTATGCGGTGCCAATGATTACAGGAGAAATCAAACGATTTTTACGAGATGATGGGATGATTAAAGTGAGTCGAACATTAAAAGAAAATGCAGGAAAGGCTCGCATTGCACAGGAGAAGTTTATGTATGAATATGGGAGAGAGCCGACTATTTCAGAGTTAGCAAAATGTATTGAGATTCCAGAAGAAGAACTGGTGGAAGCATTGGATGCCAATGTAGAGGTGGAATCCATTTATAAAACCATTTATCAATCGGAAGGCAGTGATATTTGTCTTGTGGATCGATTAGAAGAGAAGACAAATGCCAACGAAACAATATTAAATAAAATTACAATAAAAGAATTGATGAATACATTGAATGAACAAGAACAGGAGATGATAAGATTACGATATTTTGAAGAAAAAACTCAGACGGAAATTGCAAAAATGTTAGGAGTATCTCAAGTCCAAATTTCGAGAATGGAAAAAAAGGTGTTATTAAAATTGAGAAAAGAATTGGATAAATAAAAAGTCAGAATGAAAAAGAAAGATAAGGGAGGAATGGACAATGATTTTATGAATAAAAAGGATATTTTCTTGCCATACTAAGGAAAACAAACAAGAAGGTGAGAAAAATCTATGGCAGTTATTTACATCAAAATCGAGCAAAGTAATTGTGTTCGGGAGCCAAAACTTCGGATAAAAAATATTGCAAGTATTTATTGTCAAGATCCAGAACTTGCACATCAGGCTGGAGAGATTGAACTTTATCAATTTCGAAAACAGGAAAATGGTAGAGAAGTCTTTTCCATCTTAAAAGTGATTGAGCTAATAAAAAAGCAATGTCCAGAAGTAGAGGTCGAAAATATGGGCGAATGTGATTTTATTGTCTATTATAAGCCCCCAAAGAGAGAAAAAAAATTTATTTTATGGAGTAAGGTTTTATCGATTTGCCTTGTCTCTTTTTTTGGAGCTGGATTTTCGATTATGACTTATAATAACGATGTCAATACGGATCAAGTATTTGGGATGATTTATCGACTTGTTATGGGACAAGAGGCAAATGGTCCCTCTATTTTAAGTCTTACGTATTCCATTGGTTTGTTGGCAGGTGTTATGGTTTTCTTTAATCATGCGGCACAAAAACGGTTAACCGATGATCCAACACCATTTCAAGTACAGATGCGCTTGTATGAGAGAGATGTCAATGATACTTTTATTAAAGGTGCAGGAAGGAAAGAGGAAGAGATCGATGTTGGTTCGTGAAATAGTTTTAGGATTTTTAGGAATATGTGCAGGATTTACAGTGGCAGGAGGATTTGTTGCATTAATTTCAATGCTTGGTGTAATCCCTAGGTTAGCGAGTGAATCTAAGACAGCTAATCAAGCTATTTTATATGAAAACAGTTTAATTGCAGGCGTAACACTTGGCAATATTCTCTCTCTTTATTCTATTCGAATACCATTCGGAATTGTCTTTTTGGTTATTTTTGGATTGTTCTCAGGAATTTTTGTTGGGTGTTTGGCAGTTGCGTTAGCGGAAATTATTAATACCTTTCCAATTTTCTTTCGTAGAATGTCGTTAAGAAAAGGAGCGCCTTACGTTGTCTACGCCCTTGCAATTGGAAAGGGCGTTGGAGCTTTTGTACAATTTTTCTTAGCAAAATAAAAGGATGAAGTATCGGATAAAGAGAACAGAAAACGTGAAATAAGAGAAAAGAATGATTTGGAGGAAACTATGAGAAAAGAACCAACAAAAAAAGAATATAATGAATATGTGGAGCAAATTACCCCAGTTCATAGCTGTTTTATGAACTGTGTGAAGGCATTTTTTATTGGAGGAATTATTTGCACCATAGGACAGTTGATTTTTCAATTTGGCAAGGAGTTTGTCGGATTAAATGAAGAAGATGCTAGTGGATATGTAACGTTAATATTAGTGTTATCTAGTGTTGTTTTAACAGCATTTAACTTATATTATCCAATTGTAAAGTTTGGTGGGGCAGGGGCATTAGTTCCAATTACTGGATTTGCAAACTCCGTTGCATCACCAGCCATTGAGTATCAAAAAGAAGGACAAGTCTTTGGAATAGGGGTGAAAATTTTTACGATTGCAGGCCCTGTTATTTTATACGGAGTGTTCACCTCTTTTTTAACAGGAGTTATTTATTTCCTATGGTCTATGTTCCGTCACTAAAAAAATAGCATAAGAGAAAGGAGTTCTCAATGAAACAAGGAAAGCAAAGTATTTTATTTGAAAAAACACCTTATATTAGAAGTTGTGCTTCCATTGTTGGAAAAAAAGAAGGAGAAGGTCCTCTAGCACAATTTTTTGATAAAATTATCGATGATCCGACATTTGGCGAGGAAACATGGGAGTTAGCAGAAAGTCGTTTTCAGTTAGAAGCCCTTTCCCTTGCTTTAAAAAAGGGAAAGATAAAAAAAGAAGATTTGCGTTACCTGTTTGCAGGAGATTTACAAGGACAGATTACAGGAACCACATTTGCTATGAAAGATATCGGTATTCCTATCTTTGGACTTTATGGAGCCTGTTCTACAATGGGAGAGTCATTATCCTTAGCGGCTATGACCGTATCCGCTGGTTATGCAGATGAAGTGGGAGCGCTTACGTCAAGTCATTTAGGAAGTGCGGAAAAAAACTTTCGTTTTCCACTAGAGTATGGAAACCAAAGACCTCTTAGTTCCACATGGACCGTGACAGGTAGTGGAGCGTTTATCGTCTCTTCTTCCCAAGGAAGTGTGAAAATTAAAGGAATTACAACAGGAGTCATTAAAGATTATGGCATAAAGGATTCCATGAATATGGGTGCAGCTATGGCACCAGCGGCAGCCGATGTTATTTATCAAAACTTACAGGATATGGATTGGCAGCCAGAAGAATATGATCAGATTGTCACAGGAGATTTAGGAAGCGTTGGAAGAGAAATTTTAATTAAACTATTAAAAGACAATAGTTATGATATTTCAAAGATTCATATGGATTGCGGAATGAGAATCTTTGATGATGAGACACAAGATACTCATGCAGGTGGATCTGGTTGTGCTTGTAGTGCGGTGACTTTAGCGGGATATTGTATGGATAAGTTGATGAAAAAAGAATGGCATCGCATATTATTCGTTCCGACAGGTGCTTTGTTATCCACTATGAGTTTTAACGAAGGACAAAGTGTGCCAGGGATTGCTCATGCCGTTATATTAGAACGTCAATAAAGTATGCTGTTGTGCAAGAGAAAGGATAAAATATGGTATATGTAAAAGCATTTGTGATAGGAGGAATCATTTGTGTCCTCGCACAAATTTTAATGGATAAAACGAAGATGATGCCAGGAAGAGTGATGGTAACTCTTGTTGTTGCTGGATGTATTTTAGGAGCATTAGGGGTTTATGAACCTCTGACTGAGTGGGCTGGATGCGGAGCTACAGTTCCTCTAACAGGATTTGGCTATAATCTGTGGAAAGGGGTAAAAGAAGCCATCGATATTCATGGATTTTTAGGATTGTTCCGTGGTGGATTTAAGGCAGCTGCATCTGGAACGGCTAGTGCCCTTATTTTCTCTTATATTGCTAGTTTGTTGTTCCAACCAAAGATGAAAAAATAAAATTATTTTTTGAAAAACAAAAAAGAAAAAGCATTTCTTGTATTAC
>UQVN01000031.1 GCA_900544525.1 uncultured Eubacteriales bacterium
AGAGAGAATATAATATAAAAATAAACGAAAAATTAAAAATGCTTATCAACGATTATTGGCAAATAAAATGGCATAATCAATGGCATTGATTAAACTAAGTTCAGAAGCCGTTCCTTTTCCTGCTTGATCAAAAGCCGTTCCATGGTCTACACTTGTACGAATGATTGGTAAACCAAGAGTAATATTAACACCAGATACCGCTTCCCATTTCTGGTCTGCTTGGTTGTAGACAAATCCAACGACTTTTAATGGAATATGACCTTGATCGTGATACATGGCTACTACAATGTCATACCAACCACCAAGAGCTTTTGAGAAGAGCGTATCAGGAGGAACTGGACCATCGGCTAAGATGCCTTCTGCTTTGGCAGCTTCAATTGCTGGAATAATTTCTTCAATTTCTTCACGACCAAATAGACCATTTTCTCCGCTGTGAGGATTGAGACCAGCAACACCGATTTTTGGATTTTTGATTCCAAGGTCTTTGCACGCTTGATATGCAATTTTAATACAATCAAGAACTCGTTGTTTTTTTACCCTTCTGCACGCTTCCATTAAGGAAACATGAGTAGAAACGTGTACGACTCGTAAATTTTCATGAGCTAACATCATTGTATAGTTTTTCGTATGAGTGAAATCTGCATAGATCTCTGTATGTCCAGAATAGTGATGTCCAGCAAGATTGATTGCCTCTTTATTAAAAGCGTTTGTGACGGTTGCGTCAATTTCTTTATTTAAAGCTAGTTCAATGACTTTATTGACATATTGAAAGGCAGCTTCGCCAGCGAGAGCAGATACTTCTCCGCGTTTTAAATGTTCCATGTCAACTAATTTCATATCGAGGACATTTAAGACATTTGGTTGAAAGTTTGCTTCTGCTACATTGGTAATGGAGTGAATTGTTAAATTCGTTACTCCTAAAATTTTCTTAGCGTCTTCTAAAACGCTAGAGTCACCGATAACGATAGGATTGCATTTTTCATGCAAAGAGTCATGTAAAAATGCTTTTATTGTAATTTCAGGGCCAATACTTGCGGGATCGCCCATTGTAATACCAATTATTTTTCGTTTATCCATAATTTTATCTCCTTTTTATGTTGTTGGATTGATGCTAGGGCTTAGACACTTTTTGCGTTCCTCATGTTTATGTAAGAAGGTTGTTAAAATAGGACAAAGAAGTGTCGTTACAATAATTGCAGCTGTAATTTGTGCGGTAGCGGTAGCTGAGATTGCAAGAAGTGTTGAATCAATGGCTGCTACAGCAGCAGGTGTTGCAGCGGCGTTTCCTGCGGTTGTACCAATGGCTGCACCTACTTCAGGGTGTTCCATTTTCAGTAATTTATAAACGAAGTAACCGCCAAGACCTGTGACAAAGGTACAGACGATTCCAAGAAGAATTCCAGGGATTCCAGCTTTTACTAAGTCCATTAAATTTAAGTTTGCACCGAGTGGAAAAGCGAAGAATGGAATGAGCATGGAAGCACCAGGTGCACAGAATTTGCGGATATCTTCATCAATATTTCCAAGAATACATCCGATGGCAATCGGAATAATACATCCAATCATAATTTCAATTGGAATTTTAGCCACACCAGCAGCTCCAAGAGCTAACATAGTGAAGAAAGGACCATCTTTTAAGGCTAAAATAGCACAAGCGCTTACGTCAGTAGCATCTCCATATTCACCAGCTAAAGCTGCATATAAACCGCCGTTAGAATTAGAGAGTGCACCAATAATTGCAAGAGGTGTTAAGCCTAAAATACCAGCAGGTCCAATGAATTTATTCACAAGTAATCCGATGGCGATACCGATTCCAACTTTTGTAATAATTAAAATAACACCTTTATAAACAGGCTGTCCAGCCTTTTTAAAATCAATTGTCGTACCATTGCAGAATAGAAATGCTGCAAGAAGTGGCATGGCACCTGCTTGGAATAAATTCACAGTGAAAGTTCCAGAGAAATAGTCCCAAATTCCAGTCTCAGTCATTCCAAGAATACTATGTCCAAAGAAAGTGTTAATAATTGTTCCAAGTAACAAAGGGATTACCATAAGTCCACCAGGAATTTTTTTAACGTTCTCTAAAATCTTCATATTTTTCTTATGCCTCCTTTAATTTTCGAATCGCAAATGTAATTGCATCTTCTTTTCCAAAAGCACCAGCTTTTGTGATAACCTTCATGCCGTCAATACTTCCGCCAACAATACGAAGCATAGGAATTCCAATGGCGATTTCTGATAAAATTTCAGAGCCTTGTGCATCCATATTATTTAAAACTCCAAGAGCAGTATCGCCTCCTGTTAGGAAAAGTCCGCTTACTTTTGTTTTTAGTAAAATCTCTTTTGTCATTTGTCCGATGAGAGTTTTTACATAATCGCCAATAGCTAACAGATCCATACCAAGTTGCTCACCAATTTCCATAGAAATTTGTAAGTCTTCTCGACAGTAGCTTGTGCTTGGAAGTAATAAAGTATCATAGCCAGCATTGAGAGATTCAATTGCCTGTGAAACAAAAAGGGAAGGCTCAATTTTCTTTTGTAAAATGTCGTGAACTGGAATTTGTACTAATTTACAACCTTGGGATTCGCAGTATTTCACTTGTGTGTTGGTGGTACTAGAAATACTGGCAATGGAAGCAAGAACAGGTAGAGGTTTTTCCTCAATATTCATAATATTATCTGCAATGCCTGCAGTTCCAACCCAGAGCGTTTTTTTACCAGTTGCATTTGCCTGTTGTATGATTGTTTGTAAATCCAGATTTGTGATAGCGTCAACGCAAAAGATTCTTGCGCCGTCAAAGGAAATCGGATTTTCTCGCAACTGCTGTAAAGAAATTTGAGAAATTGGTTCTGGATAAACAGAGCTTAAAATATCCACTAAGCTATCATTTTTTACAGGATTTTTTGGGTCTTGTGCTAATTCCGTATCACAGATTCGTACTCCGTTTAAATGTTGAATTCCATTGATTGTAGTACGACCAAGATCGGGAAGAGCAGGGGCAAAAATGATAAGTTCTGGCAAGAAAATATCATCGATTGCTTTGAGTTCCTCTGCAATATTACCACGGAGTGTAGAGTCCACTTTTTTGATGACATATTGAAAGGAAGAAAAATCCAGATTAGCAATAGTGGAAGAAACAATTTCACTAGCAGCTTTACTAGGAATGGTTCTAGATTCTGTATCAATTACGATAGAATATTCTCCCCAAGTATCCGTAAAGTGATTTGGGAAAAACACTTTTGTAGGATAACCCCTTCTACGCAATTGTACCCCAGTATCATTAGAGCCTGTAAAATCATCGGCAATAATTAGATATTTGTTTTTCATAGCCTTCTCCTTTTTTCTGTTTTGTGTCTATAAACATATTTCTCTATAGTGAGGGACTTAAAAATTTTATCGTATGGTAGAAAAGAATATGTTTATAGACAGTTTTTAAAGTCCATAGCTATATGTTAGTGATTTTTTAGAAAAAGAACTAGGAAAAAAAAGAAGAATCTGTTTCAATATGAAACAAGATAGAAAAGAAGCAAAAAATAATGTTACAAAATAAAACAAGAGTTTTTATATTTAAAATAGAGTTGTGAAAAATGATTCAATTTGATACACTAAAGAGAATAAGACGAATGGGTTAAAAGATAGGGGTCATATTGATAATTCAGTATAAAGTAAAAACATTTCTTGTTTTTGAATCAAGAAGATAATAGAAAGAGTGGGAGATTATATGAAGGATCAAAAGATAAAAGTATTGGGGATTGCGCCATTTGAAAGTATGAAGGTTTTAATGGTAAATGTGGCAAAGAGATTTCCAGAAATGGAGTTATCCGCCTATGTAGGAGATCTGGACGCGGGAGTACAGATTGTAAGAGAAAGAAAAGAAAACTATGATTTAATTATATCCCGTGGAGGAACGGCAAAAAAAATTAATTATGTGTCGGATATTCCGGTGCTTGATATTTCTCTATCAGGAGAGGATGTTTTAAGAGCGATAAAGTTAGCGGATACTTATGGCAAGTCTTATGCAATTGTTGGATTTGATACCATATCAAAAAACGCTACCGTGCTATGCAGTTTACTGCAATATGAGAGAAATATTATAACCATTGAGCATGAGGATGAAGTAGATGAGATTTTAACACAATTAAAGAAAGAAGGATATTCGTTAGTTTTAGGAGATCGAATTGTAACAACGAAAGCGAAGTTACATGATATGGATTCCATCTTAATTACATCAGGCATAGAATCTATTGAGAAAACCTTTCAAAGTGCTATCAATTTCTGTAAAGGGTATGCAGGAATTAGGACAAAATTGCATATTTTGGAGAAGTCTTTTAGTAAGAGTTCCTCTTCTTATCTGGTATTTCATAGGTCAGGTGAAGTTATTTATGAGGGGATTCAAATGGAAAATATGGGAGAAGAGATAGAACTAGTAAGACAATTAAAAAAGGAACTAACCACTTCATTGGAAACGGAGAATAGAAAATTTTTCATCCACGTAAAAGATAAGATATTTGCTGTTTATTCCTATAGTTTTATAGAAGGAATGGAGGAATACGTATCCTATCAATTTTGGACAAATGAATTTCCAGTGTTACAAGGGAAGAGAGGGGTTCGGATTATTTCAAAGAAAGAAGTAGAGGAGACCATTTCCCATTCTTTGTTTACTTCTTTATATGAACATTCCGTGGATGGAATTGTGGATAAAATGAACCAGACGAGAAGACCTGTGGTTATATTTGGAGAAGAAGGAACGGGTAAGAAGCCTGTTGCATCGATGCTTTATATAGAAAGTGAATATTGCAATCATCCCTATATTGAAATTGACTGTAGTTTATTAAATGCCAAAAACTGGTCGTATTTATTTCACCATTATAATTCTCCATTTACGGATAGTCATAATACGATCTATTTTCATAAAGCAAATTTACTGACGGCAGAACAGCAGACGCAGTTAGTAAATCTTATGAGGGATACCAATCTTTGTGGGCGAAATCAAGTTTTACTGTCTTATAACTTAGATGTAGGAAAAGAGATTCCTGCAAAAGCCTATGAATTTATCAATCAATTTCCATGCATTACTTTTGCGTTAGAGCCATTAAGAGAACATGCAAAAGATATTCCTATGGCCATTAGTCTTTATTTAAATCGGGTCAATGAAGAGATTGGAAAAGAGTTAATTGGCTGTGAACCAGAGGCCATGGATTTATTGCAAAATTATTTTTGGCCTTATAATTATCGACAGTTAAAAAGAGTAGTTCGGGAACTATCTCTTAGCACAACGACACCATATATAAAAGCAGAAGAAGTAATAAAAGTGTTAAGCAAAGAGAGAAGAGAAAAGAAATCATCAAGAGAAGTGATAGGAGTGGAGCTAAAAGATGGAAATCACTTGAAGACATTAGAGCAGTTAACAAAAGAAATTATTTCCTATGCACTTCAAGAAAATGGAGGAAATCAAAGTGCTACAGCAAAGCAGTTAGGCATTAGTAGAAGCACTTTATGGCGTTATCTAAAGGGGTAGAAAAGGCTACTATTAAGATAAGACGATAAGATTCTAAGGTTAAAATTAAGCGACAGGAAAGAAAGACATAAAAAGGACAAAGGCATTGTAAAAGAAAGATTTTTTTACAACACCTCTGTCCTTTTTTGTAGGAAAGGAAAAAAACAGAAAGATCTAAACTTCCGTTACAATGACACCTTCTTGTTCCACTTGCAACTGATGACAAGTGACGGAGCAAGTCTTTAAAATATCTTTTTCAATGGAGTCTAAAGTCTCTTTTTTATCACTAATAACCAGCATGGTAGATCCGCTTCCACTAATGAGTAAAGCTAATGCGTTATGAGCATTACATAAGGCTAAAAGAGGATCATACTCTGGAATCAATTGTTTACGGTATGGTTCATGAAGGCGATCTCCAGCGGAAGAGCGAATGAGGGCAGTATTTCCTGTTTCTAGGCCTTTTAAAAAGGCGGCACAATGACCGATATTAAAAACCGCATCTTGATAAGAAAGTTCCTTTGGAAGAATTGCCCTGGCGTCATGAGTGGAAACCGTTGTTTCTGGAACGACAGCCATAAAGTGAAGGGATTCATGAACCTGATAAGGAACCATAATTGGATGATCGTCACTCATATAGGATAACGTTAATCCGCCAAAAATAGCAGGGCCTACGTTATCAGGGTGTCCTTCCATATCCGTACAAATAGCGAATAATTCTTCTTTTGAAAGAGGAAAACCAGCTAAGGCATTGGCACCAAATGCTCCAGCCACGATGCAGACAGCACTGCTTCCTAACCCTCTTTGAAGAGGAATTTCACAGTCAATAATAATCTCCACACCAGAAATTGATTTTCCAATGAAATTCATTGTCCTTTCAAATGCGAGATAAACAAGGTTGTCTTTTGTACAATAGGCAGGCTCACATCCTTTGATAATAACGTCGTTAGGAAGAGAGCGAAATGTGAAATTACCGCGTAAAGAGAGTGCGAGTCCAAGGCAGTCAAAACCAGCTCCCACGTTGGCACTTGTTGCGGGTACACTTACAAGAAACATAGCGAAGTTCTCCTTTCTCAATAATAATTAGTTAAAAAATAATATTCTTTTATAGGAAACGTGTTTCTTAGCGTTTCGTAAAAAGTTCTTTTGTTTTTTCTAGCACATAGGAATCCATATCTTCTTTTGAAATAACGGTATTATGAATGATTGGTTTTTCCTTTAAGTCACTTAAATTTTTTGGAATCTCAGTATTTGTTTTCTCTGATAATAATTCCATTAACGCAAATTCATCTGCTTCTGGAAGAGTGCCTGTAATCGCTTCATACACTTGCCCGCAGAATTTGTAAGGGCTTGCAGTAGAAAGGAGAACACAAGGGCGCTGTTCTTTCTCTTCTTGTTGGTATTGTTTCATAACATGATAGCCAACGGCTGTATGAGGATCTAATACATAATTTTGTTCTTCATATACAGTATGAATTTCTTGTTTACATTGTTCATCAGTACAATATCCTGCATAGAAAGTCTCTTTTAATTTCGCAAGAAGAGAAGGTTTAATTGTGTAATGTCCGTTTTCCTGTAGAGAGTCCATCAATTCTTTTGTATAAACATCATCATTTCCGCTCATATAATAAAGGAGACGTTCTAAGTTACTAGAAATTAAAATATCCATAGATGGAGAAAGTGTTTTATGAAATGGACGACGGCGATCGTAAGTTCCTGTTGTGAAGAAATCGGTTAAAACATTATTAGCATTGGAAGCTACGATTAATTTGTGAACAGGCAGTCCTAATAATTTCGCATAATATCCTGCTAATATATCGCCAAAGTTTCCAGTTGGAACACAAAAATCAATTTCATCTCCAAGGGCAATTTTTCCTCTCTTTACTAATTGGAAATAAGAGTAGAAATAGTATACAGCCTGTGGTGCTAAACGTCCGATATTAATGGAGTTAGCACTAGAGAAAAGAATGTTTTTCTCATCACAAAGAGCTTGCAATGATGGAGAATGAAACAGTTCTTTTACTTTGGATTGTGCGTCATCGAAATTTCCAATAAGAGCGCAAACAGAAGTGTTAGAACCTTCTTGTGTCTCCATTTGAAGTCTTTGAATCGCACTAGTACCATCTTTTGGATAGAAAACTAAGATGCCAGTTCTTGGGACATCTTGGAATCCACAAAGAGCAGCTTTTCCAGTATCACCGCTTGTTGCAGCTAAAATCATAACCTTTTTTTCTCCTTGGTCTTTTAAGGCCAGTGACATAAGCTGTGGTAACATCTGTAAGGCAACATCTTTAAACGCAGAAGTTGGTCCATGGAAAAGCTCCAATAAAAAATTTTTATCCTTATCGATGGAGACAACGGGTGTTACTTCTTTACTAGAAAAGGAGTTATGATAGGCATGAAAGACAGCGGTTTCTAATTCATTGGTTGTAAAACCAGGAAGAAGGGCAGATAAAATAATTGGTGCCATTTCTTCATAAGTCATAGGAAGTAAGTCATTTAAATTAAGAACCGTATGTCCCAGTGTGTCTGTTACATAGAGTCCTCCATCAGGGGCTAATCCCTGTAAAATAGCGTCTTTTACGGAAGTATGTAATGTTTTATTTCTTGTGCTGTTAAAATAATTTTTCATAATCTCACCTTTTTCTCCTTGCATTATAATAAATACCATGATACAATGTCCGCAATATAAATACAAGTGTTTTTTGAAAAACAACAAAAATTTATTGCGGTAAAGAGGTAACCAATTTCAGTGGAAAAGGTTATAAATACAACAATTTTTATCCATTCAAAACATTCAGAAAAAAAATAATGAAATTAAAAAGAGTAGGAAGGAATTTGGATCAGGATGAAAAAATATCGCAAAAATATATAAAGATTATGTTAAAATCTGTATTTATTCTATAATGAGTAATATTAATGAAATTCATCGGAAGGGAGACAAAAAGAATGAAAGTAGCTATTTTAGGATATGGAACAATTGGAAGAGGCGTATATGAGATTATTAGTCAGAAAGCAACTACATATACATCTAGAATGTCAGTTTCATATATATGGATTCGAAAAGGAAAAGAAAAAGTTCTTCCAGAAATGTGCGATGATTTCAATAAGATTTTAGCGGACAAAGAAGTGGAAGTTGTTGTGGAAGTATTAGGGGGATTAGAACCTGCTAGAACAATGATCCTTGAAGCATTAAGAGCCAAAAAGCACGTGGTAACCGCCAATAAGAAAGTAGTAGCAGCACATTTACAAGAATTTCTTCAAGTGGCAAAAGAAAATGAAGTACAGTTTTTATTCGAGGCATCAACAGGAGGAGGAATTCCATGGATCCGTTCTGTAGAAAAAGTGAAACGAATTGATGAAGTATCTGATTTTCATGGAATTTTTAATGGTACAACCAACTATATTTTAGATCGTATGTATAAAGAAGGTGCTGAGTTTGATGAAGTATTAAAACAAGCACAACAACTTGGATATGCAGAGCATGATCCATCTGCTGATATCGATGGAATTGATATTGGAAATAAATTGCAGATCACAGCTTCCCTTGCCTATGATTGTATTGCACCGAGTGATTTTCCAATTTTTGGAATTCGAACGATTACAAAGCTAGACATTGACTTTTTTAAGAGAAAAGGCAAGGTAGTCAAATTAATTGGAGAGGCCAAAAGACAAGAAGGAGTCGTAAGTTGTTGTGTAGAACCAGTAGTTTTTTCAAAAGATTCTATGGAAGCTAGTGTTCCAGATAACTTTAACTTGGGAAGTGTTACAGGAACGACAATCGGAGAGTTAAAGTTTTATGGACAAGGTGCAGGAATGTTGCCAACGGCCAACGCCATTGTACAAGATATGATTGATATTATGGAAGGAGAAGAAGAAACGGCGTTTGACTTCTCAAAACAAGTAAAATTCCAGTATGATAAAGTGAAAAAAGATTATATGCTTCGTACAGTAGTTGGAGAAGCAAAAGTAAGAGAAGTATTTGGAGAACATATAAAATTACCAGAAGTATTTGAAGGAATGGTTTATTATCCAATCAAAGATATTAGTACAGGACAGTTACATGAAGGAGTAGGACGATTACAAAAAGAAGATAGTAGTCTTTTTGTTGCGCGAATAAATCAAGAAGGATAAAAGACGATTTGCTTGTATACAAGATAGGGAAGTCCCCTTGACTTTTCTATCGAAAAGTGTATAATCTTCAATTAGAAGCTAAGTTTATCACAATAAATTAGTAATATACAAGTAAAACATATCGGAGGTATCGAATTATGAACCAAGTATCTGAACAGATTGCAAAATTAGGCGTTGTTCCAGTTGTTGTATTGAATCATGCAGAAGATGCAAAACCTCTTGCGGATGCTTTATGTGAAGGTGGACTTCCATGTGCAGAAGTGACATTTAGAACAGAGGCAGCAGAAGAATCTATTCGTATTATGACAGAAGCTCATCCAGAAATGTTCGTTGGAGCTGGTACTGTATTAACAATCGAACAGGTAGATCGTGCAGTAAATGCAGGTGCAAAATTTATCGTAAGCCCTGGATTTGATCCAGAGATCGTGGACTACTGTCTTGAAAAAGACATTCCTGTTTATCCAGGATGTATTACACCATCTGAAGTAGCACAGGCTGTAAAAAGAGGATTAGAAGTAATTAAATTCTTCCCTGCAGAACAGTTCGGTGGTGTTGCTACAATTAAAGCATTAGCTGCTCCTTATACAAACGTGAAATTTATGCCAACAGGTGGTGTAAACGCTAACAATTTAGAGTCTTATTTAGGATTTAATAAGATCGTTGCTTGTGGCGGTAGCTGGATGGTAAAAGGAGATCTTGTAGAAGCGAAAAAATTCGATGAAATCAAAGCGTTAACAAAAGAAGCTGTAGAACGCGTTGCTGAAATTCGTTCTAAATAATTTGCGTGGAAGGCATAAGTCAAGCAGAAATGCTTGTATTTCTATTTGACGCCGCCCACGGAAGTGGGAAGTTCGCAGAGCGGCTTCTCATCGTTTAGGTGGAAGGCATAAGTCAAGCCAGCTGGTGAGATATATTTTCCACCGTTAGCGATAAAGCTCCTAAGTAAAATAAATATAGATTTAGAGAAATGGCAGTGGTTTTAGAAGTAAAACCGCTGCCATTTTTTGTTCCATAAAAAGTGCAATTTGTTTTATTTCATCGCTGAAATGGAACAAGAATGTACAAATGATCGCATTGTTTACAATAGGCTTTTCCATTATAAAACGTTATAATGAAAAAAGAATAGGCAATGAGATAGGGAGATTAGGAGTATCTTATGGAGAATGAAAAACGTTATAAGTAATGGGAGGAAAAATATATGAGGTATGGGCATTTTGATGTGGAAAAGAGAGAGTACTGTATTGATAAGGTCGATGTACCGACTTCTTGGACCAACTATCTTGGAGTGAAAGATCTTTGTGTGGTTGTCAATCATACGGCAGGAGGTTATGCATTTTATCAATCGCCAGAATATCATCGGATTACACGTTTTCGTGGGAATGGAGTGCCAATGGATCGCCCAGGACACTATGTATATTTACGAGATGACGATTCAAAAGAGTACTGGAGCATTTCATGGCAACCGACCGATCGGTCCTTGAAAGACTATTCTTATAGGTGTCGTCATGGTATGTCCTATTCTATTTATGAATGTGAACACGATCAGATTAAAGCAAAGCAGACACTTGTCGTGCCAATGGAAGATCCTGTGGAACTGTGGGATGTTATCATTAAAAATGAGGATGATAAAGAGAGAACGATTAGTGTTTTTTCTTATTGTGAGTTCTCTTATCATCAGATTCCGATTGATAATCAAAATTTTCAAATGAGTTTATATTGTGCAGGCTCCCATTATGAGGATCAAGTGATCGAATATGATCTGTTTTATGAAGAGTTTGGATATCAGTATTTTACTTCCAATATAGAGGCAGATAGTTATGATTGTTTAAGAGATGAGTTCCTTGGGAAATATCGGACGGAGAATAATCCCATTGCAGTGGAACGAGGATATTGTAGCAATTCAGAAGAACTTGGAAATAATCATTGTGGTTCTTTGCAAAAAAAGATTGTGTTAAAGCCGAAAGAAGAAAAAAGAATTATTTTTATGCTAGGAGAGGGAAATCGACAAGAGGGGAAACGAATTCGCAAGAAATATAGTGATGTTAGACAGGTAGATGCTGTTTATACACAATTAAAAGAATATTGGGAGTCTAAATTTTCTTGTCTGCAAATCCAGACACCAAATGAGGGAATGAATGTGATGATCAATACTTGGAATCTATACCAAGCGGAAATCAATGTGATGTTTTCTCGGTTTGCCTCCTTTATTGAAGTTGGCGGAAGAACAGGACTTGGTTTTCGGGATACTGCACAAGATGCTATGACCATTCCTCATTCCAATCAGAATAAATGCAAAGAGAGAATCGAACAGCTATTAAAAGGACTAGTTTCGAAAGGATATGGGCTTCACCTCTTTTCCCCAGAATGGTTTGAGGAGAAGAAAGAAAAAGAGCCATTTCGTTCGCCAACGGTCATTCCCAAAATGGGACAGGATCAAATCGTACATTCCATCGAGGATGCGTGTTCTGACGATGCCCTTTGGCTTGTTGTTGCCATTGTCGAATATGTGAAAGAAACAGGGGAGCGAGAGTTTTTAGAGAAACTGTTTCCTTATGCAGATTCTAGTAGGGACTGTTGTGAAAGTGTTTTAGAACATATTGAAAAAATCTTAGAGTTTTCCTATGAGCAAGTGGGACAAAATGGTATTTGTAAAGGGTTAAGAGCCGATTGGAACGACTGTTTAAATCTTGGCGGTGGGGAAAGTGCTATGGTTTCTTTTCTACATTACTGGGCTCTTGAACAGTGGATTGGACTTTTAAAAGAGATTGGACAGGAAGAAAAAGCAAAAAAATATGAGGAAATGGCAGAGCAGGTTAAAACAATTAGTAATGAAGTATTATGGGACGAAGAATGGTTTATTCGTGGTATTACGAGAGAAGGAAAGCGGATCGGAACAAAAGAAGATAAGGAAGGGAAAATTCATTTAGAATCCAACGCTTGGGCGGTATTATCAGGAGTGGCAGATGAGGAAAGAGGAAAAAAAGCCATGGATCATGTATTTGAATCCCTTTATACCCCTTATGGCCTTAAATTAAATGCCCCTTCTTATACAAAACCAGATGATTCCATTGGATTTGTAACAAGAGTTTATCCGGGATTAAAAGAAAATGGAGCAATTTTTTCCCATTCCAATCCATGGGCATGGGGAGCAGAATGTAAGCTTGGAAGAGGGCAACGGGCGATGGAGCTTTATAATGCACTGTGCCCATATTATCAAAACGATCAAATTGAAGTTCGAGAAGCAGAACCATATTCCTACTGCCAATTTGTCATAGGACCCGATCATACCGCTTATGGAAGAGCAAGACATCCTTTTATGACAGGATCAGCAGGATGGGCATATTTTTCAGCTACTCGATATATGTTAGGGATTCGTCCACAGTTTACGCATTTAGAAATTGATCCTTGTATCCCTAGTGATTGGCAAGAATTTTTTGTCAAGAGAATATGGCGAGAAGCCACGTATGAAATCCATGTTAAAAATCCAAATGGAGTCATGAAAGGAGTAAAAACCCTTTTTCTGGATGGGAAAAAGGTGGAACGAATTTTACCACAACAAAAAGGAACGGTTCATAAAGTAGAAGTGGTTATGGGGTAGCGTATGGAGAATGTAGCTATGGCTAATCAATATACAGAGTTCCTATTACGCAGTTATTATGAGTGATACAAGAGAAATTCCTGTTATAAAAATGATGTCTTTACAAGAAGACTACCGATAAATAGATGGAAGGAGAAGGTTATGATTCAATTTGGAACAGGTGGATGGAGAGCCATTATTGGTGAGGAATTTACGAAGGCCAATATTCAATTATTAGCAAAAGCTATGGCAGAGAAGATGAAAAGAGAGGGGGTGGAAAAGGAAGGCATTGTGATTGGATACGATCGACGCTTTTTAGCAAAAGAAGCCATGCAATGGTTAGCCCAAGTGTTTGCAAAAGAAGGGATTCCTTCCTATTTGATTTATCGCTCTGTACCAACGCCTTTAGTCATGTACTATGTGATGAAACATCAGTTGCACTATGGAATGATGGTAACGGCAAGCCATAATCCTGCTATTTATAATGGAGTGAAAGTGTTTACCTATGGTGGAAGAGATGCAGAGGAAGTGCAGACAGAGGAAATCGAGAAAGAGGCGAGGATACTTGTAGAAAATCATGTGGAAATTGTGGATATGGAATATGAAAAAGGAAAACAATGTGGAAAGATCATAGAAATTTTTCCGTTAAATGAATATTTAGATAGCATTATGGAACGGATTGATCTTAATTCTATAAAAGAGAGAGGGCTTAGAATTGCCTTTGATCCTATGTATGGTGTCAGTGAAACCTCCTTGAACATGTTGTTACATACTGCCCGATGTTATGTAAAGACGATTCATGAACGGCATGATACTCTGTTTGGTGGAAAACTTCCTTCTCCTTCTGCTACCACGTTAAAAAGTTTACAAAATACGGTATTAGAAGGGAAGTATGATATTGGAATTGCCACAGATGGAGATGCCGATCGCATTGGTATTATTGACGATAAAGGAAATTTTTTGCATACAAATGAGACACTGGCTATTTTGTATTATTACTTAATCAAATATAAAGGTTGGGAAGGGTCTGTTGTAAGAAACATTGCCACCACCCATCGTTTGGATCGGATCGCAGAGTATTTCCATCAGAAGTGTTATGAAGTACCAGTAGGATTTAAATATATTTCTGGAAAAATGTCGAAAGTGGATGCGATCATTGGTGGGGAGTCTTCTGGTGGGTTAACGGTAAAAGGGCATATCCATGGAAAAGATGGAATATATGCCGCTATGCTTCTTGTAGAAATGCTGGCTGTTACAGGAAAAAAACTTTCAACAATAAGAGAAGAATTAGATGAGATGTTTGGAAGTTGTTATATGGAAGAACGCGATTATGGATTTTCAAAAGAGAAGAAAAAGAAACTATATGAGAAATTAATGGTGCAAAAAATGTTACCAAAACTACCATATGAAATAGAAAGAGTGTCGTATGAAGATGGTTGTAAATTGTATTTAAAAGGTGGAGGTTGGGTTATTTGCCGTTTTTCAGGAACAGAACCAGTACTTCGAATATTTTGCGAGATGCCTACAAAGGAAGAAGCAAAAGTTGTTTGTGACAAGTATGAAGAGGACTTGTGCCTGTAGTTGATTTTTTGCTTTAATCGGTTATATAATATAAAAGAGAAGTCAAGAAGAAGATCAAAAGAAGATGAGGGTAGGGGAATGAAACGATTACATAGGGAAACAAAGAAGAGACATTCTTTACAATGGAGCATGATTAAAATGTTAGTATTGTGTTGGTTATTGCCACTTGTATTACTAGCATTTCTCATGCTCTTTTTTCTATGCACAAAGTTAAGTGGACAGGCAAAAGATACCGTTCTTGCATCAGCGGATAAGGCGGTAGAAATTTGTCTATTACAAATAAAGGGGGCAAGGGAAGCGTCAAGAAATGCCTCTTACTTGCCGACCATACGAGAAAGATATTATGAGTATAAAAAGAGTGGAAATAAAAGAGAGTTTTATAATGATGTCACGTTATTTTTGGCACAACAATATCAATATAATGAGAACTTTTTAAGTACCATGCTTATTTTTTTAGAGGATAAAAATACGGTTTATTACACGTATAGCAATATGAATAAAGCCACTTATACGAGTGTAAAAGAATTTAAAAGAAGTGGACTTAGAAGGGTGTTAGAAAAAGCGTCGAAGATCGATACAAATACAGAGTTTATTAATATCGAAGGGCACCTTTATATGATTCGTAACTTAGTAGAACCAAATTTCAATCCGTATGCGGTAATTGTAATGGAAATTAATAAATCATCTTTGTTTGAAAGTTTAAATAGTATTTTTGGACAGGAACGGAGTGAAGTTTATTTAGATGGAGAGCCATTATTAGGGTATCCCATGGAGCGAAAGTTATCAAACTCAGAACTTATGACAAGAACAGAACATAGCATTTATACAAAGAGGGATTTAAAAGATTTTGTCTATGCAGTTCACAAATTAGAGCAACATCATATCGCCTTTGTAACAGAATTGGATTCGAAAGCCATGGTTTTAGAGTTAGATGCAGTGGAATATATGGGGATTCTTGTTTTAGTATTTATGCTCCCTTTAGTCGGTCTTGTTTTTAACTTTTTCCATAAAAAGGTGTCCTTGCCCATTAAGTCCTTAGTAGAAGGAGCCAATCGAATTACCAAGAAAGAGTATGGATATCAAGTGAATATTGAAAACCAAGGAGATGAATTTGATTATTTATCCCATATCTTTAATGAGATGTCATTGGAGTTACAATATCAGTTTGAGCAAATCTATTTAGAGGAGTTGGCGCTTAGAGATGCAAAGATTGAGGCGTTACAATCCCAGATCAATCCCCATTTCTTAAATAATACATTGGAGATTATTAACTGGGAAGCAAGGCTTGGTGGAAATGAAAGAGTCAGTGGCATGATAGAAGCATTGTCTACCATGTTAAATGCAACGATGAATCGAAGAAATCAACATTTGATTTCATTAAAAGAAGAGTTACAATATGTGGATGCCTATTTGTACATTATCAAACAGCGGTTTCAAGAGAAATTTCAAATAATAAAGAATATTGAGGAAAAGTTACTTGTTTATGAAGTTCCTAGACTGATTATTCAACCAATTATGGAAAATGCAGTGGAGCATGGGATTTCTCATTTGAGAGAAGGAAGAATTGTTTTATCCATTTATGAAGAACAAGATGGAATTATTGTGCAAATTGAAGACAGTGGGACATTAACGAAAGAAGATGAGAAAAAAATAGAGAATTTATTACATGGAAAAGAGGATATGAGGGAAGAAACCAGCCTAAATCTTGGAATACGCAATGTTCATCAACGATTAAAAATTTTATATGGGGAAGGCTATGGGCTAACAATAAAAAACAACGAACAATTTCATACAGTAAGCAGGTTGCGCATTGGAAAAAATGGACGATGTCACAATATTATACAATAAATAGCAATGTTTATCATTAACATTTTATGAGAAATCGTCTATCCTATTAATATAGGTTAGACGAAACTTTATCAACAGCGATAAAAAACAGGTTATGGGAGTTTTTTATCGTTCCGGCAAAAAGCATTTGTATTGTTGCTTTACTAGGAAGTACTTTTTGCTAAAGGAAAAGGGAGGAATTAGAAATGAAGAGAATGGTATCGAGTGTATTGGCATTTACGTTGGCGTTATCGCTATCTGCTTGTGGGGGTAGCACAAGTAAAGAAGCAAACGGGACAACAACGCAGGGGGAAACAAAAAAGGCAGTATCCTTAAATGTAACGACCACATATGCGGGAAATGATGGGAATGCACAAAACTTTCAAGATGCGGTGAAAGCATGGGAAGAGGAAACAGGAAACAAGGTAAACGATGCGTCTGCTACGTCTGATGAGACATTTAAAACGAGAGTTTTGGCAGATTTTGAGGCGGGAGCGGAGCCAGATGTATTATTTTTCTTTAATGGTGTAGACGCTAATACATTGGTAGAAGGCAATAAAGTAGTATCCATTGAAGAAATTCGAAAAGAGTATCCAGATTATGCTACGAATATGAAAGATGGCATGATGGGGGCATCTCCTGTAGATGGTAAAAATTATTCTGTACCAGTGAACGGATATTGGGAAGGGATGTTTGTGAATAAAAAAGTGTTAGAAGAGGCGGGAGCAAAAATTCCAGATGCTACGACTACATGGGAGGAATTTTTAGAAATTTGCCAAACGATTAAAGATGCAGGATATACTCCAATTGCAGCGTCTTTAGCCACCATTCCTCATTATTGGTTTGAGTTTAGTATCTTTAATTATTTGGATACCACTTCTCATAACGTATTACCAACAAGTGTAAGTGATAAACAAGGAAAAGCTTGGATTGATGGCTTAAATGATATCAAACTATTATATGAAAAAGGATTTTTCCCAGATAATACATTGACAGGAACGGATGACGATACCGTACAGGCATTTATTGAAGGAAAATCCGCCTTTCTCATTGATGGCTCTTGGAAAGTAGGAGGAATCGAAGGATTAACCGATGACATTGATAATTTTACAGTGACTTATGTTCCAGGAAAAAATGATAGAAAGACAACGGATATTATTGGTGGCTTATCTTCTGGTTATTATATTACTCGTAAGGCTTGGGAAGATGAGGAAAAAAGAGAAGCAGCCGTTAATTTTGTTTCTTATATGACATCGGATGATATGGTTTCAAAATTTGCTCAAGTGTCCGCAACCGCTTTAAAAAATGGAGTGAAAGTGGATGAGAGCCAATTGTCTTCTTTAGCAAAAGATGGATTACAATTAGTGCAAGGAGCAACAGGAATGACGAGTGCAGTACAAGATCAAATCCCAACAGAATGTAGAGTTCCAATTTTTGATAATATGCCAAATATTGTAACTGGCACAGCTGATGTGAAAGATTCTGTACAACAAGTGCTAGATTTATTAGCGGAACAAAAATAGCAAGGAAAAAGGGGCTGTTGGCATTGGACAATAGCCCCTTTTATAACTGGAAGGTGAGAGTATGAGTTCAAATATTTATAAGAAAAAGACGCCGATTATCGTTTTTCTATTGCCCGCATTTCTTTTTATGATAGTCTTTCTTTATTACCCTTTTTTAAAAAATATTTTTAATAGCTTTCAAGAGATCTCTGGTCTTGGTACGGGAGCAAAAGGGTTTCAAGAGCCTTGGTACGCAAACTATATAAAAATGTTTGGGGATCCGAATATGAGGATTGCATTAAAAAATACAGTATTGATGATTGTTGCAACATTAATCGGACAAGTGGGAATGGCACTGGTATTGGCATTACTAGTTGATAATGTGGGAAAAGGAAAAAAATTTTTTCAGACAGTTTACTTCTTTCCTATTGTTATTTCAGCAACCGCTCTTGGACTTCTCTTTAATTTAATTTTTCTCTATGATAAAGGAATGTTAAATCAATTGCTGGAAAAGATAGGATTTTCAACGCTCGTTGACTGGAAAGATCCAAGCCATTCTATGATCACATTATTGATTCCAGTTATTTGGCAATACATTGGATTTTATTTTGTTATTTTAATTACGGGGTTAAACACGATTCCAGCAGAAATTTATGAAGCGGCGGTTGTGGATGGAGCGAGCAAATGGCAACAAGTCTTTTATATTTCCATTCCTCTTGTAAAAAGTGTCGTCTGTACTTGCATTATATTAGCGGTGACAGGGGCATTGAAAGTGTTCGATTTACCATGGATTATGTTCCCAAAAGGGATGCCGATTAATCAGACTTGGCTGACAGGAACGTATATGTATTATCAGACATTTAATACAAACAATGTAGATTATGGTTCTGCTATTGCTGTTGTCATTGTTGTTCTTGGTATTTTGTTATCAAAAGGATCCAACTGGTTATTAAAAGAGAAAGAATATTAAAAGGGGGAGTCTCTATGGGAAACAATAAAAAACTGCCATCCGTTGGGATGGCAGTTGCTTATTTATTTTTAAGCTTTTGGGCACTTACTACTATCTATCCTTTAGTTTGGGTTATTTTAAACGCGTTTAAAGATAAAAGATTTATTTTAACAGATTCTTTTGCCCTTCCTCTCGGTGAGATGGCGACGCTTGATAATTTCCGTCTGGCATTCCATAAGCTAAACATTTTAGGAGCATATAAAAATAGCTTGATTATTTCAGGAACCGTTATGGTTGTTGTTATGTTGTTTGCAGGATTTGCAGCATTTGCCTTAGTTCGCTATGAATTTAAAGGTAAGCAAGTACTTTACAGCCTTGTAATTGCAGGAATGATGTTCCCTGTATTTTCCACAATTATCCCTGTTTTTCGCATGATGAATTCATGGGGAATTGTGAATACAGAAAATACAGGGTTATCACTCTTAGCGACAGCATTGCCACAAATAGCGGGAAATATGTCCTTTGCCATTGTCGTGTTGATGGGATATATCAAAGGGCTACCCATTGACTTAGAAGAAGCTGCTTATATGGAAGGCTGTAATGTGTATAAAATTTATTTTAAAGTGATTGTTCCATTGGCAAAACCGTCTTTTGCAACGGTGGCTATCTTTACCTTCCTTTGGAGCTATAATGATTTATTTACACAGATGTTTACCCTACGGTTGAAAAATCAATGGGCAATTACTCGATTGTTAGGAGAGTTGACGTCAATGGAAGGCACCAATTATGGATTAATGGCAGCTGGGGGGAAATTTGTTGTTGTTCTTTTTTTTTTACGCCTTG
>UQVN01000032.1 GCA_900544525.1 uncultured Eubacteriales bacterium
ACGATTTCGATTTCATAAGAAGCATTCCCATACTTTTTCCATTTTAAACAGATATCTTTTCTTTTTGTATTATCATTCTATTATTTCTTTATTTGTTTTCTTTTCCTCTACGTTCTATTAGGCAATATTTCATAGCTAACAAATTCTACACCATTTTTATTTGCCTTTAATACTGGCACTTTCACCCTTTCTCCTTCCCAATATCCTCGAAGAACATCCTTTAATGTAACCGTTTTTGTTGGAATATGCCGTTCTTCTAATCGTTTTAAATGATCGGATAGCAACCCATTCATTTCTTCATCAAGACGCACAATGGAACTTGCACTTCCCTCTGACACAAAGACAAGCATATTTCTCGAATAATCTTTTTTCTCCCGAATCTCTTCTAAAAAATCATTGTATTTTTCCTTGTTATCTAATAATCCTTCTCCAATGACTAATACTTTTAAATGCCCATACTCTATTGTTTTATCTTGTTTTCTTTTATATTGTGTTTCAATGTCTCTTAGCGTATCCCCTTCATAGGAAGCAGAAACAGACTCTGCCCCTCTTCCTTTTGTCTCCGCTACTTTGCTTAAATCCGCAAAGGAATAGGTTATTTTAAAGTTATCTTTTTGACTTTCATCCATTCCAACAACTAAAGCATAATTTCGATCTTCAATATCAATATTTTTCTGTGTAAATGCTAATAAAATTAAAATAATAACCGCAATAATTTCTTTTCTCATGATTTCTTTGTATCATGTAGCCCTTTTTTCAAGCTCTACATTTCTATGCTCCTTTCCCGATATTTTCTTTTATAGAAAACCATCGAAAGTATTGGAATAATAATAGCAATCGGAAAATCAATCACACCTAGATATCGAAAATAAAGAGCTGTGCTCGTTTCAATATCGGGAAGGAGTAGGGTAAGAAGCCCCGATAGCGAAAAAAAGATAGCGAGCATGACTCCTTTTCTCTTCTCCTTCCACACATCCTTTAGCAACCACATACTGTATGTGGAATATCCACTAGTCACTCCAAATAAACTAAAAATCCAAAAGGCGATCAATAAAATATCCAGCCTTGAAATAAAATCTGCTGGCAATTTTGCCGTCTCCATCATAGCAAGAGCCGACCAAAGAGAATCTTTTGTTAAAGTAACTCCGAATAATCCAATTGTCACAAGAAAGATAACAATATGGAAAAAACTCGTCCTAGCAAAACCTTTTCCTGCCATTTTTGCAATTGTATTTTTCTTTGTTACAGCTCCCTCTTGTCGTCCTATCTCTTTTCTTTCTACTTCTTCAAAATATCCGCTTTCAAATAGTAAAAATTCCATAGGACTATAGCTTAGCAACACAATATAAGAAGTTTTTAAAAATTCTTTTCCATGAAATGCTCCTTTTGGAATCCACTCTGCATATGATATTTCTGGTATGGATAACAAAATAACAAGAAGTAAAGGAACAAAAATAAAAAAGTAAAGCACTTCTAATACTCTTCCTCTCGTTTCAATTCCTTGGTACGCAACATAGGCACAAATAACGATAAAGGGAATTAAAATACGAATTTTTCCTTGCCCTTTTAAAATGGTATCTCCAATCAAGCTGACGAACAAAAGCATTGTATAAGCATTTTTTATTACAAATCTTATAAAGTAAAGAAAAAGAATCGTTCTTTTCCCAAACACATGAAAACTTCTTTCAAAATAAAGGCTCGTCCCTCTCAGTCGCCTTCTAACCCCTAATAAAAATAAAAGATAGATACCAGCTAACAGTATCCCAAATAGGAAAGCATAAATCCCATTGTATCCAAACCCTCTCGTTACAAGAGTTGGCATCGTTAAACTAAACGTTCCAAATATCTCAATGAGAAACACTCTTTCAAACTGCTTTAAGGAAAGCTTTTTATTTTCTGCGAACATGATCTTCTTCCCCCTTTCTCATACGCACTCTTGCTCCACGCCTTGTAAAGATTGGGCGTTCCTTCATCATACGAATTGGAGCTTTAAAAATATAATCTTTCTTCGTTCCATATCCCGCAACAGAAGAGGAAACTGTTGGCATTAAATATGGAATTCCATAGCTTTCTAAATGGCATAAATGAATGAGCACAAGTAAAATACCAATAAAAAATCCATAAATTCCCCATAAGGCACACGTTCCAATTAGAACAAATTTCAATAGTCGAAAAGTAGAGGTAAAACTTTCATTTGGAATAGAAAACGATGCAATAGCTGTTAAGGATACGACTATGACAACAATCGTACTAACAAGCCCTGCCTCCACCGCTGTCTGTCCTACAATCAATCCTCCTACCACTCCGATCGTATTTCCCATCTGACCTGGCATTCGAACCCCTGCTTCTCTTAACATTTCAAAAGCCAGTTCCATTAACAACAGCTCAATGACTACAGGGAACGGGACTCCAAGCCTTGCAGATGCAAACGATAAGACAAGGCTTGTTGGTAACACTTCTGTATGAAAATTAAAAATAGCAATATAAAGTCCTGGCAATCCTATGGAAATGAGTGCTGCCATATACCGCAAAAATCGTTCAAACGATGCCACATAAAACCGATTGTAATAATCGTCCGAAGCCTGAAAAAAACAATGCAACGTAACTGGAGCTAAAAGCACTCCTGGAGAGTTATCCACAACGATAGCAACTCTTCCTTCTAAAATTCCACTAGCAGTCTTATCAGGACGTTCGGTATGTTGATATTGTGGAAATGGCGATAGAGTATTTTGTTCCAACAAATGTTCTAACATTCCATTATCAAAAATCGCATCAATTTTTATGTCTTTTAATTGCTTTTCGATTTGCTCTACTAACTCTGGCTCTACTAAATCATCCATATAAAAAATTCCTACATTGGTTCGAGAACGAAATCCAACCGTAGTCTGCTTCATCTTTAGCCGTGTATCTTTGATTCTTCTTCGTATTAAAGCGGTATTGGTTCGAAAGTTTTCATTGAAACTATCTTTCGAACCCCGTAGTACCACTTCTGACTCTGTCTGGCTCACTCCTCTTGTTGGAAATCCTTTACTTGAAATCACCAATCCTTTTTGGTTACCTTCCGCAAATAACGCAGTGTCCCCACTTAAAATAGCTCCTACTAATTCATCCATATTATCGGTTTCTTTCACATCCACCGTTTCTACAATTTCAGAAAAGAAGTCCGAAAACCAATCGTCTCCCTTACTCACTCGATTTAAAAATGGGCGGACAATAGATTCTTCTAACATTTCTCGATTGATAAGCCCATCAATATAACAAATATAAACCCTCTCTTGTTTGTTTTGTCCATTTTGAAGTTCCTTTTTTATCACATCATCGCAATTCGCAAATAACTGCTCAATCACCTCAACGTTTTTCTTTAAAACGCTTGAAACGTTTGCTATAATTTTATGCTCAAAACTATGCCATTGATCCACAGTTCCACTTCCTTTCCATTATGTTATCCACTATCTTCTTGCATTTCTCCTCATAGGTTGTGTCTTTCCATCAGTCACTCTTTTTTCTTTATAAGTTTCGTATTATTTACACGTAGTACTTTTTTATATTATGGGAAACGCAATTTCCTGTCACACAAAAAAAAGAACACTTACCATTCTTTTCTTCTCCTATCAGAGTTTTCCTAAAAATAGTATGTGTTCTTCTTTGTTTTTTATTCAAACTTTCTTTTTTATTCTGACTGTTGTCCTGTCATGGTTCTTGCTAATTTCTTTAGCACTTTCTCACATCGAACAATATCCTCTATTGCTACCCATTCATCTGGTTTATGAGCCAATTCTAAATTTCCTGGACCGTAAGACATACAGTTTCGATTGCCTAGTGTACCCGCGATAACAGCCGTATCCGTATAGCCTGGGAAAAAACTTATTTTTGTATCTTCCCCTGTCACTTCATCTGCACATTGTTTTAATTGATGTAATAAATAGGAATTTTCATCTTTTTCCACATAAGGGCGATCTCCTGTAATCTTATAATGTCCTTTTACTCCTGCAATTGTTTGTTCCGCCTTATAAATGGCTTGTTTTACAATTTCTTCTGCCATCTTCGTATTGGTTGGTGGAACTAGACGCATATCCACCCATACTGTACAGTGGTCAGGAACAACATAAGGACGATATCCTCCTTGTATCTGCCCAAAAGTTACTGTAGAAATCCCAAGATCTTCATGTGGCTTTAAACGCTCAATAGAAAGACGAATTTCTCTTATCACTTCCGCCATAGCTGCATTGGCATCTGCCCCTTTCCATGGTGTACTGGCATGAGCCGTTATTCCATCGATTGTAATCTCAAACCATGTACGTCCTTTATGTGCTACTTGAATTTGCCCATTGGTTGGTTCTGTATCCATAATCCAATCTTCTTTTTGTACCCAACTATCTGCTATTGCTTTTTCTACCCCTCTCATAAAGTCTTCTTCATCTGCACTACAAATCAGCTTCAAACTATGTTTTAATCTCTTTCCTTCCTTAACTTCTCTTGCTATCTCACAAAATGCAGAAATGGCACAAGCAAGCCCTGATTTCATATCACAAGCACCTCGTCCATAGATCTTGCCATCAAGTTCTTCTGCCCCTAATGGATCTTTTGTCCAATCCTCTCCAAGCATCACCGTATCCATATGACAAATGAAAATCATAGCAGGAGTTTTTATCTCTCCTTCGATTTCTGCCATTAAATTATAACGATTTGGCAATACTTCACTTGTTGAAATAACAACTCCTTCTTTTGGAAGGATCGATTCAATATAATCTTTAATTTCTTTTTCATAGTTTCCTGGATTTGAACTGTCTAATCGAACTAATTGTTTTGTAAAAAAAATAGCATCTCTTTTTTCTTCCCTGTTTATCACAAAAATTCCTTCTTTCTCTTTTTTCTATATGAAATAAACTTTTGACACATTAATCTACAAATTGTCTTTTATCTAATGGCTTTTTAAAAATATAATACGTCATACTAGCGGTTGCTCCAATGCTCCCATCTGGCAATAATAATTCACCAGTAACGTGAAGAATTGATTTCCCCCTTGCTGTCATTTTTACTTCCACTTTGACTCGGTCTCCAATTTGCACTGGTTTTAAAAAGCTCGTTTGGATATCTGTTGTAGTAATACTATGGTTTCCTGTTAAAATTCTTGATAAAATGCCTCCACAAGTATCAAAAATTGTTACAAGCATTCCCCCATGTACAATTCCGATTGGATTTGACATAAATTCTGTCATTGTAAGTTCCATCGTACCTTTTTGATCCACTACTGAAATATTACAATTTTCAGGATATATATGTGACATAATTCCATCTTGAAAATCTTTATTTCTTTTTTCCAATAAATTAGTAACTTCCTGATTCACTTCTTCTTGTGTCCTATTTTCTTGAAAACTCATACACTATCCTCCTCTCATATGGCATATAGAAAACAATGAGAAAAATCTCCTTAGATGAAAACTTCTAAGGAGATTTTTTTAATATGTTTTTTATTCTTCTTCAAATTCAACTTCGATGATATTATCTAATCTTTCTTGAACAATTTCTTGCTCTTTTTCATCTACAATTGCTAATAATTCCATATCTTCTGATTTTGGATCATATTTGGATACTTCGATGATAACATTTCCTTCGTCATCGCTTTCTCCACTTGTAAATACAACATAGTGCGCATCTGTTTCTTCGCAATAAAATGTTGTGATTACTTCGCAATCCACTTCCTGTCCATTGTCATCGTATACTGTAAAATTGTTAATTCCATCAAATTGCATAATTTTTCTCCTTTTACTTTTGCATTTTTTCTTTTAGAATCTCGATTCCTTTTTGTAGCTGTGTGTCCTTCTCTTTTGGCACATCAAGAGAATTTCTGAATGCTTTTGGAAGTTCAACTTCTACATCTGGTTCAATTCCTTTTCCATGAATACATACACCATTTGGTGTATAGTATTTTGCCACTGTGAGCTTTAAAGCAGAACCATCTTTTAACGGATATATGGACTGAACAATTCCTTTTCCAAATGTCGTTGTTCCAACAATCGTTCCAATCTCATAATCTCTCACAGCACCTGAAAATAGTTCAGACGCACTAGCACTCTGACCATTCACAAGCAATACAAGTGGTTTTGTAAATTTTTCATTATCTTCTGCCCAATATTCTTCTCTTGTTCCACTTTTATCTTCTGTATATGCGAGAAGACATTTTGGTAAGAGTCGATCGAGCATTTTTTGAGCGGTTGTTACAACCCCACCACCATTGTTACGAAGATCGATGATAAGCCCTTCCATTCCTTGTTCTTCGAGCTCATTCACAGCTTCCTCAAATTGATTTGCCGTTACTTCATCAAATTCCGAAACTTGGATATATCCTATTTTATCAGAAAGAAGCTCATAAGTCACGGTTTCATTTTCAGTTTCTCTTCTTTCTACTATAAATTCTTTTTCTTTCCCTGTGGATTGCTGATAAACGGTAAGAGTAACTTTCGTTCCTTCTTCGCCTTTTATTTGAGCTACAATGGAATTTAAGTCCTGATCTTTTACCGGTTTACCCTCTATTTTAGTAATTCTATCACCTGCTCGAATTCCTGTCTCATAGGCAGAGCCTTTTTTAAAAGGATTGAGAACGATGACATCTCCTGTTTCTTCATCTTTTTGGCAAAGTACTCCAATTCCACAATAGCTTCCTTCTAAAGACTCCATCATCTTTTCATACTCGTCTTTTGTATAGTAGGCAGAATATGGATCTCCAAGTCCTGCTACCATCCCTCGATAAGTATAACTTTCGATTTCTTCTTGATCGATATCCTCTAAATAGAAGGATTTGATATATTGGGATATTAAATTTGCCTTTGATAGTACTTGATCAGTAATCAGAGAATCTTTTGTAAAAATGGATGTTTGAAACAAAGGATAAAGACTTCCACCAATGAATCCAACTCCTAAACAGATAACCATAAAAATGGCTACAAGAACTACTTTAACTCCTGTTCCCTTTTTGTTTTGCTTCTTTCCGTCCATAAATTCTCCTCTATTCTATTCTCTTTTTATAAATAGTCCCAAGGACTCACATAAGAACCATTCTTCATAACGCTAAAATGAAGGTGATTTCCTGTTGAAAGCCCTGTTGATCCAACACGTGCAATCTGTTGTCCTTTTGATACTGTCTGACCAGAACTTACTAAAAGACTAGAACAATGCATATAGACCGTCGTAATTCCATTCCCATGGCTTATCATAACATAATTACCCATAGAACTGCTATAAGAGGCTGCAATGACAGTTCCACTACCCGCAGCTACAATAGATGAGCCATATGGAGCCGCGATGTCAATTCCATTATGCAACTTCTTTGTCCCAAGAATTGGATGAATACGATATCCAAATTGAGAGCTAATTGTGTGACTGCTTGGGCAAGGCCACGTAAATCCTGAACTTGTACTACTAGAAGAACTGCTAGAAGAAGAACTGCTTCCACTTCCACTAGAAGAAGAGGTTGTGTTACTGCTTTGGCTTTGTTGCTGTTCTGCCTGTTTTTTCGCTTCTTCGGCTTTTTTCCTCGCCTCTTCTTCTGCTTTTTTTCTTGCTTCTTCTTCTAATTTTTTAATTTCCTTCTCTTGTGCAGTAATTTGTTTCTCATAGGCTAAAATCGTAGCTTTTCGTTTCTTTATATTATTTTGAAACTCTTTCACTTGCTGCTTCTTAGCAGCTGCTTTTTCTTTTAGCTTTTGTCTTTGCGTCTTTACTTCTTGCCGAAGTTGTTTCACTTCTTTAACTTCTTTTTCCTGCTGTTCTTCTTTATCCGCAATCTTTTCCCGTGTCGCCTCTAAACGATTTAACATGTTATTATCATATTCAGATATTTTAGCCACATACTCTGCACGATTCAACATATCTCCAATAGACTTAGCTTGAAAGATAATATCAATATATTCACTTTCCCCATTTTCATACATATATTTAATTCGAGTCTTCATAGAGGCATATTGATTTTTCTCATCTTCTTTGGCCTGTGCTAGCTCTTCTCTTGTATTTGCCAAAGCCTCTTTTGACGCAGTAAATTTGTCATTGAGTTTACTTAACTTCTTATCCAAAGTGGTCATTTGTTTATCTAATTTTTGGATAGAAGCCTGTAACTTCTCTTGCTTTTTTTGCAACTTCTCAATTTGTTTTTCTTCTTTACTTTTATTGGTCTCTAATTGTTGTTTTGCCTCTTGTGCATCACTTAATTTTGACGCCGATACTGGTACAGAAAGGCTTCCCACCAAAAGCCCCATTATTAGTATCTTTCCAATTTTCTTTCGTTTCATACGGATTAAACCCTCCTAAACACGCAAATGCCGATACAATGTGACATAGCTTCCTAAAAATCCTACCCCTACTCCAATTAGTAGAGAAGCTGGTGCCATCACACTAAGTACCTCATTTGGTGGTAAAAACGTTAAAATATTTTGAAGAAAACGATAATTTTCTGCCACATAATGGATGACTCTATCATAAGCAGCATATAAAATTCCAATTGGAATAATAGAACCAACAAGTCCAATAATAAGGCCTTCTATAATAAATGGAGCCTTTACAAAGAAATCCGTCGCTCCAATTAATTTCATAATTGCAATTTCTTCTTTTCGAACAGCGATTCCAATGGTAATTGTATTACTAATCAAAAAGACTGCCACTGCTAATAAAATAATAACAACTCCTGCTGCCGCATAGCCTGCTAGCATATTTAAATTGGTAAGTCCAACCGCTGCTCCTTCTGAACTTTCTACTTTACGCACCCCATCAATTTGCTCAATCTGCTTTACAATTTCTTGTTGCTGTGCAATATCCTCGATAAAAACTTCATAAGAAGCGGAATCCGCTAAAGGATTATCAGTTCCAAATGCTTTTAATACTTCTTCTTCATTTCCAAACACTTCTTCTGAAAATGTCTTCCATGCTTCTTCGGCTGAAATATAATTGGTTTCTACAACCCCATCGATGTTTTTAATTTTAGTCCCAATGGCCTGAATTTTCGTTTCTTCCATTCCTTCGTTAAAAAATACCGTAATTCCAACTTGTTCCTCTGCATTTTTCACCATATAACGGAAATTCATCCCTATGGCAATTAAAACGCCAAACAAAAATAAACATGCCACCATCGTTCCAATGGAAGCTAACGTGAACATCCTATTTTTATAAAGATTCTTTGCTCCCTGCTTTAAGCTATACCAAAGTGTATTAATCATATGTATAACCACCTTTTTCCTCGTCGCTTATGATTTTGCCTTTTTTTAGTGTAATAACGCGTTTTTGCATCATATTTACAATCTCTTGATTATGGGTTACAACAACAACTGTTGTTCCTTTTTTATTAATCTCATCGAGCATTTTCATAATCTCTACCGAATTCTCTGGATCCAAATTCCCTGTCGGTTCATCTGCAATTAAAATTGGTGGCTCATTTACTAAAGCTCTTGCGATTGCAACACGCTGTTGTTCACCGCCTGATAATTGTCTTGGATAAGCACGATACTTATCTGCAAGACCAACCATGGTTAACATAGAAGGCACCTGCCTTCTTATTTGATGGGCAGGTGCTTCAATTACTCTCTGTGCAAAAGCAACATTCTCATACACAGTTAAGTCTTTTAACAGACGGAAGTTCTGAAAAACAACACCGATTTTACGGCGTATTTTAGGAACTTCCCTTCTTTTTAGTTTTGTTAAATCCTTATTGTCAACCATGATCGTTCCTTTTGTTGGTAATAATTCTCTTAAAAGCAATTTAATCAGAGTTGTTTTTCCTGAACCGCTTCGACCTACAATAAAAACAAACTCTCCTTTTTCAATTTTAATATTAATATCCTCTAAGGCGGTATTACCACCTGGATATGTCATGCTTACATTATCAAGAACGATCATCTTTATCCTTCCTTACTATGTTCCTTATTATCCTAAGTTTAATAATCAATTGTTTCCATGTACTTCATGTATTTTACAACCATAAGTGCAATTTTAAATGTAATGGCATCTTCAAAGATGCGAAGATCAAGTCCTGTGCTCTTTTGTAATTTATCAAGACGGTAAACTAATGTGTTGCGGTGAATATAAAGCTGTCTTGATGTCTCAGATACGTTTAAGCTATTTTCAAAGAACTTATTAATTGTGACAAGTGTCTCTTCATCAAAGTCATCTGGAGAACGACCTTCAAAGATTTCTTTAATAAACATTTTACAAAGAGGAATTGGAAGTTGGTAAATTAAACGACCAATACCAAGTTTACTATAAGCGATTACATTTCTTGAACTGTAGAAAATTTTTCCTACATCAAGTGCCATCTTCGCTTCTTTATAAGAGCGGGATACTTCTTTAATTTCATTGACAAAGGTACCAAATGCCACATGAACTTGTGTCATCGCTTCTGAGTTAAGCATATCCACAATCACATTGGCCGTTTTTGCCATATCGTCATAAGTCTCTCCTGGTTTTACTTCTTTTACAAGAATAATGCTCTTTTCATCAACGGCTGTAATGAAATCTTTTGTCTTAGAAGAAAATAAACTGCGCACAGTTTCAAGTGCATTTGTATCTTTTTCTGTCTGTGTCTCAATAATAAAGACAACTCGTCTTGCATCCACATCAATGTGTAATTTTTTCGCGCGATTATAGATGTCTACGAGTAGTAAATTGTCAAGAAGAAGATTTTTAATAAAGTTATCCTTGTCAAAACGTTCCTTATAGGCAACTAAAAGATTTTGTACTTGGAAAGCGGCAATTTTTCCAATCATATATACATCATCTGTTTCTCCCTTTGCCAAAATCACATATTCGAGCTGATTTTCGTCAAACACTTTAAAAAATTGATGACCTTGAAGAACTTGGCTCTCCGCTGGGGAATCCACAAACGCCAACACTGCCTTCTCATATTCATCAACATCCTTCAAAGTGGAAGCCAGCATCTTGCCCTCCGTATCCATAACGCCTAAATCAATTCTCGTAATCGATTTAATTCCTTCAATGGTATCTTGAAGTATTTGATTTGATATCATTGTGCTTCACTCCTAACTTGTAATTTTCACTTCGAATCCGTTAGAAATAACCAGCTATCACTGATTTTTCCAAACAATTCCCTAAAATACTAGAAAAACTCCTTTTCTAGTTTTCCTCCTCACCCTATGGGTCATCAAAGGCAATTATCCTATCCAAAGATATACCTATATATTATACTATAATCCAAAAAAATAAAAGAGGAAATACACAAAAAACTGTACATTTCCCCCAAAAAATACTTTTACCTCTCGTAAAGTATAGCGTCACCACTATCCTTATTAAACAAAAGTGGTACTGGATTCTTGTAACAAATCACGATTTTATCCTCTGGCATTATTTTTCCTTCACCTTCTACTAAGGCTCCAAAAGCACTGCCATCATAGTCAAAATACGCATATTGCTTTCCATTGTATTCTTTTAAATATTTCACTTCCGCTGTCGGAGCATTATTTTCTTGTCCTGCCTCAATGCGAATCACTTCAATATCATCTGGTCGGATTCCTAAGATTACTTTCTTATTTACATAGCCTTTTTTACGAAGAATTGCTTCAATATCCTCTTCTACAATATGAGGACATCCAAAGAACTTTGTCTCTAAGTGATCTTCTTTTTCCACGATTTCAATTTCGGTAAAACTCATAATCGGCATCATCATAGCTCCCGCTACCGTCATATTCATTGGCTTATCATAGATCTCTTGTGGCGTTCCTATTTGAAGAAGTTCTCCTTCTCTCATAACAGCGACACGATCTCCAATATAAAAAGCTTCTTTTGAATATTCTGTTACAAATAATGTGGTTACTTTTGTAATTTGCTGTAACCTTCTTAATTCATTTAATGCCTCTTTTCTATCTTCTTTTGGTAATTGAGCAATCGGATCATCTAATAGAAGTATTTTTGGTTCTTTTACAAAAGCCCTTACCAAAACCATTTTAAAACATTCTACTGGGGTTAAATCCGCTGGCATTTTACTTAAATATTCACTGACGCCTAATTTCTCTGCAATTTCCGTTACTTTTGTTTTTATTTGTGATGGTGGATATTTTAACAATTTTAATCCAAAAGCTAAATTATCAAATAAATTCATCTCTGGATATAAGGTATAGTTTCGAAATACCATTGCGACCTTTCTTGCTTTTGGATCGGTTTCATTAATTAATTGTTCATCCAACCAAATTGCCCCGTCTGTGCTGGACTCCAAACCTGCGATAATACGTAACAATACGGATTTTCCACACTCTGAGGGACCAACAATAGCAACTAGCTCTCCGTCTTTTGTCTCTAATTTAAAGTCTTTAAGCGCCATTTGATGATTTGTATAAGTTCGATATAGATTTCTAATTGTAAGTTTACTCATGCTTCCCTCCTGCCTGTAGTGACTACTTTCTTAATTTTTTATTTTTTGTTGATGCAAGAGCATACGCAAGGCAAAAACACTCTAATTTTTGCTTATCACAACTTGTAAACGCGAGAAATATATTGTTATGAAGTTTCTCCTACTCGTATGTTTTCAACACCTTTTGTACATCATAACACGAGAAAAAAAGCGATTTCCATACTAAAAGTATACAAAATTTAATATCATTGTTTATATATTTTTATTGTATTCGTCTTTTGATTCCCTATCCTTTTGCTCTTCCTGCTCTTTCATCTTGTGTTGAAACACTCTTTTTAATAGTGTATGTCTTAATTTTATCCCATGAAAGAACCGATAATAAAGAGATTCTAACTTTAACTTCTTAACCCATGATGGAATTTCTGTTTCGAATCCAATCTCTTGTAACACTTCATCTTCTGCTTCCCCAATGCAGAGACAAAGTTTTACATTCATACGAGTTCGATTCTCTTCAATAAATTCCATCGCAAGAATCCCTTTCATTAATACAAACATCACATCAGGTGCTGCTGCATTAATATCGTTAATAATAAAATCGATAGCATCTTCTTTTGTTTCCTCTTCAATACAACTTCCAAAACAAGAAATACTGCTATAACTTTGTTTTAAATTATTCATTAAATGATCAAGCTCCTCTTGATCGGTTCCTATCATATAAAGACTCGCTCGGTTTTTATTCATTCTCACTAACAAACGCTCTAAATAGCATTGTGCCAATAGCATCCGTTCTTTTTGAGAATTTTTATCCTGATATACTTGTTCTTCTAAAGTTCGATCTGCTGAAATCACATAATCACATTGCTCTAAAAATGTCTTAAATTTTTCATCTTCTTCTGCTTGCAGAATCGTTTTCATACTTGTAAAATAAATCATTCGGAATGCCTCATGATTTAAATAAATTTGAGTTTGATTTAAAAGTCGATCCAATCGTACTTTATCAATCGATACTCCTAAAATTTTTGTCTTTTCTTTCATATATGCTATTCCTTATGCTTTATACATCACATGGATGCTCCATTAGGAAAAATTGCCTCGAACGTAAACAACCGCTGTTGTCGTCGGTACTAACTCACACTTTGAACGAATCAAATAGCGATGATACTGTATTCCATTTGTGCCACTTTTTACATGCTGTCGTTCTGTTTCATCTAAAATATAAGTATTATTTGTTGTCTTAAAAGTCGCATCCCCTGAATAAAAGATCAATTCTGAGCCATACCTTAAAACTAGCTTTTTTCCTTTTTTTAATGTTACTTTTTTAAAATTAGCACGATCTATGCTTTTTATCGCATCATCTAATTTTGTTTTTAATGTTTCATTTTCTTTTTCTAACTGTTGGATTTCTTTTTCTAAAGCTGTAATCTTATCAGAACTTTCCTCTCCTGTGCTAGAAGTGTTGATAGACTTTAGTCTTTCCTCTAAATAACTTTTTGTAATCAAAGGATCTCCGGCAGAACCAGGTTCTGCTTTACTAGAGGCTCCAACAACAGCACCTGCTCCAAATACGACGCACATCATAAGAGCGATTCCTATCAGCATTTTTTTACTTCTCATAGTTCCTCATACTCCTTATCCTAATACTTATGATTCCGCAGTTCCTAATACAATACGAATATCCGCACTGTCCAATTGTTCATCCGTTATAAATTCTGCCTTTGGAAAATAAGATTTTAAATCAAGACCTCTTCCGGCTTCTTTTACATATACAATTGCATGGTCTTTGACACCACTTCGATCGGTATCCGCATGAACCACATGATATCCTTCTTCCCTTAATTTATTCATCCAACTTCCTGCAAGTCCCTCTACTGTTGTACTATTATAAATTTCAATATCTAAGTCTTTCGAAGAAACAACACTCACATCAAACTGACTCATATCTTGTGCTGTTTCATAAGGATCTTCTATTGCAAAAATACTATCGAACAATGCTTCAATCTCTTCTTCATTTCCACTCCACTGTCCATCTACCTCACTTCCAGGTAGTAAATGGAAGCAATATTGATTCGGTGTTATTTCTAAAAATTTACTTCCATATTGATTCATAATTTCTTCGGAATGGTTGCAAGTAACCAATTGATAATATTGTTCATAGTAATCCTTCTTCTTTGTTTCATCAAGGGAAGCAACTGCTTGATAATAAATGCTCCAATATTGTGCTGCCACTTTTGCTTGATCCACATCTCCATTTGGATATCCTTTAAACTCTAGCAGGCCTGCTGCTTTTTCCCCGTCTAACTCCTGTTCTCCTGCTTCTAATGTCAATTCATATCCGCCTGTATCTTTTGTACTAATTGCGATTGGAACATCCATATTCTGTGGATCTAAAAGATTTACAACAGAGGTAAGAACCTTTTGGTTATAAGCTTCATAATATGGAATGTCCTCTATACCTAAAATCTCTTCTAATGCTTGTACTGTAAGCTCATAACTCTTTGTTTCATCCTGAATATAAGTATTAATATCGCCAATTGTAATCGTTTCAGGTAAATCATCGACTTCTTTTTTTATCTGATCATAAACCGCACTAGAACTTATCAGCTGTGTATTCGTGGGAACCATAATACAGTCCATATTCTTTGTATTAGAATTAAATACTTTTACCATAATCCCTTCTGTACCACTGCTTCTCGTATCGTCCAATAAAACAGCTGTATATAGAATATTCGCTCCTTCTTCTTTCTTATTATGAAGCGCTTCCAGTTTTTCTTTAATCTTACCACCGTTATTATTTTTACAATACCAAAAGACACCTTGGTATGATGCGAAACCAACTGCAAACATTAAAATAATGATGAGCACAGTTTTCACAAACCCTCTTATAAAAACGGCCGTTGTATTTTGTTTACTCATTGTTACCTCCTGTTGTAAATTTCTTAACACTCTTTTTTCAATTATAAAGTATAAAAGATCACTATTTTTTCAGTATATCAGATCACTAATGTCATTTCAACGCTCAAATGCTCCCCTCTTAATGTAAATCCCTATTTATGATATAATAAAATACGATAACAGTAATGAGCCAAGCAAAGTGTTTGGCGAATGTAAGAAATAAAAAATTAGAAATGAGGAATGTCAATTGAATCAGATAAAAACGGTAATCGTAACAGGAGCTTCTAGAGGAATTGGAAAAGCAATTGCTCTCTCTTTTGCCAAACGCCATTGGAATGTCGTTATTTTAGCTAGCAAAAGTGCCTCTGATTTAGAGAAGACAAAACAAGAAATTGAATCTCTTGGTGCCCATTGTCTCTCCCTTCTTGGGGATGTTAGCAATCCCCAGTTTGTCTCTTTTGTTATAGAAGAAACAAAAAAACGTTTTTCAACCGTCCACTGTCTTGTGAATAATGCAGGTATTTCCTATATCGGATTGATCACAGATATGTCCAACGAAGACTGGAATCAGATTTTAAATACCAATCTCTCTTCTGTCTTTTATTTTTCTCGTGCAGTCGTTCCTATGATGTTACAAGAACAAGATGGCTGTATTATTAATATTTCCTCTGTGTGGGGGGAAGTAGGTGCTTCTTGTGAAGTTGCCTATAGTGCTACAAAAGGAGGGATTAATGCATTTACGAAAGCATTGGCAAAAGAACTTGCACCAAGTCATATTAAAGTGAATGCTATTTCTTGTGGCGCAATCCATACTTCCATGAATCAGTGGCTTTCGAAAGAAGAAGAAGACGCACTCATCGATGAAATCCCTGCTGGTCGCCTAGGAGAACCAGAAGAAATCGCAGAATTTGCCTATTCTCTAACTGAGTCATCCTATTTAACCGGACAGATTATTCGTATGGATGGTGGCTGGATTTAAAATAATATAAATGTTCAAAAGCACTATTCTATAAGAAAATCTCTTCTCATAGAATAGTGCTTTTTCATCGTTTTTCAACTTCTCATAAAGGAATTTAAGAATGACAAATCTCTTTAATAGCTTCCATCTGCTCTTTTGCCATCTGGTAACCTAAATCATAAGAAGATTGAATCACCTTTAAATCCTTTTCCATGCTATCCAGTGGACGATCTGGTCGAATAATTAACGCCTTTCCCTCTTTTTCTAATTGTTCACAAAACTGAACGGTTTCATTATAAGCGATATGACGTTCTAATAAAATCTTCTCAAGCTTTGGATATTTCTTCTTCAATGCTCTTGATGCCACCTTATTGGATCTTCCAAGCTCTTTTTTATAACCTTTTGGCCTTGTCAATACAATTAAATGGCGTTCATTTCCATCAGCAATCGCTTTTCGAATCGGTATTGGATCACAAAGCCCGCCATCATAATAAGGCACACCATTAATTTTAATTTCTGGAAATACAAGAGGTATCGCACAAGTTGCTCGTAACATCGTACATTTCTTGTCCAATTCCCTTCCATCTAAATACTCGGCCTTTCCCGTTATGGCATTGGTCACTCCTACTAAAACTTTTCCATCATATTCATAAAATGTCTTCCAATCAAAAGGGGAAAGTTCATTTGGAATTGTATCAAAAACAAACTCCAATCCAAAAAGACTTTTGCATTTTAAGAAATTTCTTTTACCAAGATAACGCTTATCATGACGAAATTTCAATAAAACATCTAAATTTCTTCCTTTTTGCTTTGATAAGTAAGAAAATCCATCGGTAATCCCTGCAGAAACTCCGATACAGTACGGAAACATAACATCTTCTTCCAGCATAGCATCCATAACACCTGCACTAAAAATTGGACGAAAGGTTCCCCCTTCCAAAATTAAACTTCCCATTTCTATCCTTCTTTCTATCTTTTATCTCTCATTTTCATCATTGTTCTTCTATTGAAATTCTATCCGATTCAAAAAGAAAAGTCTAGTTTTCTCTGTTTTTCATTCTCCATATGATAATGATAAAAATTCCTCTTCGGTCATTGGTTTTGCATAATAATATCCTTGTGCAATATCACAGCACATCGTCTGCAATGCTTTTACATGGTCTCCTGTCTCTACACCTTCACACACTACTTGCATTTGACATTTCTTTGCCATATGAATCATGCTCTCCATAATCACTTGACTTTTTTCTTCATACTTTGTACTCATTAAAAATACACGATCAATTTTTAATTCATCAATTGGTAGCTCTCGTAATACATTCAAAGAAGAATATCCACTTCCAAAATCATCCATAGAGATTCCAAGTCCGATTTTGTGTAAATGCTCAATAATAGTTTCCACTTCTATCATATCAATTGTAGAAACACTCTCGGTAATTTCTACAATGATCTCACCTTCCTGAATCTCATATTTGTCCATCAATGCTTTTATTTTTTGTATATAATCTGTTTCTAAAATTAAAATTTTAGATTGATTGACAGACAACGGATACACTTCAAATCCTTCTTTTTTTCTATCATATTGGAATTGACAAACTTTTTCAAACATATAAAGATCCAATTTCGAAATAAATCCATTTTGTTCAAAGATCGGTATAAAATCCATTGGTGGGACAATCTTTCCATCTTTTAACTGCCAACGGACTAATGCTTCTCCACCACAGATTTTCTCTGTTTTTAAATCATACTTTGGCTGAATATAGATTTTAAACTCTTCACTTTCTAGCGCTTTATTCATCTGTTTTTCAATCTCATTTTTCTTTTGTGCCTTCTTATACATATCTTCATCATAAAAGGCATATTGATTTCCATGATGTTCATGAACACTTAATCTTGCAAACTGTGCACGATCAATCATCTCTTCAATATCTAAATCTTTTGAAAACATATGAAGGATTTTAATTCCACAATAACAAGAAATCGGATAACGCTGTTCTGGTAATAATTGATACTCGGAAATCTTTTCCATAATTCGTTGCACACGCTCTATAATTTCTTGTTTTTCTTGGGTATGCAATAAAAATCCAAAGCGATCGGATTCTTTATGATAAAAAACTTCCTCCTCTTTCAACTCTGCTTTTAACACCTTTGCAATATGACATAGCAATTGATTTCCTACTGCATATCCAAAAGAATGATTAATAAATTTAAAATCCCGAATATTTAAAACAACAAATGTATATTCTTCGCTTTTTGATGTTAGTTTAGAAAACTCCTGTAAAAATCCATTTTTATTTAATATGCCAGTAATCGGATTATAAAAGGCTAAATAATTTACTCGCTCTTTTTCCTTATATATCACATTGATCATATATAAAAATAAACCGCTATATAAGACGGAGATAAAAATAGTCATTCCTATTATTACGCTCGTCATGCTTCTAAAGGAATCATCTTGCATCATAGAATCTGTGCTAATAGAAACATACCAATCTCCATTTTCAATCTTATGTGTGGCTACAACTTCTTTCGCTTTTCTTCTCTTTTTCGTTGTTATTTCTTCTCCAGTACGAGAACTTAAAATCACTTCTCCTTCCTCATTCCTGATCTCAATAACACAGTCATTGATATAACTTGGAATTTTTAAAATATTTTGAAAACTGTTTAATGTATCAAGAGCAAACATAGCTCCAATCACTTCTTCTCCATCATAAACAGGCACGATATAACAAAGAGATTCTGCATTATCAAGCGATAGAATTTTAACTTTCGATTCCCCTTTAAATACTTCTTCTAATTCTAAAAAAGAATTCTTGGATAGATTCGTCCTATTGTATTCTTTTTTTATCATATCCACTAAAATTCCTTTATAGTCCCTTCTAACATAGAGCATCTTTGAAAATCGATTTCTTTCATTTTCAACAATTAAATTATTTGCGATCTCATCTAAAGAATAATCCGTATTTAAAAATGTCGTTATCGCATTAATGGTCGCTAAATTCTCTTCTATCTGTAAATCAATTAACTCCGCATATTTTGTGCTACTTAAATTCAGATTTTCTTTCATATTATCTTGTTCTGAGCGACTTTTAAAATAGAAGATCATAAGTAAAATTGCCACAACAGTAATAATTACTCCTAAAACGAGGGAAAATGATACAAGCATTTTCTTACCCTCATATTTTTTCTTCATCCAATTTCCTCCACATATAATTATTCATACTCTTTTTAACGA
>UQVN01000033.1 GCA_900544525.1 uncultured Eubacteriales bacterium
GCTTGTCTTTTTTTTAACGATATAGACCTATTGGCAAAAATCCAACACTTTTTTAAATTCTAACGTCCCACCAAAAAGATCTAAAGCACTTCCAATGGTAACATCTAGCGTTCCTTTACTTACTACTTTTAATTGTTCCAAATCTTTATAACTTCCGATTCCTCCTGCATATGTAATCGGTTTCTTATTCCAACTTCCTAACAAAGCAACTAACTCTTTTTCAATTCCTGATGCCTTTCCTTCCACATCTACTCCATGAATAAGAAATTCATCACAATACTCGGATAACTGTTCTAACACATCTTCTGTCAAAATAATATCAGTAAATGTCTGCCAACGATCCGTTACAATATAATATTTCCCATCTTTTTTTCGACAGCTTAAATCAAGAACAAGGTGTGTTCCTTCTTCATCAGACGTAATGGTACAAAGTTCTTTTAAATGCCCCCAATGAATAGAGCCATTTTGAAAAACATAAGAAGTCACAATTACATGGGATGCCCCTTCCTCTAAAAAGAATTTTGCATTTTTGGAAGAAATCCCCCCTCCAATTTGCAATCCATTTGGATAGGCATGAAGTGCCTTTAGGGCTTGTTTTACATCCTCCTCATAATACATGGTTCCTTCTTTATTCAATAAAATAATATGCCCTCCATATAACCCTAACTCTTTATAAAGATTTGCATAATAATCGCCACCTTTTTCTGACACGAAATTTTCTTTTGCCTCATCTCCTTCATCTCTTAGACTCCCTCCAACAATCTGTTTTACCTTTCCATTATGAATATCAATACATGGTCGAAATCGCATAGCTCTTAGCCTCCTTATCTCTCTTTTTCTTCTGCAAACATCTGCTTTAGTTCTTCTATCTTTTTAACTTTTAATTTTCCATAATGAATTTCTAAAATTCCTGCCCTTTTTAACTCTCTTAATTCCCGACTGATAGTCACCCGACTCACTCCCATCAATGCGCCTATTTCCTCTTGTGTATGGGAAATCACTCCTTCCCCTTTCTCATATTCACTTATCAGAAATTGAAGCAATCGTTTTTTTGCGCTTAAAAAAGAGATCTCATTGATTTGCATCGACAGCAAACGAACCGTCTGTGATAAAGAACTCATAATGGACCAAGCAAGCATAGGCTTTTCCCCAAAACACTGTAAAATATTCTCTTTGCTAATCACAAGCACTTCACTCTCTTTTGTGGCAATGGCATTTGTCGTTCTAGGATGTCCTGCAAAAAAAGCTGCCTCTCCAAAGAGCATCTGCTTTTCATAAATGGCTAATGTTTTCTCAGTTCCATTTTCAGAAGATACAAAAATTTTTACTTGACCTTTTTTCAAATAGTAACACCAGTTTGCCTTTTCCTCTTGGCGATAAATCAATTCCTTTTCCCAATATACCCTTGTAGCTGCAATCTCTGTCAACCGATTTAACAGTTCTTTTGATATCCATTTCTCTTGTTGCATTTCCATTTCCAATTGAATTTCTTTCCTCATTCCTTTCATCACCCCAATCGTTTTGCTTTTTGACTTGTCTTATTATCATTCTTTCGTATTTTTTCTCTTTTCTGAAGTTTTTATGGAGATATGTTTCCCTTATGAAATTTTATCTTGTTATTTTTTCATAATTGTATCATAATTTACATTCTTTTCCTATCTTTTTATGCTATGATAACAATAGTTTAATTATGGTTAAAGGAGAGTATTATGTCAAAAGGAACGATTTTTAAATTTCATAATGATTTAGATACGGATCAAATTATTGCTAGTCAATATTTATTGTTACCAACCATCGACGAAATGAAGAGTCACACATTTGAATCGTTAGATCCAGATTTTCCAAAGAAAGTAAAGGAAGGGGATTTTGTAGTAGGCGGTGAAAACTTTGGTTGCGGTTCTTCTCGTGAACAAGCGCCAAGTGTTTTAAAAGCTCTTGGAGTAAAGGCCATTATCGCCAAATCCTTTGCCCGCATTTTCTTTCGCAACTCCATCAACATCGGTCTTCCTGTCCTCATCTGTAAAGAATTACCCGATGAAGTAAGCACTGGCGATGAGATGGAACTTTCTCTTTCAGAAGGAATCATCACGGTCAATGGAAAACAATATACTTGTACAAAATTAGCCCCTTATATGCAAAATATTTTAAACCAAGGTGGACTAATCGCATTTTTAAATAAGGAGGAATAATCGATGGGAATGACAATTGCTGAAAAAATTATTGCACAAGCGGCTGGTGTTTCTTCTGTAAAGGCAGGAGATATCCATACCGTTACACTAGATAGAATGATGTCCAATGATGGAACAACCCATTTGACAATCGATATGTTTTATCATCAATTAAAGCATCCAACCATTGCAGATCCAAACAAAGTTGTTTTCATCGTCGATCACAATATCCCCGCAGATAATCCAAAAACTGCCGCCTCACATAAAAAAATGCGAGACTTTGCAAGAGAATATAATATTGATTTTTGGGAAGGAAAAGGAGTTTGTCATCAGATTATGATGGAGCACTATGTCACTCCTGGGGAACTTATCTTTGGGGCTGATAGTCATACTTGTACTTATGGGGCTTTAGGTGCTTTTGGAACGGGTGTTGGCTGTACTGATTTATTATATGCTCTTGTGACTGGTACTTCTTGGGTGCTTGTTCCAGAGACGATTAAATTCAACCTCGTTGGAGAGCTAAAAGAAGGCGTTTATCCAAGGGATTTAATGCTAACAATTATTCGGGAAATCGGAGCAAATGGTGCCAACTACCAAGTGATGGAATTTACGGGCGAGGGCGCTTCTAACCTTAGTATTAATGATCGCATTGTCCTTTGTAACCTTGCCGTAGAAGCAGGCGCAAAAACGGCTATTTTTGAACCGGATGAGAAAGCATTAAACTATTTAGAAGAACATGGTGGTAGAAAACCAAAATCCATGCTAAAAAGCGATGCAGATGCTCATTATAAAAAAGAATATACGTTTGATTTATCAAAAATCGAACCAGTCGTTGCCCGTCCGGATTTTGTGGACGATGTAGTACCTGCCAAAGAAACCTTTGGCGTAAAAATTGACGAAGCTTTCGTTGGCTCTTGTAATAACGGAAGAATTGATGAATTACGCACGGTGGCTTCCATTTTAAAAGGAAAAAAGGTAGCAGAACACGTTCGTTTTATTATCGCTCCAGCTAGCAATGATGTGTATCTTCAAGCCATGAAAGAAGGACTCATTGATATTTTTATGGAAGCGGGCGCTATGGTCGTCAATAGCAACTGTAGTGTTTGTTGGGGTGGTTGCCAAGGTGTTATTGGGGAAAATGAAGTATTAATTAGCACAGGAACTCGTAACTTTAAAGGGCGTGCAGGCGCTCCAAGTTCTAAAGTATACTTAGCCTCTGCTGCAACCGTTGCCGCCTCTGCCATCCAAGGTCAGATTCTAACAGCGGATCAATTATAAAATAGTAGTAATCCTAAAAAATGGAGGTTTCCTTTTATGAATACGAATACAGAACACGAAAAGATAGAACATAAAATTTGGGTATTAGGCGACGATATTGATACGGATATTATTATTCCAACAGAATATCTAGCCCTCCCAACAATCGATGATATGAAACAATATGCCTTCTCTCCTCTTCGTCCAGAGTTGGCGGGGCAAATAAAAGAAGGCGATGTCATTGTAGCAGGAAAAAACTTTGGCTGTGGTTCTTCTAGAGAGCAGGCACCTGAAATTATTAAAGCACTTGGAATTAAAGCTGTTATCGCCAAATCCTTTGCTCGCATTTTCTTTCGAAACTCAATTAATAACGGACTTTTGTTAATTGAAAATGATCAGTTACAAGAAGATATCAAAGAGGGCGATACTTTAGAAATTCGCTTAAATGATGCCATTATTTGCCATGAGAAATCTTATAAAATCGCCCCTCTTCCAGATAATCTTTTGGAAATTATTGAAGCGGGTGGACTTGTCAATGCTATGCGCAAGAAAAATGGCCTAGATAGTAAAGAATAACAACAATAAAACCACGTCTTGCGAGATTTTCACATAAATCACATCAATTAGGAGGTTCTTTATGGGACATACAATCATTGAAAAAATCGTACAACAAAACACAGGCCTTTCTTCTGTGTCCGCTGGCGATATTGTCACAGTAAATGTAGATCGTGTTATGATACATGATATTTTTATTCCTTTTGTCGCAGAAAAATTTGAAGAAATGGGATTCCAAAAACTTTGGGATCCAGATAAAATTGTTTTAATTTATGATCACCTTGTTCCTGCTTCTGTAACCGACGACGTCCGTCATTGGAAAATTGGTGATGCTTTTGCTAAAAAATACGGATTGACTCATGTCCATCGTTCGGATGGAATCTGCCATCAATTGATGACAGAAGCTGGTTATGTAAAACCTGCCAATATTGTATTTGGAACGGATAGCCATACAACAACGTATGGTGCTGTTGGAGCTTTTTCTTCTGGAATCGGTTATACAGAAATGGCAAGTATTCTTGGCACAGGAACCATGTGGATTAAAGTTCCTGAAACCATTAAAGTCACAATTAATGGTAATTTGCATCCAAATGTTACCTCAAAAGATATTATTTTACGTTTAATTGGGGATCTAGGAGCAGATGGTGCCACCTATCGCTCATTAGAATTTACAGGAGATACCATTGAATCCATGTCCATCGCAAGTCGTATGACCATTGCTAATATGGCTATTGAAGCGGGTGCAAAATGTGCCTTGTTTACACCTGATCAAAAGACAGCAGACTATTGTAATATGGAATTAACGGAAAAAGAAAAACAGTTATACGGAGATTCTGACGCCATTTATTGTAAAGAAATTACATATAATGCAGAAGATTTCGTGCCTGTCATGGCATGCCCATCTCAAGTAGATAACATTCATAATGTAGCAGAAATAGAAGGAACTCCTATTGATCAAGTATTTATCGGTTCTTGTACCAATGGTCGTCTAGAAGATTTAGAAATGGCTGCCTCTGTTTTAAAAGATAAAAAAGTTTCGCCTTTTGTTAAATTAATTATCACACCTGCCAGCCGTAAAATTTATCAAGATGCTCTTAAAAATGGAACTCTATCCATTTTAGCTGAGGCTGGTGCTATTATCACTCACCCTAGCTGTGGTCTCTGCTGTGGTAGAGCAGGTGGAATTTTAAGCGATGGGGAACGAGTGGTTGCCACAAACAATCGAAACTTCTTAGGACGTATGGGAACTTCTAAGGTAGAAATTTATTTAGCCTCTCCACTGACTGCTGCTACTTGTGCCTTAACTGGTAAAATTACGATTCCTTCTTTGGAAATAGAATAACTTACCTTTGCAAACAAGAACAAAGTGTGCATTGCACACTCTTCACGACTTTAAGTTACTTCTAGCAATGCACACTTTGCCGCGCGCGAGCAGTTTGCGAAGCAAAATTATCTTCTTTGCGAGCTGTGCATCGTTCACACGTAGTGCTTTTTTATTTCATAGGAAATGGCACTTTTACAAATTAATGTAACAAGGTGTTTCCTATGAAATAAAAAAATAGCACCCTGCTGCGATTCAGGGTGCTTATAAATGAGGGGGAGAGGATTCAAATATATGAAAAGCTCTTACAAGTATTACTATACACAATAATTGTGTCCAATCTATGTTTTTTCTATAAAAATTCCTTAAACATCTTTAACTTTTTCTATGAAATTTCTTTCGATTTTATGTTTTACCATTTGATTTCTCAATTCTCATATGATAGAATAAGAAAACTAGTGGAACAAAGCTTGAGAAAGGTTGTGATATTATGAAAACACTAGAAACCAAACGAACTATTCTAAGAAATTGGAAACCAGAGGACGCTACCGATATTTATGCTTATGCTTCAAATCCTAAGGTTGGCCCTATGGCAGGTTGGAAGCCTCATGAAACACTGGAAGAATCCAAAGAAATTCTTTCTCTCTTCCTAAAAGAAAAAGAAACCCTTGCCATCGAATTAAAGTCCACTCATAAAGTAATAGGCTCTGTTGGGCTTCATCACCGCACTTATGCTGAATTTGGAGATATATTAGAGCTTGGTTATGTACTCTCTGAAAACTACTGGGGACAAGGTATTATGCCAGAAGTTGTACAAGCAGTTCTTTCTTATGCTTTTATGGATTGTGGCCATGACCGCATTTTCGTAGCACATTTTTCAAACAACAGTCAATCCAAACGAGTGATTGAAAAATCGGGCTTTCATTTTCTAAAAAAGCTTTCCACAAACAGGAAAGATTCCTCTGGAAACCCTATGGATGATTATTTTTATGAACTGACAAAAGAAGAATACATAAAACTTCTTAAATCACAAGAATCAATACCGTCATAATAATCATACTAATAATAACTGAAATAGAATTTGTCATACTAGAAAGCTCTGTATCCCCATTACATTTTTCAGTAAAAACACAAGCTAACGATGCCAATGGTGCAAAACTGATGACTGCTAATGTCTTTCTAACATCTTCAGCAAATGGTAGACTATAGTATAATACAAGTGCCATTACCGCTGAAAAAAGATAACGAACGGCTAATAAAGAAAATACTTTTTTTAGATATTCTTTATTCGTATGAATTTCTAACATCATTCCAATCATCATCATGGATAAAAATCCATTGGCATTCCCTATTGTAGTGCTTAATTGATTCACAAAAGCAGGGAATGGCACTTCGAAAGATTTCATAATAACTGCAATTAAGTAACAATCAAACGGAACAGAGCAAAATAACTTTTTACACGTTTGTTTGATATTGATTTTCTCTCCTTGTCCATTTTCAATAACTCCAGATGCAACAGCATAAGTTCCCCCTGTACACATAATGGAATTACCTGCATCAAAAAGACAAGTAACAATAACACCAATAGGACCTAAAAAACCTTGAGCATATGGCAATGTAAAACATCCAATATTATATCCTGCACTGTTACACATCCAATAGATCTTATCTTCTTTTGATTTCTTTCTACATATCAGAAAAGCAATTGCTAAAAGCCCTACATTCCCTAAAAATCCTACTAATAAGATAAAAAATAATTGCCCCGATAATTGTTCTACTTGGTTAAAGCTAGATAAAATAGCAGCTGGCAATGTAATATTTAACACAATCTTAGAGATCGTTTTATGCTCTCCTTCTTTAAAAAATCCAATTTTCTTTAAAAAATAGGCAAGACAAATAATTAAAATATAAGTCCCCGCCTTAATAAATACTTCAGTCATTTCAGACTCCTTTTCTCTTATCTATTCATTTTTTATTAAAAACTATCTATTCTATGATCGAACAAAGTATGCTTCATACGCAGTTTTTTTATGTTATAGAAAACTTTATTTCCGACAACATAAAAAAACTGCCACAGAAGGCAGGAAGTTTTCAAGTTGAAAACACCTATCTTTGTGGCAGTCCATAAAGACAATTAAGCAAGTTTTACTGTGTTTAATTTAACACCAGGTCCCATTGTAGAAGAGATTGTAACACTTCTTAAATATTGACCTTTAGCAGCTGCTGGTTTTGCCTTATTGATTGCATCTATTAATGTCTGGAAGTTGTCCGCTAACTGTTCCTCTGTGAAGGAAGCTTTTCCCACTGGCACGTGGATAATGTTTGTTTTGTCAAGTCTGTATTCGATTTTACCAGCCTTGATGTCAGCGATCGCTTTTGTTACGTCCATTGTAACTGTACCAGCTTTTGGGTTTGGCATTAATCCTTTAGGTCCTAATACACGTCCTAAACGACCAACAACACCCATCATGTCTGGAGTTGCAACTACAACGTCGAAATCTAACCAACCTTCATTCTGGATTTTAGGGATGAGTTCATCTCCGCCTACGAAATCTGCTCCAGCAGCTTCAGCTTCTTCAGCTTTTGCTCCTTTAGCGAATACTAAAACGCGAACTGTTTTACCTGTTCCGTGTGGTAATACTACCGCACCACGAACTTGCTGATCTGCGTGACGACCATCAACACCTAAACGGATGTGAGCTTCGATTGTTTCATCGAATTTAGCGCTAGCTGATTTTTTTACGAGTGCAACCGCTTCTGCTACATCGTAAGTAGCTGTTCTATCTACAAGCTTTGCAGCTTCTACATATCTTTTACCTTTTTTCATTTTAAAATTAACCTCCTGTGGTATTATCGGGAGCTACCCTCCCACTTACTAAGTTGCTTGTGAAACCATCCAATGTCTTATCAAGACTCTACCGTCAGTCTTCTTTCGAAAAGACATCTTCTGCTTTACTGTATCAATTTTTTAACTTTCTAACGAACAAATTTTAAAGAAAATTATTCTTCTACAGTGATTCCCATACTTCTTGCTGTACCAGCGATCATGCTGATAGCTGCTTCAATGCTTGCTGCATTTAAATCTTTCATTTTTAATTCAGCGATTTCTTGAAGTTTTGCTTTAGAAATTGTAGCAACTTTTACTTTATTTGGTGTGCCTGATCCTGATTGGATATTGCAAGCTTTCTTTAATAAAACTGCTGCTGGTGGAGTTTTTGTGATGAAGCTGAAGCTTCTATCCTGATATACTGTGATAACTACAGGAATGATCATTCCATCCTGATCTGCAGTTTTTGCGTTGAACTGTTTTGTAAATTCAACGATGTTTACACCATGTTGACCTAAAGCTGGACCAACTGGTGGCGCAGGTGTTGCCTTACCTGCTGGAATTTGTAATTTAATATAACCGGTAACTTTTTTTGCCATGATAGCTAACCTCCTGATTATTGTGGTATTTGCGGGAATGTCCCTCCCACCGTCTGTTCCGTACAGACGAATTCTTTGTTACATTTTTTTCACGTCCATAAAATTGATTTCAACGGATGTAGCACGTCCAAAAATATCGATATCGATAAAGACTGTTTGTTTCTGAAGATTAATTGCTTTAATCTGTCCAACAGTTCCTTGCCATGCTCCAGATACAACTTCAATTGTATCTCCTTCTTCAAAATCAATTTCTACAGCGGCTGCTTTTGCACGCTCTGCTGCTAGATCGATTCCTAATGGGCGCATTTCTTCTTCTGTTAATGGCACTGGTTTTGATCCTGGTCCAACAAATCCTGTTACACCTCTTGTATTACGAACAACATACCAAGTGTCATCGTTCATTACCATATTGATTAAAACATATCCTGGGAACATCTTCTTAGAAACATTCTTCTTCGTACCGTTCTTCACTTCGACTACGTCTTGCAAAGGAACAATAACTTCTAAGATTTGATCTTCTAAGTGTCTGTTTTCAATTGTTTTCTCAATATTGGCTTTTACTTTGTTTTCGTAGCCTGAATAAGTGTGAACTACATACCAATTTGCTTCTGCCATATGTTCCACCTTTACTTTTTTTACTTTTTACTTAATCAGTAAATCCATACCGTATTGTACAAAGAAATCAAAGACTGCAACTGCGATTCCAAGGACAATAGCCGCCACAAGGACAGTAGCTGTCTCTTTTGCAACGGTATTCTTTTTAGGCCAAACAATTTTGCCAAACTCTGTTTTGAGTCCTTTAAACCAGTTCTTCTTCTGGGCTTTTTCTGTTCTTTCAGTTTCTCCCATACGATCACTTCCTTTACAGCCTGATTATTTTGTTTCTTTGTGTAATGTGTGTTTTCTACAGAATCTACAATATTTTTTAGTTTCCATTCTATCTGGATGTGTTTTCTTATCCTTTGTCATATTGTAGTTACGTTGTTTACAATCTGTACATGCCAATGTAATTCTTACGCGCACAACTTCCACCTCCGTTTTAATTAAGTTAAATTAAGGCATAAAAAAAAGACCTCTTCCATTTGTCTATGCTTGTTTAGCATAACACATCTCGTCTCATACGTCAATATTTTTTACTGGAATTCCTCATGATTTTCTCCGTTTTTTTCCATTTTCTACATTATCTTTCCATTCTGATTCCATTCTTATTAGGAAAATACTTTTTTCTTTTTTCATTTGCAATAAAATAAATCCCTTTTTCATTACCTTATTGTAAAACATGAAAATATCTATGACGAAAAAAACAAAAGGAGGCGTCTCTTTGCAGTATAAAAAAAGAAATGTATTATACAAAAAGATGTGTTTTTTCCTATTGTTATCTTTTATTCTTTTGTCAACATCAACTGCCTATGCAGCAACCTATCCCCTTTCTTCTAACAACAAGCGATATGATTTATCTGGACAAGATCCACTCGCCATCACTCGTGTAAGCGAAAGTTGGTCCTATTATCGCTCAAGCAGAGAAGTTATTGTTGCTGTTATTGATACTGGAGTTGATATTGAGCATGAAGATTTAAAAGATCACATTTGGACAAATGATAAGGAAATTAGTGGAAATGGCATTGATGATGACGGAAATGGTTACATCGATGACATTCATGGTTGGAACTTCTATAATAATTCCCCTAACTTATGTAGCTACAATGAAGATGGTTTAGCAGATTCTAAAAACAATGATAATCATGGAACTCATGTAGCTGGAATTATTGGTGCAGTTGCCAACAATGGAGTCGGAATCGCAGGTGTTGCTTCTAATATCAACGTAAAAATTTTACCATTAAAAGTAACTGGTGGCGAAAACGGTACAGGAAAAACTTCTTCCCTCATTAAAGCCATTCAATATGCTTCCGATATGGGTGCTTCTATTTGTAACATTAGTTTAAATTCTTCCAATTATAATGAACAACTCTATCTTACTATGATGAAGTCCCCTATGCTCTTTGTATGCTCTTCTGGAAATAATGATGATGGTGGAGTGAATATTGATAAAAATCCAACCTATCCTGCATCCTTTTCCTTACCAAACTTGATCTCTGTAGCTGCCATTGATTCCGATAAACAGTTTGCCTCTTATTCAAATTATGGCAAAAATTCTGTAGAGATTGCAGCACCAGGAACTCGTATTTATAGCACATTAGTTGGCAATTCCTATGGAAGATTTACTGGAACTTCTATGGCAACCCCTTTTGTATCTGGAGCGGCAGCTATTTTAGACAGTATGAATCAAAATTTTTATGCAAGCGAATTAAAAAATCTAATTATAAAATCTGCATCCCCATTAGATTCCCTTTCTAAAAAAGTGAGTACAGGTGGCATTTTAGATGCAACGAGTGCAGTGCTATTGGCCAAAAATACTGCCCATAAAAGAGATAAAAAAGCACCAACATTAACTCTTTCTTCTAAAAAAGGAAGTAATAAAGTATCGATTTCCATTTCAGATCAAAGTTCTGGAGTAAAAACATTATCTTACCTTTCTGGAAAACATTCTAAAAGCCACTTTAAAAATGGAAAACGAGGAAAAGCTGTCACTTCTTTAACATTAAAACTCTCAAAAGGAACTTATACTTTTTATGCCTCTGATTGGGAAGGAAATGAAGTTGTAAAAACAATTCAAATAACCGAATAAGAAAGAGAGCACTTAGAAAACGAAAAAGGGATGTGGACTAGCTATCTATTTTTAACTAGTCCACATCCCTTTTTTCTTATCCTTTATTAATGATTCCACGATAAAAATACTTATCGTATTTTTCACTTAAAATTCCACTTTGATTGATTATTTTTTCTTCTTTAATAAACTGTATGATCTGCTTTTCTTTCTCTACCCTCCATGCATCTTCAAGTTCTTCTTCTGTTTCTCCTTCTCTGGTTGAGAAAAACTGCTGTTTTTTTATATCCCAATATTTACTTATCAAAAGTGACTCATCGATGAAATGCTCCATAGCTTTTTCTCCCGCCTCTATCGATTCCCATGGGGCAAAAAATTGCTTGATTTCATAAGGCTTATTTACCCCTAAAAATCCAAGGGGAGAGTTTTGTTTTCCTTGTTCCTTCTCTTTTTTTGTCAGAACAATTCCTTCTTTTTTCGCCTGAACAATCACTACTTTGGAGCGAATCAAATGATCTAATGCATGTTGTTCTGGTCTTAGATCCTTTTTAAAATTTTCTGTTATAATTGCATATTCTAACTCCCTTTGTGTTATGACAAAGTTCTCTCCCAAAACAACTTTTTCTGTTGTATCTTCCTCTTCTATATATGTCTTTGCCAATTTTCCCATTTTTTGAATACGCCCTTGATTTCCAAACCATTGTATAAAAAACAAAACAATTATAAATAAAAGAAGAACTATGAACACCACTTTATATTTTTTTATGATTTCTTTCATGTCTTCTTGTAATCCCCTATCCTATCCTGTCTATCCTATCTATCCTCTTATTTGCTTGGCAAAATTTCTAACCAGTACCCATCTGGGTCAGAAATAAAATAAATTCCCATCTCTGGGTTTTCAAAGCAGATACATCCCATATCTTTATGTTTTTGATAAGCAGCTTCATAGTCATCGGCTTCAAATGCTAAATGGAATTCACATTCTCCAAGATTATATGGTTCTTTATGATCTCGTAACCATGTTAATTCTAATTCAAAGCTGCTCTCTTTATTACCAAGGTATACAATAATAAAACTTCCATCTTCAGACTCAATTCTGCGAGTTTCACAAAGTCCTAATGCTTCTTCATAAAACTTCATAGAACGTTCTAAATCCTGTACATTATAATTTTCATGAATCATTTTAAATTTCATAGTTTCTTCCTCTTTTCTTTCTTAAATATCTGCTATTATAGACTCTTTCTCTAACTCTAATCGCCCATAATATGGCTTTAATTCTTCTTTTTCTAAATAAGGCTTTATCGCTTCGATTCCACCCCATTCGTCAAAATGCATTGGGAATATATGGCTAATCTCACATTTCTTTAATAATTCCATAATTCCTAATAAAGCGTTATGTTCTTGTCTTGGATCGACCACTACAAATCCACAATCAATCACTTTCCCTTTTAACGCATCGGTCTCTTTTCGATACATCCCTTTTTGCCATTCATTAAATTGTTCTGGCTCACCTTCCCAGTGCCACCAATTTAGATCTCCTGCATGATAAAAAGTCTTACCATCCGCCTTTATAAAAAAGGCACAGCCTTCATCGGTGGATTGTAGTGTTTGGATCTCTAATCCTTCCCATTCATATTTTTCATGATTTTTTACAGGTAAGATATTGTTTTCTCGCCTTGTTGAAACCTTATGATAAAATACATAGGATACATTTTCATACTTTTGTTCCAATTCAAAAATAGTAGGAGTATAATGATCACCATGTCCATGAGACACAAACACGATAATCTTCTTGCCAAAAAGCTCTGGAAGCTCTCCTTTAAAATAATCAAAGAGCAAAAAATAATTTTCTGTCTCCACTAAAAATCCACTATGATAAATTCGAGTCACATGAACCATGCCTACACCTTCTTTCCATTTCGTTTGTTGGTATTTATGTGAAAAGCTTGCCTTATGCACTTTTCACTATGGTTAATAGTTTTATGATACCATATTTTCTCATTTGTTTCTATAGCAGAAACAGAAAAGGCTGCCACATAAAAATGTGACAACCTTTTTTCTTAGAATCATCAAAAAAAATCCATTTATAATTCTCCAATAAAACGCTCGAACGCTTCTTTTCCTTCTTTTGTTCGTTTATAAACCCCTGCATCTAAAAGCACCTTTTCAAACACTTTCCCAATTTCATCTTCCACAATGGAATCAATGTTTTCTTTTGTAACACTTTCATAATTTGGCAAGAAACGTTCCACCCAGTCAGCGTGTTTTTCTAAATCTTCTTCTTGTCTGATATCTTTTCCATCTAAAATACACTGTTTTAGGTGTTCCATTTCCTTTTTCAGACGAGCTGGTAATACGGCAAGCCCCATAACTTCAATTAAACCAATGTTTTCTTTTTTAATGTGATGGAGCTCTGCATGAGGATGATAAACACCTAGTGGATGTTCTTTTGTTGTAATATTATTTCGAAGAACTAAATCTAATTGATATTCTTCTCCTACCTTTCTTGCGATTGGAGTAATCGTATTGTGAGGCTCTCCATCCGTTTCGGCATAAATAAATGCCTTTTCGTCGGTATATCCTCTCCAAGTTGTTAAAATATGGTCGGCTAGATCAATAATTTTGTTTTCATCGCTTCCTGTTAATCGCAATACAGACATCGGCCACTTTACAATTCCAACTTCTACTTCTTCATATCCTTTGATGGAATAAGTCTGTTCAATGGGTGCTTTTGCCATAGCAAACTCATAATTTCCTCCTTGGAAATGATCGTGTGCTAAAATAGAACCTCCTACAATCGGAAGATCCGCATTTGATCCTAAAAAGTAATGTGGAAATTGCTTTACAAAGTCAAATAGCTTACGAAACGCCTGTCGATCGATTTTCATTGGTGTATGCTCTCCATTAAATACGATACAATGTTCCTTGTAGTAAACATAAGGAGAGTATTGGAATCCCCAATTTTGTTCATTGATTATAATTGGAATAATTCTATGATTTTCCCTAGCTGGATGATTTAGATTCCCTGCAAATCCTTCATTTTCTTTGCAGAGAAGACATTTTGGATAAGAACTAGCTTTCGCATTTTTTGCTGCTGCAATAGCTTTTGGATCTTTTTCGGGTTTTGATAAATTAATCGTAATATCCAAATCACCGTATTCCGTATTCGTTACCCATTTTAAGTCTTTTTTAATTCGATATCTTCGAATATAGTCAGAGTCTTGGCTCAGTTTATAAAAATAATCGGTTGCCTTTGTTGGAGACTTTTTATAATATTCATGAAATGTTTTAATTACTTGACTTGGTCTTGGCATAAGACAATTCATAATTCTAGTATCAAATAAATCTCTTGTTACAACTCCATTATCATCGATAATCTTTTGTTCAAATGCATAATCTAGCATATCTTTTAAAATGTCTTCTAATTCTGCCTCTTCCACTTCCAAATCTTCATATTCTGTTACCTTTAATAAGTCTAATAAAAGATTTGTTGTATAAATCCGATCTTCTTTCGTTAAAAGTTCTGCTTCAATCCCATAATTCACTAACTGTTTGATTCTTGCTTGAATTTCCATCTTTACCCTCCGCACTGATCTCATCTTATATTTTATACATTTCTATATAGAGGTGTGGACAGCTTAGAACCAATCTCTAAACTGCCCGTATGAATGATATGTAATATAACAATATTATTCTGCTAAACGGACTGGACCAGAACCAATTTCTACTACATAAAAGTCCGCTTTGTATCCAATTTTTTGTTCATATTCTTTTCCAACATTTTCGATAAAAGCATCGATTTTATCGGCTTTTACAATGCTCACGGCACAGCCACCAAATCCTGCTCCTGTCATACGAGCTCCAATGACTCCTTCTTGCTTCCAAGCGGCTTCCACAAGAGAATCTAATTCGATTCCTGTTACTTCATAATCATCTCGTAAGGAAATATGGGATTGGTTCATTAATTGCCCAAATAAAACCAAATCATGGTTTTTTAATGCCTCTACTGCTTTTACAGTTCTTTGGTTTTCATAAACCGCATGTTTTGCACGCTTCACACGAATTGGATCTTTAATTTCTGATTTTACTTCTTCAAACTCTTCTTCTGTCAATTCCCCAAGGGCTTTGATATCTTTTACTTTTTGAATTTCCGCTAATGCAGTTTCACATTCCTGTCTTCTTTCATTGTATTTGGAATCGCCTAACCCACGCTTTTTATTAGTATTCATAATAACAATTTTGGCGTCATCAAGTTCCACTGGAGCATATTGGTATTCTAATGTAGCAGTATCTAAATAAATAGCATGATCTTTTTTCCCCATAGCAATGGCAAATTGATCCATGATTCCACAATTAACACCAACAAACTTATTTTCTGCATACTGGCTATAAAGAGATGCCTTTACCATATCTACGTCTTTAAATCCATATAAATCAATTAAAATCTTGCTCATAAGAACTTCCAAAGAAGCCGAGGAGGAAAGCCCAGAACCATTTGGAATTGTTCCAACACACGCAAAATCAAACCCTTCTGTTATTTCATATCCATGTTCTTTAAATGCCCAGATAACGCCTTTTGGATAGTTAGTCCAATTACTTTCTTTTGAATATTGAAGATCCTCTAGAGAACTTTCTAAAACCCCCAACTTTTCAAAATTCATAGAATAAAATCGAAGTTTTCTATCTGCTCTTTTACGAACAACTCCATAAGTTCCAATCGTAAGGGCACATGGAAATACATGTCCTCCATTATAATCTGTATGTTCTCCAATTAAGTTTACTCGTCCTGGTGCAAAAAATGGAATGATTTCTCCACCTTCTCCAAAAATTGCTACAAACTTTTCCATTAATTCCTTTACCATTGTTAACCCTCCATCTTTTATTATAAAATTTTTGTTTTAATTCAATATTTATGTTTTTATTATACTTTTAAATCCCCAAACTGTAAATACTTATTTTCCAGAATCATACACAATTTTTAATACTAAATTTTGAGCATGATCACCAAAACCTTCCCCAAAGAGATTCACACCTCCTTGATGGATCGCATCTTCTTTCACTCCGATCCGAACAGAGATATAATCTTTTTCCTCTAAGTGATAGTCACGAATGGTAGCTTTATTGGATAAATTCCCATCTAAAAAAGAGCCTTTTTCTGTAATCCGCCATGTCTTTAACTTACCATACTGGGTATTTTTATCTGGCCACCAAGTTGGATTTCTCTTTCCTCTTCTTCCTCCAAAATCGCTTGGACACTCCCATGTTCCAGCTTCTACTCCGTTAATCCAAACGGTAATATCCGATTTACAATTTAAATCATACTCATGTGTTTCAGAACAAAGTTCTGCTGATAATTCTAATGCTTTTGCTCTTTCTGTCATTAAAATGGTATTTGGAAATCGATATTCCACATATCCTGTTTTTCCAAACCATAGTAATTGTGCTTCATGCCGATTTGGGCTATAAAAACAGCGTGGCTCATCTTCTTCATCAATGGGTCCATTTTCTCCAACGATCCCACAAGTAGGAACGACTTTATAGTCCACATAATTTCCAATTGGCATTTTTATAACTTCCGCTTGTTGTTTTAAATCCTCTTCGGAAAATAATGCCACATTTAAATGCTCCATTGTTTTGCAACACACCTTTTTCGATCCTCTGATTCCAGGCATTAGTCTTGTTTCAATCAAATCTGCCTCTTCTAATGCCTTTACATGGACAGCAGCTGATGAAGTAGGTATTTTTAATCGTTCTGCTATTTCATTTACATTTAATTCATACTGGCATAAAAGTTTTAAAATTTTAATTCGAACTTCTGATGAAAATGCCTTTCCAATCTTTATTAACTGTTCTTCTTGATCTAACGATAACAATAACTCTTTTTCTCCCATTCCAATTTTTTCTCCTTTTTATCTATGATTTCTATTTACTTCCAAAAATTTTGTTTTATTTCATTATAACATTTATTTTATGATTTCAAAACAACTGGATTTTAGAATAACCTTTCTGAAAACTTAGCTTTCTGCCTTGACTATCAAAATAAAACAGCGTATCATAAATAGTGATAACTAACTGTTTCACAAAAGAATATAAAAAATTGAATTAAGGAGTTACATCATGTTAAAATCACAAAAGTTTCGAAAAACTTTTGGTAGACTAGGATTATTATTATTTTTCCTCTGTCTTCCTTTGCTTTCTCCTCAAACAGCACTTGCTAACCCTGGTGATAACTTAGATGTATACTATATGTATGTTGGACAAGGTGACGGTGCTTTATTAGAGAGTGATGGCAAGTATATGCTAATTGATTGTGGACCAGAAGATCATGCGGAAGAAACATTAGAATTTCTTCGTTCTAAGGGTGTAAAAGAACTAGAGTATGTAATAGCTAGCCATGGACATCATGACCATATCGGAGGTCTCATGACTGTTCTAAAGGAAATTCCTGCAAAAAAATTGTTTTTACCAACGCAAGCTCCTACAAAATCTACACCAAATGTATTGCGTATCTATAACCAATTCCTACAAATTTTATGGGAAGAAGGTATTCAACCAATTCACCCAAACCCTGGTGAAATTATCTATTTTGGAACAACCAAAATCACATTTTTAGCTCCCCAACGTAGTAATTATGAAGCGTTAAATGACTCCTCCATTGTTGCAAAAGTAGAAAATGGAGATAACAGCTTTTTATTTACAGGAGATGCTCAAAATGTATCAGAACAAGAAATGGTTAGGTCTTACAAATACCAATTAAAATCTGACGTTTTAAAAGTTGGACATCATAGTTCTTGGACTTCCACCACTCCAGAGTTCTTATCTGCAGTGGATCCTTCCTTTTCTGTCATCTCTTGTGGAATTGGAAATGCTGCTGGTTTTCCAAGAAAGAAAACATTGAAAAACCTTCGTCCAAGCGATGTATATCGTACAGATTTGTTAGGTACAATCCATTTCTTTAGTGATGGTTCTACCATTTCTGTGGATCAAACAATGAGTCAACGCGCTCGTGTTGATGAAAAAACTGGTGAATTAAAAAACATCTATAACACAAAAGTAGAAAGTAATGTAGACGGTGTTTCATTAATGGGAAAAACCGAAAAGAGCGATCGTTACTTAAATATTACCGAAGATTTAACACTTTCCTTTTCCGCTGAATATGGGGTAACAAAACCTTCTACAACTAGCTATATGCTTGTTCCAGAAGGGGAAGAATATACCAATGGAAAATGGAAAAAAGGAAGTACTGTAACAATTAATGATGATTTTAAAGGTTCTGTTTTTGTACGCTACAAAAATGGCGTCGGCGATTATCTTGCTCGTAAAACAAATGAAATCTGCGTTGATACACGAGCAGTAAATTCTGTTACTGTTAATAGCGATGAAGACATTCATCTCTACTCTGTTGATACCGAAATTCCTGATAACACAATAGAAGTATCAAATCCATTTACAGTCTCATTTTTCGGAGACTTTGGTGCATCCGGTTATCACTCCATTGAATATCTTCTTGTAAAAGATGGTGAGACATTTAGTCCTTATTCTTCTTGGGAACTTTCAAATGAATGTAAGATTGAAGAACCATTCAGTGGATATATCTATGTACGCTTCACAGATGGAGCAAATAACACTGCTATTTACCGTACCGAACATATTACAGTAAATAACACAAATTCAATAGAATCCTAAAATAAAGAGGATTAAATAAGTATCATAGAGGAAGGGACAATGTTCTATTCATTGATATCAAAAAAAAGCTGAGAGCTACGAAGAAAAGTTCGTAGCTCTCAGCTTTTTTATATGATAAGAAATGAAATTATTATTATACAAAAAAAGAACCAACCTTTCGATTGGTTCTTTGCTTTAGAGGCGACTAACGGATTTGAACCGATGATCAGGGAGTTGCAGTCCCATGCCTTACCACTTGGCTAAGTCGCCATAATGACTCCAAGGGGATTTGAACCCCTGTTACCGCCGTGAAAGGGCGGTGTCTTA
>UQVN01000034.1 GCA_900544525.1 uncultured Eubacteriales bacterium
AAAATATATAAAAAAGAGGCTGTCACATTGGCTAAAAATATTTAGCGGTGTGACAGCCTCTTTTTGTTATTATCGTTGTTCTTTTATTCTACTGTAACAGATTTTGCTAAGTTTCTTGGTTGATCTACGTCAAGATCACGAGAAACAGAAGCGTAGTATGCGAGAAGTTGTACTGCAACAGAAACAGAAAATACAGAGAAGAAAGTGCTTGCTGTTGGAAGTTTTAATACAAAATCAGCAGTATCTGCTGTAACATCTTCCTCTTGATCAGTAATCAATAAAACACTAGCACCTCTTGCTTTTACTTCCTGCATATTAGAAACCATCTTAGGGAATGTTTCTTTTTTCGTGGAAATTGCAATGACTGGTACTTGTTGGGTAATAAGAGAAATCGGTCCATGTTTTAATTCTCCTGCCATATAAGCCTCAGAGTGAATGTAAGAAATCTCTTTTAATTTTAAAGAACCTTCACAAGAAAGTGCATAATCTACGCCACGTCCGATAAAGAAAGAATCAGTGGCATCTGTTAGTATATTGGATAATTCTTTTAACTGTGGTTCTAACTGAAGGGATTCGTTAATCAATTCAGGAATTTGCAATAACTGCTTTAAGAAATCCTCTTGTTGTTCTTTTGTAAACAGATTGCGAACTTCTGCCACCTTGCCACAAAGTAAGTAAAGAGCTGCTACTTGTACGGTAAAGGCTTTTGTACTAGCAACGGCAATTTCTGGTCCTGCATGGGTATAGAGAACGAAGTCACTTTCCATAGCGATAGAAGAACCTTTTACGTTGACAATAGAAAGTGTTTTTGCACCTCTTTCTTTTGCAAGGCGTAAAGCTGCTAAAGAATCCGCTGTTTCTCCTGATTGAGAAATAATGATAACTAATGTTTTCTCATCGAGAATAGGATCGCCATAACGGAATTCAGATGCCGTTTCTACGGATACAGGAATTCTTAAAAGTTGTTCAAAAATAGATCTACCAACAAGACCTGCATTGAAAGCAGTACCACAAGCGGTAATAATAATTTTTGAAAAATCTTCAAATAAAGAATCAGGAATTTCATCCTCAACAAAAGAAATTTGTTGTCCATTTAAACGAGAACGGATGGTTGTAGTGATAGCTTCTGGCTGTTCATGGATTTCCTTTAACATATAATGATCGTATCCATTCTTTTGAGCAGAAGATGCAGAAAATGGTGCAACAAGCATTGTTGGTTCTACTGCATTTCCATCAAGATCCATAAGTTCGATTGCGTCTTTTGTAAGTTTTGCAATGTGTTGTTCTGGAACAATAAAATATTCTTTGGAGTATTCAATTAATGCTGTCATATCAGAAGCGATATAAGAGCCTGATTCATCACGAACAGCTACAAGTGGGCTTGCGTTACGAACACAGTAAATAACATCTTTTTGATCAGAAAAAAGGATACAAAAAGCATAAGCTCCTTCTAAATGTTCTACTGCTTTTTTAATCGCTTTTACTGGATCACCATTATAAAAATGAGAAATGAGCATAGCTGCAATTTCAGAGTCCGTTTGAGAACGTGGAGAAAGACCATATTCAGAAAGACGTGCAGCAATGCTTGCATAATTTTCAATGATACCGTTGTGGATCAAAGTAACGGTACCTGATGTATGAGGATGTGCATTGACATCTGTTACTTTACCATGAGTCGCCCATCTTGTATGCCCAATTCCACAGTGGGAAGTCGTAGGAGAAAGAGAATCCACTTTGTTTCTCAGTTCCTGAACTTTACCAGTCGTTTTAATTGTTTCGATAGAAGAACCCTCATGAAGTAGAGCGATTCCAGCGCTATCATAGCCTCGATACTCTAATTTAGAAAGTCCATTCAGTAAGATAGGAGCGGTATCGTTTGAACCGCAGTAACCAATAATTCCACACATAATTTAAGTCTCCTTTACCATATGTTATTTTCAAAGTACGAATGATTCTCAAACTATGCAATTCTTTGGTTATATTGAATTTGTTCTAGAAGTCACCCTCTAGGTTTGCCAATATATTACGCGTCCAAAGAACACGAAAGAGTATCCGCCGAATTTTCGATCACTCTTCTCCTCGTCAACTTTCAAAAAATTTCCGCTCATAGAAAGTTCTGGCGCTTAAAAAATTTAGATTTTAATTGCAAAAGTAAGAATCTTCCTTAGAGTAGCATGTGGGATAAAATTTGTCAATAAAAACTGCTTTTGTTATTGGTTTGTAAGAGCTTGTTAAGAAAAAATTCACTTGAAAACCTAATAAGAACGCGGTACAATAGACAATTATTTTGTAACTTATCGCAAACCTTTCATTTTTGTAAGAATTTTTTTCGTAAAAATAGTGTAAAAATGATGTAAATAGGAGTATAATCTACGAGAGGCAATCCGTCGAAAATTGTTATATCACTTTTTATAGGTGCTCGTTCATTATTTTCGTATCAATGAGATTGTCTAAAATTGGGCAAACTATGGTAAGAAAAATTGTGTATCATAGTGTTAAGAAGCAAAATAAAAAAGCATAAAACGAAACGAGGAAAGGAAGAATGAGACAATTTATTCAAAAAATTCAACATCATGTGTATTTGATAGGGTTGATTATGTCATTGTTTTTAGTGCTTCTTTGTGAAGCATGTGGCAGAGGTTCACTTTTACTTGGACTTCGTTTTGCAGTGGAACATCCATTTGCATTTTCCTTTGATGTATTCATTATCTTCTTAACTTGGTCTTTTGCAATATTCTTTAAAAGAAGAATTTTCTACTATTTGATTGTCATTACCTTATGGGGAGCAATCGGCATTACCAACGGCGTCATTCTAGGATATAGGAATACGCCGTTTACATTTGTAGATGTTCAACTTGCAAAGACAGGTCTTGATGTCATGAATAATTATATGTCACAAGTAAAAATTATTACAACATTTTTAATTATTGCTTTAATAGCGGCGGTTTTAATCTTATTATTTTTTAAAGTTCCGCCTTATGAAGGAAAAAGAAGTTTTAAAAAGAATTTACTTAGTATGGCAATTATTATTGTATGTTTTACAGGCTGTTATCAGGTTGGAATTAAGACAGGACGCTTAGTAGAGCGCTTTGCAGACTTGAATTTAAGTTATAAGACTTATGGAGTGCCATATTGCTTTGCTGTGACATTAGTGGACAATGGAATTTCAAAACCTTTATCTTATAATCAAAAAACGATGAAGGGAATTGAAAAGCAGATCGACACTGTGGAAGAAACAGAAGCAAAGAAAAAGCCAAATGTCATCATTCTTCAATTAGAGTCATTTTTTGATGTGAATCATATGAAGAATTTAACATTTAGTGAAAATCCACTTCCGTATTTTAATTATTTAAAAGAGAACTATACATCAGGATATTTTAAAGTTCCAACGTATGGAGCAGGAACGATTAATACGGAGTTTGAAGTGCTTTCGCAGATGAATCGTGATTTCTTTGGAGCAGGGGAATATCCATATAAGAGTCTAGTACAAAATAAAAATAAGACATTTGAAACGGTCAATTATATTTTGAAAAAACAAGGATATAGTACCCATGCCATTCATAATAACCGTGCCACTTTCTATGATCGAGATTTTATTTATTCTCATTTAGGATTCGATACGTTTACAAGCTATGAATTTATGAACGATCGAGAGCCAACACCAAATGGTTGGGTGAAAGATAAAATATTGACAAAAGAAATAGTAAAGGCGTTGGATAGCACAAAGAAAAAAGACTTTATTTTTACTGTATCTGTACAAGGACATGGAGAATATCCAACGGATGTAACGGAATTTATTGAAGATCCAAAAATTACAATCTCTGGAATGGAAGACGAAGAAAGAGCCAATAAGCTCACTTATTATGTTAATGAGATCAATGAGATGGATCAATTTTTAAAAGAGTTAACGGATACACTTTCTGAGTATCCAGAGGATGTTATTTTAGCTATTTATGGAGATCATTTACCAAGTATTGGATTTTCAGATGAAGAATTAGAAAATGGTTCTACTTTTGAAACCGAATATGTTCTTTGGAGCAATTTTGATATGGAAAAGAAAGACGAAGACATTCAAGCTTATCAGTTAGTTTCTCGTATTTTTGATCGTATGGGATTACAAAGCGGTGTTATGTCAAGATATCATCAATATTATGAAAGACAAAAGAGCAAAAAAGGATATATCAATAATATGAAATTATTAGAGTATGATATGCTCTATGGAAATAGTTATATTTTAGGACAAACAAATCCTTTCCAAGTGACAGATTTACAAATGGGAACATTGCCACTTACGATTTCTGATGTAGTAAAGAATGATGATGGAACGATTACCATTACAGGAGATGAATATACGGACTTTACGGATATTTATATTAATGGAAAACGAATCGATACGGAGTTTATTGATGAGCATACGGTAAAATGTCAATATGATATTCAATATGGAGATGAAGTCCAAGTTGTTCAAGGTTCGAAAAAGCATTTAAGATTACAAGATGGGGATATTTATTACTATTAATTTCCAGTTATAAGTTTTTGACATCTGCACATACTAAGACCACGGTAAATCAATTACGGTTTATCAAATAAAATTTATTCGGAGGTGACAGTTATGTCAAACAATAATAACAGCGGAAGAAACAGAGTAGAAGTACCACAGGCAAAAGAAGCTATGAACAAATTTAAAATGGAAGTTGCATCTGAATTAGGTGTTAACTTAAAACAGGGTTATAACGGAGATTTAACATCTGCTCAGGCTGGTTCTATCGGCGGAGAAATGGTTCGTAAAATGATTAAAAAACAAGAAGAAGCTATGGCTGGAAAAGGGAATTACTAATTCGTTTTCTCCATGGCTTAGACAAAACGATGTTTTACAACAGTTAGATTATCATAGACGAAAAGAATTGTTGTAGACAAAAAGAAAACAAAGGCTGTTGCACAAATCGCTCATGGTGAAGCAAATTGTGTAGCAGCCTTTTTTTGTAAAAAAGCGTTTAAATTGAGAGTATCGCATAAATATAATGTTATAATTATAGTGCATCATAGTGATAAATTAGAATTTGTGGAGGGTTAAATATATGACAGATAAAGAATTATGGGAGAAATTTAAGAAAGACTGCAATATGCCTGATTGTGAATACCAATCATGGGAATTTGGATTTGATGCAGATTGGCTTGTCGATTTAGTAATAAAAGGTGAAAAAACAGCAACTTAATAATTCACACAAATAGTTGGTTTATATGATTGGTTGCTTTTTCTATTTATTCGACAATCAATGACCGTGTAGGCATATTGGATATACGTGTAAAAAAATAAAATTTTGGTAGTTTATGACAAGATGAAAAGAAATTCTTGACAAGAAATACCCCTATACAGTAAAATTACATTGTGATAATATTAACAATCAAAAATCTTAAGAAAGAGATAGAGGAGAAAATAAATTATATGCATAAAGAACATGTAAGAGGATTGGTGGGAATTACATTAGTATCAGCGGTTGCTTTTACAGCAGCGTTTGGATTAAAAAGCACGATGAAAACTGAGGAAGAAGTTTATCATGGGATTCAGTTAGAAGGCAATGTAGAAGATATGCAGGTAGCCCAAACGGATAGTATTCAAAGTGTTGGAAAAGTAACTGATAAGAGTGGTAAAGTTACAGGCTATGTCCTTACAGTAAAGGAAAATGGATACGGTGGAGAAATGCTTGTGGATGTTGCATTGTCTGCAGATGGAAAACAGACTCTTGGCGTCCATGTAGGAGAAAATCAAGAAACAGAGGGAATTGGTTCTAATGTAACAAAAAAAGAATTTTTAGAGCAGTTTAAGGGAATGGCAACACCTGTTTATATGGAAGGTGTGGAAAGTTCTGTAACTGGTGGTAAAAAAGAAGATGCGATTGCGGATAAGAAGTTAAAAGACGGAACCTATCTTGCTAAGGCGCAAGAAGCAGATGACAATGGTTTTGTAGAACAAGTAGAAATAAAAGTAGCCAATGGAAAAGTAACTTCTGTTATTTGGGATTGTGTAAAAGAAGATGGAACAACAAAGAGAAAATTAGCTGATGACGGTCAATATGTGATGACAGAAGACGGTCTTACATGGACAGAGCAAGCCGATGCATTAGCAAAAACAATTATTAAAAATCAATCCATGGCTTCTATTGGAATGAATGAACAAGGAAAAACGGATACCGTAGCAGGGGTTAGTATTTATATTGGTGGATTTGCTAATCTTTTAGAACAGTGTTTAGAACAAGCAGATGCCAGTGAAAAAGTTACATTAAAAGATGGAGAATACATTGCAAAAGCAGATCAAGCTGATGACAATGGATTCGTTGAACAAGTGACAATGACGATCAAAGATGGTCAGATTACTGATGTAAACTGGGATTGTATTAAGGAAGATGGAACAAAGAAAAGTAAATTAGCCGATGATGGTCAATATGTGATGACAGAAGATGGACTTACATGGACAGAACAAGCAAAAGCACTTTCAGAAGCGATTATAAAAAATCAATCTGTCGATGGTGTTGGAATGAATGAACAAGGAAAAACAGATACGGTAGCAGGTGTTAGTATTTATATTGGTGGTTTTGTAAATCTTGTAGAAAACTGTTTAGAACAGGCAGGAGATGGCAAAGCGGATGAGGAAGCAAAACCAACAACAGGAACAGAAATGGATGCAGTTTCAGGTGCAACTATTTCTTCTAAAGCGGTAGCAAGAGCGATTGATAAAGCGTATGCTTATGTGCTAGAAATCAATCAATAATTATATAGAAAATAGGGAGCAAAAACCAATTGGATTTTGCTCCCTATTTTTTACATTAGAGGAAAATGTATCTTCTATTGCAACAATAGTATAAAAAATTACTTCCTATTTATTAGCTTATTAGGCTACACTGTAAAAGTTTAGAAAATTTTCATAGACAGCGCAAAAGGTGTATGCTATAATCAAATAATGCGTGGAATAGGGCTATTTATATGCTCTAGAGCATGACATATGATAAAGAGTGTCTTGTTTACAAAAAGATATGGCATCTTTTATATAAAGAAATAGTTGAAAAGCCCAAGGAGGAAATTTTGAAATGAGTTTACAGATTGAAAATTTAGAAAAAAATATGGCTAAACTTACAATTGAAGTGCCAGCTGAAGAGTTTGAAGCAGCAATGCAAAAAGCTTACAACAATCAGAAAGGTAAGATTTCCATTCCTGGATTCCGTAAAGGAAAAGTTCCATATGCTTATTTATTAAAAGCATACGGTCCAGAAATGTTCTATGAAGAAGCAGCAAATATCATTATGCCAAATGCATATGCAGATGCTACAGAAAGCGAAGAATGTACATTAGATATCGTTTCTAGACCAGAAATCGATGTTGTTCAGATGGAAAAAGGTAAAAACTTCATCTTCACAGCAACAGTTGCTGTAAAACCAGAAGTTACATTAGGTGAATATAAAGGAATCAAAGTTGAAAAAACAACAGTTGAAGTAACAGACGAAGACATCGATGCAGAACTTAAAAAAGTTCAGGATCAAAACTCTAGAATGGTAACAGTAGAAGATAGAGCAGTAGAAGATGGAGATACAGTAAACATCGACTACGCTGGAAGCATTGATGGTGTTGCTTTCGAAGGTGGTACAGCAGTAGGCCAACCATTAGTAATTGGTTCTCATACATTTATTGACAACTTCGAAGAACAGATCATCGGACACAACATCGGTGATGAATTTGATGTAAATGTAACATTCCCAACAGAATATCATGCAGAAGAATTAGCTGGAAAACCAGCAGTATTCCATGTAAAAGTGAATAGCATTACAAAGAAAGAATTATCAGAAATCAATGATGAATTCGCTCAAGATGTTTCAGAATTCGATTCATTAGATGCATATAAAGAAGACATTAAAGCAAAACTTTTAGAGAAAAAAGAAGCAGAAGCAAAAGCTGCAAAAGAAGATAAAGTTGTAGAAACTATTGTAGAAAATGCAACAATGGAAATTCCAGATGCAATGTTAGCAACACAGCAGGCTCAAATGGCAGATGAATTTGCTCAAAGATTAAGCTACCAAGGATTACAGATTGAACAGTACTTCCAGTTTACAGGCTTAAATCAAGAAACATTCTTAGAGCAGATGAAACCACAGGCTTTAAAACGTATTCAAACAAGACTTGTATTAGAAGCAGTAGTAGCAGCTGAAAATATTGAAGCTACAGAAGCAGAATTTGATGAAGAAATCGCAAAAATGGCTCAGATGTATCAAATGGAAGCAGATCAGGTAAAATCCTTTATCGGTGAAAATGAAAAACAGCAGATGATGAAAGATATCGCTGTTCAAAAAGCAGTTACATTTGTAACAGATGCAGCAGTAGAAGAATAAGAGAGACGAGAAAACGGAGGGGATGTTGCGGGTGCAGCATCCCTCTGTCTATATTGAAAGAAGACGGGAGGAATTACAATGAGTTTAGTACCTTATGTCATTGAACAGACAAGTCGTGGAGAGAGAAGCTATGACATTTATTCAAGACTTTTAAAAGATAGAATTATCTTTTTAGGAGAAGAAGTGAATGAAGTGTCAGCAAATTTAATTGTTGCTCAGCTTTTATTCCTAGAGGCAGAAGATCCAAATAAAGATATTTCTTTATATATTAATAGTCCAGGTGGTTCTGTAACAGCTGGTATGGCAATTTATGATACAATGAATTATATTAAATGTGATGTATCCACTATTTGTATGGGTATGGCTGCTAGTATGGGAGCATTTTTACTCTCTAGTGGTGCGAAAGGAAAACGTTTTGCACTTCCAAATTCTGAAATTATGATTCACCAGCCATCTGGTGGTGCACAAGGTCAGGCGACAGATATTAAAATTGTAGCGGATAGAATTATTGAAACTCGTCGTAAATTAAACGAGATTTTAAGTGCTAATACAGGGCAACCTCTTGAAGTAATCGAAAGAGATACAGAAAGAGACCATTATATGAGTGCAACAGAAGCTGCAACTTATGGTATTATTGATAGTGTCATCGCAAACCACTAGATGATAAGAAAGAATGAGGTAAGAAAATGGCAGGTCGCATTGATGAGAGAAAAGTTCTTCGATGTTCTTTTTGTAATAAAACACAAGATCAAGTGCGCAAGTTGATTGCAGGTCCTAATGTATATATCTGTGATGAATGTGTAGAGGTGTGTACAGAGATTATTGAAGATGAATTTGATGGAATAGAAGAAGCAAGTAATGAGATCAATTTATTAAAACCAATTGAAATCAAAAATTTCTTAGATCAATATGTTATTGGTCAAGATGATGCGAAAAAAGTTTTATCTGTAGCTGTATATAATCATTATAAAAGAATTATGGCGGATAAAGATCTAGATGTAGAGTTGCAAAAAAGCAATATTTTAATGTTAGGACCAACGGGTTCTGGAAAGACATTATTAGCGCAAACTCTTGCCAAACTTTTAAATGTACCATTTGCAATTGCAGATGCAACCGCTCTTACAGAAGCAGGATATGTTGGAGAAGATGTAGAAAACATTCTTTTAAAATTAATTCAAGCGGCAGACTATGATATTGAACGCGCAGAATATGGTATCATCTATATTGATGAAATTGATAAAATTACTCGTAAATCTGAAAATACGTCCATTACTCGTGATGTATCTGGTGAAGGTGTTCAGCAGGCGTTATTAAAAATCTTAGAAGGAACAGTAGCTTCTGTTCCACCACAAGGTGGCAGAAAACATCCACATCAAGAATTTATTCAGATCGATACAACAAATATTTTATTTATTTGTGGTGGTGCTTTTGATGGACTTGAAAAAGTCATTGAAAATAGAACTGGAAAGAAAGAAATCGGATTCACAGCTGATGTTGCGAAAAAAGAAAAGAAAAATGTGGGAGAATTACTTCGTCAGGCATTACCTTCTGATTTTGTGAAATTTGGAATGATTCCAGAGTTTATCGGTCGTGTGCCTGTGACAGTATCCCTTGATTTGTTAGATGAAGAGGCACTTGTTCGAATTTTATCAGAACCAAAGAGTGCTCTTGTAAGACAGTATAAACGATTATTCGAATTAGATGGCGTGCAGTTAGAATTTGAAGAAGAGGCACTTCGTGCCATTGCAAGAAAGGCCATTGAACGCAATACAGGAGCAAGAGGGCTTCGTGCCATTATGGAATCCATTATTATGGACTTAATGTATCGAGTGCCATCCGATGACACAATCGAATCTTGTGTTGTCACAAAAGAAATGGTAGAGGATCAAGGAGAACCTATGATCACTTACGGAGAAAAAGCACAGCCAAAAAAAGGGCTTGCTAGAAAAAGAGCTTCTAAAAACAATGGAGAAATTGCTTAGAAGATAAGATAGGAGAGCAGTCGAAGTCAGAAAGAATAAGTTTTTTTGATTCGACTGCTTTTTTGGAAAGGGAAAAAAAGGAAAAGACATGGAGGAAAAAATGATGGAAACACTTAAAATGCCTATGATAGCATTGCGTGGAACAGTTGTTTTTCCAAAAACTGTTGTTCATTTTGATGTATCAAGAGAAAAATCGGTACAGGCAGTAGAGACTGCGATGAAGGGAGAACAGCTAGTATTTTTATCTGCGCAGATGGATGATTCAATTGAAGATCCAAAGAGAGAAGATATTTATACTCTTGGAGTTGTAGCAAAAATTAAACAAATTATTAAACTTCCAGGAAATGTAATTCGTGTTCTCGTAGAAGGAGAAAATCGTGCAAGACTAGTAGAATTTCTGGAAGAAGAGCCATATCTTTATGTAGAAGTAGAGCAAGCAGACACCGTCCTAGAAGCAGGCGAAATTGATGATGAGCATACAAAAGAGGCGATGGTACGCTCATTAAAAGATATCATTCAAGCTTATGGCTTTGATAGCAATAAGGCAACGAGAAACGTTGTTGGACAAATTTTAGAGATTCAAGATCTCGAAGAACTTATTTTTGAGATTGCAACACAGCTTCCAATTAATGTAAAACAAAAACAAGTGATCTTAGAAGAAGATGAGATTATTCAACGAGGAGAAAAGCTTCTTGTTACACTTGCAGAAGAAATTGAAATCTATCAAATTCGGAAAGAAATTCAAGAAAAGATCAAAGAAAAAGTGGATAAAAACCAAAAGGACTACATTCTTCGTGAACAGATGAAAGTAATTCGTGAAGAATTAGGAGAAGGAAGCGAAGCAGAAGCTGATGAATTTGAAGAAAAGGTTGAGAAGTTAGATGCTTCGGAGGAAGTGAAAGAAAAGATTCGCAAAGAGATCAGCCGTTTTAAAAATTCTGGTGGAATGTCAGCGGAAAGTTATGTGAGCCGTAATTATATCGAAACGATGTTAGAAATGCCTTGGAATCATTGTTCTGAAGATAATAATGATATTAAATCCGCAAGCAAGATTTTAGAAGAAGATCATTATGGACTTGAAAAAGTAAAAGAAAGAATTATTGAATTTTTGGCTGTTCGTGCATTAACAGAAAAAGGAGAAGCTCCAATTCTTTGTTTAGCAGGGCCTCCAGGAACTGGAAAGACTTCTATCGCTCGTTCTATCGCAAGAGCGGTAAATAAACATTATGTTCGTATTTCCCTAGGTGGAGTTCGCGATGAAGCGGAAATTCGTGGACATAGAAAAACATATGTAGGCGCTATGCCAGGGCGTATTGCAACTGGTATTAAACAAGCAGGAGTGAAAAATCCTTTAATGCTTCTTGATGAAATTGATAAAGTGAGCAGTGACTATAAAGGAGATACGGCATCTGCTTTATTAGAAGTTCTTGACGGAGAACAAAATGTCACATTTATGGATCACTATTTAGAAGTGCCAATTGATTTAAGTGAAGTATTGTTTGTGGCAACAGCCAATGATTTATCCACAATTCCAAGACCACTGCTTGATCGTATGGAAGTCATTGAAGTATCTAGTTATACAGAAAATGAAAAATTCCATATTGCAAAACGTTATTTAGTGGAAAAACAGTTAAAGAAAAATGGCTTGACAAAAGAACAACTTATTATTACGGATAAGGCAATCCGTAAGGTGATTTCTGCTTATACAAGAGAAGCAGGAGTGCGTAATTTAGAAAGAAAAATTGGTCAGATCTGTAGAAAAGCGGCACGCATGATTATGGAAGGCAATAAGACTCATCTAAAAGTATTAGAAAGCAACGTATCCAAGTTCCTTGGAACAGAGATTTTCTCAAAAGAAGATGAAGACTTAACACCAAAGACAGGAATCGTAAGAGGGCTTGCTTGGACAAGTGTTGGTGGAGATACTTTAAGTATTGAAGTTAATATTATGGCAGGAAAAGGTAAGTTTGAATTAACTGGTAATCTTGGAGATGTAATGAAAGAATCTGCGCGCACAGGAATTAGTTATATTCGTTCAGTAGCAAATCAGTATGGAATTGAAGATGATTATTTTGAAAAACATGATATTCATATTCACATTCCAGAAGGTGCAGTTCCAAAAGATGGCCCATCTGCTGGGATTACAATGGCAACAGCGATTCTTTCTGCTATTACAGGAAAGAAAGTTCGTGGTGATATTGCCATGACAGGAGAAATTACACTTCGTGGTAGAGTTCTTCCAATTGGTGGATTAAAAGAAAAAATTCTTGCAGCAAAAGTCGTTGGAGTAAAAGAAGTTATTGTTCCAGTGAAAAATAAGAAAAATGTTGCAGATATTGATAAAGAAATTACAAGTGGTTTAACGATTACCTATGCCACAACAATGGAAGATGTCTTAGAGCATGCTCTTGTAAAAGACGAAAAATAGGAGAAAAAGTATGAATGTAACAAAAGTAAATTTGGAAACGGTTTGTGGAATCACAAGTAAACTCCCAGACAATTCCATGCCTGAGATCGCTTTTGCAGGAAAGTCAAATGTTGGGAAATCTTCTTTGATCAATGGACTTATGAATCGTAAGTCTTATGCTAGAACTTCTCAGCAACCAGGAAAAACACAGACAATTAACTATTATAATATTAATGAAGTACTTTATTTTGTCGATCTTCCAGGCTATGGCTATGCAAAAGTATCAAAAGAGATGCAGGCAAAATGGGGAAAATTAATTGAGCGATATTTACACACATCAAAGCAGCTTCGCATTGTATTTTTACTTGTAGATATTCGACATGATCCATCTGCTAATGATAAACTGATGTATGATTGGATCGTAAATAATGGATTTAACCCAGTGATTATCGCAACAAAATTAGATAAATTAAAACGTAGTCAGGTACAAAAACACGTAAAAGCAATTCGTACAGGATTAAATCTTGTAGAAGGAACGCCAATTTTTCCATACTCCGCCCTTACAAAACAAGGAAGAGATGAAATATGGGAATTTATTGAAGAATATGTTTTAACTCCAGAGGAAGAAATAATAGAAGAATCATAACATATTTTCTTTAAAACGATAGGAAATATGTTTTAGGACTTTATATATTCTTAGGTGCTGTCAAATATCTTCTTTTAGAAAAGTTTAAAACTCCGTTTTTAGTTTTCTAAATTTTCTATTTGACTTGTTGCCTTGCTATGAAAAAAGAAAAGGCTTATAAGTGAAGAACACTTATAGGCCTTTTCTTCATGGTAAGCATAGTTTTTTTATGTTATAGTAAGAATAGAGGAGAACAATGTTTTTGTTTTAATGTGAGTTTTTAGAAAAGATAGATAGAAAAATCAGATTCTTATATAAGCAAGAATATTGTTTTAGAAGGGCAGTATATAGGGATAAAAGGTTTTGGAGTTAATGAGGTGAATATCGTATGCAAAGTAAATATAAAGCAATCTATCAGAAGTATGTGGAGATGATTGAAAGTGGAAAACTTAGCCCAGGGGATTCTTTGCCATCGGAAGGTAAGATGACAGAAACTTTTGATACATCAAGAGATACCATTCGAAAGGCAATGACATTGCTAGAGCAAAATAATTATATTTTAAAAAGTCGTGGGAAGGAATCCGTTGTATTAGAGCGATTACAAGAAGAAGAAAGTACAGATGCGAAAATGTTTTCGTATTTAGAATTGGATAGCCAAGATGGGGTAGAAAGAGAAAAGCTAGTAGAAGATATTAGTATATTAGTGGATAATGAGAAGATGATGCGAGAATTTCAAATTGATGACACAAAAGAAGTTTATCGAATTGAACGCATTGAAAAAATTAGTGGAAAAAGAATCGCATTAAAGAAAGATTATTATTTGAAGGAAATTGTTCCAAAGTTAACTGAGGAAATTTGTAAAGGTTCGATCCAAGAATATTTAAAGAGTGAGGGAATTCAATCTAGTATTATCAAACGAAAGATTACGGTTTCTCCAATTACAAGAGAAGATAAGATTCAATTAGATATTGGAGAAGATAAGGAAGTTGTTTTATTACAAAGCTACTATTATCTGGAAAGTGGAATTGTTTTTCATTATTCAGAAACAAGATGTCGGTTAAGAAATTTTCAATTTATTGAATACATTCAGAAATAAAATTGGAATTTAATGTAAAAGTATTGACAAAATATATTAGTACATGATATAAAGATAATGTAAAGATATAGGTATAAGATGATAAAAAGAGTACACATATACGCATAAGTAGGGTGAAGTAAAATGATGAGGGGGAGGAGCTAGATGCTCCCATGCCTCATATATTCGGGAGTATAAATTGATTGATAAAATGGGAACAGATAGTTGTTAGTCTCGGATGCAGGTGAAGGATGTATCCATTTAGAGTTTTTCTTTGATTGCTATCAAAAAGTCGGATACATCAGTTGGTAGTCTCAATCACCTGCTGATGTATAACCTCCTCCCCTACACTTCAAAAAAGACCATCAGATGATGGTCTTTTTTGTTTGCGTGGAAGGCATAAGTCAAGCGGAAATGCTTGTATTTTTATTTGATGTCGTATTTTTCATTGTTTGTGTGAAAGTATCCGTTAAATAAAAAGAATTTGTATATTGACATTCAATACTATGCATTATATACTATCCATAACATACTATTTATTACACAGCATTTTATGAATCCCATTCAAAAAAGTAAGAAATGAATCATAGAATGCCATGAATTTTATTCAATAGAGGAGGGAGTACGGATGTTATATTTTATAAAGCACATAAAAAAGTTAAGACAATTTATAGTTATTTTGCTTTTACTTTGTCTATGTATGGCATTGATGGCAGTTATAACGGCAGAATCTATGGCGCGGCTAACCGAATTTTTTACGATTTCTGGTTTTAAAGGGGCGGGAAAAAGTATTTTTATAACACTTATTTTTTTTCTGCTAAATGGTGTGATTTGTTATGGTTATCGGTTGTTATGCGGTCATATGGAAGCAAATGTATATAGGAATGTGCAACAGAAATCGTTTTATCAGTTGACACACCTTAAAATGGACAGTCCGTTGTTAAACAATCGAGGAGATCTTTATAGCAGGATCAATCGGGATAGTGCAGAATTGACAGAATTTTTTGCAACAACGTTGCCTACTATCTTAATGCAAAGTGTACAGCTCGTTCTAATTGTTGGATACATACTAGTTGTAGATTGGAGGATTACGATTGCCTATGTGGTGACATTATTCTTATCTTTGGGATTGCAAGGTGCTTTAAGCAAGTATTTAAAACATGCTAGTGAGAAAGTAAAAAAAGCAGAAGTGGAATTAAATACAAGATTAAAAGATACTTTGGAAAATCGTCTTACGGTGAAAACATATGATTCCTATGAATTTATGGAAGGATTATGTCAGCAGGTAGGAGCAGATTATGTTCATGCCAATATGAGTTTGAATCTTCGTTCTATGCCAATTAAAATTATTGGCATTTTATGTGGGATTGCCCCAATTTTATCTCTGTGTTTAGCGGGATTATTTCTTGTTCCATTGGGATTTGTGAAAATAGGCTCTTTTATGACTGTTTATTATTTATGTGATAAGATATTGCCACAACAGCTTCATTATGTGGATTTATTTGTGAATGGAGTAAAAATAAAGGTCACTGCACAGAGAATTATGGAGTTATGGGAAGAACCAGTGATGGGAAATATAAGTTTGCAGGAAGGCATAACGAAATCCAAAATAGATTCCTTGCAAGTTGATGTTACGAATGAGCGTGAGAAATTTTCAAAGGGTGATAGGAATTCTTTGAGACAACAAGAAGAAATTGTGCTAGAAAATGTTTCCTATCGCTATCCAGATACAAAAGAGTGGGCGGTACGAGATCTGTCTCTTCATATTCCAAAAGGAAAAAAAGTTGCGTTTATTGGAAAGAGTGGTTGTGGAAAATCGACAGTTATCAAGTTAATCAGTGGTTTGCTTGCACCACAAGAAGGAACGATTCTTGTTCCAGAAAATCGATTGACAGGACAATTTCCTAATTTCTTTTCAGGAACGATAGAAGAAAATATTTGTTGTTTTACAAACGAAAACGAAGAAGAGGTAAAGAAGGCTTGTAAAAATGCTGGAGTGGATGGATTTTTGTCTGGTTTAAAAGATGGTTTGCATACAGTTTTAAAAGAGAATGGTGCCAATCTAAGTGGCGGTCAAAGACAGAGGATTGCATTGGCTCGTACGTTATACAGCAATGCGCCTGTCTTATTATTTGATGAATCGGTTTCTGCCTTAGATGCAAAGAATGCATGGACAGTGATTCAAAATATGATCGAGGAATATAGAGAATCTACAGTCATTATGGTATTACACCAACCAGAATTTTTACCGCTCATGGATGAGATTTATTTATTTGATGAGGGTGAAATATTAGCACATGGTAGCTATGATCAACTGGTGAAAGAGAATCGATTAGGAGGGGAGTTTTTATGAAAAGAGAAAAAGATTACCAAAATTATATTCGGCTCATTGGATATGCAAAAAAACACATACCACTTTTTGTCATTTGTACGATTTTAAGTGGAGCAATGGTTTTCCTTATTTTTTCTTCGGTTGGTGTCTTGCTTAGTAGTGTTGTAGGAGCGGTAAGCGGAGAGTCCTCACAAACTTCTTCTCATATGTTCGTTTACATTATCGGTGTCTTTGGATTTTCATTATTGGCTAGTTTTTCTCAGCTGGGATTTGTTCATATCGAACAAAAGACACAGCTGTTTTTACGTCAAACCATGTTGCACCAATATCTAAAAATGAAAGAATCTTTTGCAAGTCAATATTCAGCAACCGAGGTTCTCAATCGTTTGACAACGGATATTCCAAACTGCACGACTTCCATTGGGTACTATATGAGCGCTATGGTGTTTCAACCAATGATTTCCGGATTGTTCTCGATTATCTTACTTTTAGCCATTGATTGGCGAATAACTCTTTTATGTGTTTCCTGTACGGTGCTCAATTTATTTTGCAGTCGATTCGCTATGAAGCGTACGAGAGAGTTAAAAGTGAAGATGGTAAAAGGAAAAAGTGATACGGCAAATTTTATTCAAGAGTGTGCCCAAGGAGAAACAGAGATTCGTACGTTTGGATTGTTTCCGATTTTTGAACGAAAATTACAGAAACAAGTGCAAGAGACAGGGAAGACAATAAAAATATTTAGTCATTTACAAGGAATACGAATCCAACTTTATACGTTCTCAGGAGATTGTTTTACGATTGTTAGTTTATTGACATTAGGAGCAATCTTAGCAGGAGTTGGTGTGATACCGTTTTCTAATGTGATGATCGCATTGCCACTTTCGGATCAGATTAGTCAGATGATGACAGCATTTGGAAATGGTACTGTAATTATAAAGCAGGCATCTCCTCATATAGAGCGTGTATTTGAAATTATGGATCTCCCTGAAGAATCTACATTAGTAGAAAAAGAACAGGATTCTGATCGCTTTGTACAACCGATAAAAGATAGCAACAAAGAAATTTCTTTTTCTCATATTTCCTTTTCCTATGGTCAAAAGAAAGTGTTAGACGACATTAGTTTTTCCATTGAAAAAGGAGAGAAAGTTGCTTTTGTGGGAGAGAGTGGAAGTGGAAAGTCAACGATTATGAAACTGTTATTAGGGTTATATCCTGCACAAAGTGGAACGATACAGGCTTGTGGAAAGGAATTTGGTAACTGCTCTATGGAAGAATGGAGGAAAAATTTCTCTTATCTTTCCCAAAATATCTCTTTGTTTCATCTTACGGTGGCGGAAAATATTGCTCTTTCTCTAGGAAGTGTAGATGAAAAAATTAGGGACGCAGTAAGAAGAGCAAATGCAGAAAAGTTTCTTTTGGAGACAGAAAAAGGATATGATCTGATGTTAGGAGAAAATAATGCAGGATTTTCAGGAGGTCAGCTTCAACGAATTGCCTTGGCACGTTGCCTTTATAAAGACGCTCCAATTATTGTAATGGATGAGCCAACATCTGCTCTCGATCAGGCCTCCGAACAGGCAGTAAAGAAAACAATCGATCAATTGCCAAAAAATTGCACCGTAGTAGCCGTTACCCATCGATTGGAACTAACACGCAATTTTGATCGTTTATATGTAGTGGAGAATGGGAAAATTGTGGAAAGTGGCACACATCAACAATTGTTAGAACAAGGTGGAAAATATAGATACCTTTGGCAGTTGCAAAATGGATAAAAAAGACTCCCTTTTTGATAGATAAGAAATGGATCTATCAGAAAGGGAGTCTTTTATGATGTTCATACTGGAGATGATGTGAGGGAATTGTATAAAAATAGGAAGAAGATAGTAAGAATAGAGAAAACTTGATGAGAGAAATAGAGAATAGTATAATAAATAATATGGCAAATTTATTCTATTATTTCGTGTTAGAAAAAGTTTCTTTTATAAAATAGGAAGGGAGAATGAGGGGAAATGAATACAAATCAATTGAAAAACATTAGAAAAGAGAAAAAGTTAAGTCAGAAAAATATATATGAAGGACTTTGTTCTCAAACTATGTTTTCAAAGATTGAACAAGGGGAGAAAGAAGCAGATCAGTTATTGTTTTATGCAATTTTAGGTAGATTAGGTATTTCTACAAGCAAGTATACTCTTGTTTTAACAAAAGAAGAGTCTATGTTGTCAGAACAAAGAACAGAAATTGAATTTTGTATTAGAGGAGAACGTTGGAGAGAAGGGGAAGAAAAAATAACACAATATCGGAAAAATGATTTTTCCAATGTAACAGAACATTTACATGAACAATATCTTTGTTTTATGGAAGCAAAAATTGCATACGGAATGGGAGAATTTGAAAAAGGGATTGAGAAATTAAAAATAGGAATTGGAAAAACGAATAAAAAATTATTGGATTTTATCAATGGCGTTTGCCTAGAGCAAGATTTCTATTTGTCCATTTTGGAGATGAGTCAATTTTGTATGTTCTGCGAATTATTGGACAAACTGGGAAAACAAAAAGAACATAGAAAAGAACTTTTAATTTGGA